>NZ_FXWZ01000003.1:969871-1293161 GCF_900184225.1 Brevibacterium ihuae | reverse complement strand
CCTCGAAGGTCGTCTCCACCGTGAGGTCGGCGAGCACCGGTGCGTCCCCGGCGGCGAGGATCTGCTCGCGCAGCGCGTCGCCCTCGGCGAGCTCCAGCGATGCACCGGCGATGTTGCCCTCGATGCGGTCGCCGACGGTGCCGTTGAGCGGACCCTCGGAGTGGTTGTAGATGACGACCGCGGCGGCGCCCGCCTCGGTGGCCGCGGTGACCTTCTCGCCGAAGGCGCAGACGCCGCGCTGCACGAGGACGATGGTCCCGGCGTTCGCATCGCTGTAGTCGCCCGCCTCGCAGCCGAGCTCGCCGCCGGCCTTGTCGCCGTAGGCGTCGTCGGTGGGCAGGGTGACCGCGGTGTCGGTGAGCGGCGCTTCGGTGCCCTCGGCGTTGGACAGCGTCGAGAACGTCTCCTGCGCCTCGCCCTCCACGCTGAAGGAGACCTCGCCGAACGTCTGGGTCGGAACGGTGAACTCGTGCCGCGAGACCTCGAATGCGCCGGTCGCCTCGAGCACCTCCTCGACGTACTCGCTCGATGCGGCGTAGCCGGGGGTGCCGACGGCCCGGTACCCCTCGTCGGCATGGGCGAGGGCGATGTCGGAGAGCTCCTCGAGGTGCGCGAGGGCGGCGGCGCCGGTGACGCCCATATCGGTGTGCTCGGTGACGGGAGCCGCGAGCACGGGGGCGGCGGTGGTGAGCCCGAGCGCGGCGGCCGCGGTGACGGCGAGCGCGCTGTGCGTCAGTCTTCTGGACATGTCAGCCTTTCGATGCGAATGGTGCTTCTCTGTCGTGCAGTGCAGTGCCTGATCGATCGAGCAGGGCGTGACGCCATGTCACGTTTTGGTGACGGGCGTCACATGGTGCACCACGGTAGTACACAGATAATCGTCAGATTCGGGCGTAAAGTCACGAATAGGTAACGAACAACGGGCCGGAGTCCCATTCTTCAGGACAGATGTCACGGAACAGCCACCCCATCCGCCGGTGCGCTCACGGCAGCCCGGGTATGCACTCCCGCTCCCGGATGGAAGAGTGGGGGCATGGCACAGCCCTCTTCGCACACCTCCGGCCCCACCGCGCCGAACGACGATCTGCTCAGCACCGAGGACTTCCTCAGCCTGCCCCGCACGACCCTCGCCGAGCACGACCGCGGACGGATCGAGAGCACCCGCATGGGAGCGGTCGAACTCCTCGTCCTCCGGTTCGACGACGCCGTAGCGGTGGTGTCCCGGTTCGGCGCGCAGGTGCTCACCTACCGCCCGCACGCCGCCGAGCCGGACACCCTCTTCACCTCCTCGCTCGCCCACCTCGACGGTCGCGCGGCGATCCGCGGCGGGATCCCCGTCTGCTGGCCGTGGTTCGGGCCTGCGGCCGAACCGCAGCACGGCTGGGCCCGCCTGCACCCCTGGGACGTCGAGGCGCTCGCGGTGGACGACGCCGGCGCCGAGGTGCGCCTGGGCTTCGCCCATCGCGGAGGCGCGGCCGGGCTCACCGTCCGACTCGACGACGCCCTGACCGTCGAGCTCACCCACCGCGCCGATCCGGACCCGGCGGACACCGGGGCGGCCGTGCCGGTCACCGCCGCCCTCCACGCCTACCTCCGGACGGGCGATCCGACGCGCACGACGGTGGAGGGCATCGGGAGCGCCCCGCTGCCGATCCCCGCCGCCGGACTCGACGAGGTCTATCCGCTCACGGGCGGATCCGCCCACCGCACCCTCACCCTCGACGACCCGACGCTGGGTCGCCGCCTGCGGATCCGTACCGACGCCTCGGACGCGGTGGTGTGGAATCCGGGGAAGCCGCTCGGCGACACCACGCCGGATGCCCACCGCGGCTTCCTCTGCGTCGAGCCGACGCGGATCTCCCGGCCGCTCGCCCCCGGCGACACGCTTCGCATGCGACTCACGGCGGATCGACCGGGCAGCTGAGTCCGGCGGGAGGCGCCGGGCGCGATCCGCGCCCGGCGCCTCCCGCGCGCCCGACGCCACCCCCGCGGACGGCACCTCCCGCGCGCCCGATGCCTCTCACGCGCCCGGTGGCTCCCACGCACCCGCGCACCGGGCGTCGGCCCCGGCGCTCCCCACCGCACCGCCGGTCGCTCATTCAAGTAATTGCGCAAGTATTGAAAATATGCGCCGGGGTTTCTATGCTGGGGCCGTGCCCGAACGCAGATCCGTCCCCCAGGAGCCCTCCTACAAGCTCATCCACCGGTGGCAGCGCCACCTCGCCAACGAGCGGCTCGAGGAGCGCGTCTACCGCAGCCTCGCCGCCCGCAAGACCGGCCAGGAGGCGGAGATCCTCCTCGCCCTCGCCGACGCCGAGCACCGGCACCAGCAGCACTGGATCACCCTGCTCGGCGATCACTCGCACAAGCGCCGCCTGCCCGACCTCGGCACCCTCATCCTGTCGGCGCTCGGCCGCATCTTCGGCTCGATCTTCGTCCTCGCCCTCGCCCAGCAGTCCGAGACGAGCTCGCCCTACGACGAGGACTGGTACGCCACCGACGCGATGGCCGCCGACGAGAAGATCCACGCCGAGGTCATCCGCGCCCTGGCCGCCCGCTCCCGCGCCAAGCTCTCCGGCAACTTCCGGGCCGCGGTGTTCGGCGCGAACGACGGGCTCGTCTCCAACCTCGCGCTCGTCCTCGGCGTCGGGGCCGCGGGGGTGTCGACCGGCACGATCCTCCTCACCGGCATCTCGGGCCTGCTCGCGGGCGCACTGTCGATGGGCGCCGGCGAGTACGTCTCCGTCCGCTCCCAGCGCGAGCTGCTCGAGGCCTCGACCCCGGACCCGGGATCGCGCGACGCGATCCGCGCCCTCGACATCGATGCCAACGAGCTCGCGCTCGTGTTCCGCGCCCGCGGCATGGACTCCGACGCCGCCGAGGCCGCCGCGGCCGAGGCGATCCGCACGGCCGGACGGCCCGGGGACGGTCACGTCCTCCACATCCCGATCGACGGTGAGCACGAGGAGCTCGGCACCGGCCTCGGTGCGGCGTCCTCGTCCTTCTGCTTCTTCGCCTCGGGCGCGATCATCCCGATCCTCCCCTATATCTTCGGGCTCACCGGCTATCCCGCGATCCTCCTCGCCGCGGGCCTCGTCGGACTCGCGCTCCTCTTCACCGGCGGCGTCGTCGGCGTGCTGTCGGGCCGCGCCCCGCTGCCGCGCGCGCTGCGCCAGCTCGCGATCGGCTACGGGGCGGCCGGGGTGACGTTCCTCCTCGGCCTGCTGTTCGGCACCGCGGTCGCCTGAGCCGGTACTCTCGCTCGCATGACCCATTGCTCGCTCAGCGACGAGGCGCGCGCCTATCTCGCCGAGAACGCCCGCCGCAATCCGCTCCCCGCGGAACAGCTCACCCTCGCCGCGGCCCGAGCGGCGGCGGTCGACCTCGGCTGGCGGCAGTCCGCACCGGTGCCGGTCGCCGAGGTCCGCGACACCTTCGCCGTGGGACCGCACGGGTACGTCCCGGTGCGCATCCACGTCCCGCACCGACGCGAGCCGACCGGCGGCACGGGAGTCGCTCCCGGCGGTGCGCCCGCCCTCCTCATGCTGCCCGGCGGCGGCTGGGTCACCGGCACCGCCGACATCGCCGACGTGGCAGCCCGGCGGCTCGCCCGCGACACCGGGGCGGTCGTCGTCACGGCGACCTATGCGAAGGCGCCCGAGCACCCGTTCCCCCTCCCGCTCCTCGACTGCGTCGCCGCCTTCCAGTGGATGGTCGACCGCGCGAGCACCCTCGGGATCGACCCCGGTCGGATCGGCATCATCGGCGACTCCGCCGGGGGCAACCTCGCGGCCGCGACCGCGCTCGCCCTGCGCGACTCCGTCGAACTCGGCGGCCACCGCTGTGCGAGCACCCACGCTCCTGCGGCCCTCGTCCTCCTCTATCCGGCCACCGACGCCGGACAGGACACCGACTCCTATCGCGAGTTCGGCACCGACCACGGCCTCACCGCGGACCGGATGGCCTACTACTGGGACTGCTACGCCGGGCCGGACACCCGGTTCCACCCGCTCGCCTCCGTCGGCCGGGCCGCTCTCCACGACCTCCCGCCCACCGTCGTCGTCACCGCCGGCTGCGACGTCCTCCGCAGCGAGGGCGAGGCGTTCGCCGCCGGTCTCGCCGCAGCGGGAACGCCGTGCGAGCTCTGGGAGTACCCGCACACCGTGCACGGCTTCGTCCATTCCGACGGGGTCCTCGCCGACGCGGACGCGCTCCTCACCCGTCTGGGCCGCGCCGTCCCCGGACTGCTCGGCGGCTGAGCCGGCCGGACCGCCGCCGGCGCACGGGGGTGACTCCGAGCCCTGCCCCGACGGGTCGCCTCCGAACGAACTGCGCGGTATGTGCCGATCTGCGCGCAATGACGCGCAGATCGGTGGATACTGCGCAGTCGGGCGCGGGAGCGGCGAGGGAGCGCCGCGCAGCCGGGCGCGGCGCTGCGGAATAGGATGAGCCCATGGCAGCCGCACCCGCTCCCGATTCGCTCGCGCTCCTCGACCTCGCGCGCGCCGAATTCACGCTCGTCGACCCCCGCGACCCCCACCTGCGCGTCGACGATCTCGCCCCGCACCGCGGCGACGGGATCTTCGAGACCGTCCTCGTCACCCGCCGGGGCGCCGCCGACCACGTCCACGCCCGCGACCTCCACTTCACGCGGTTCCGCGCCTCGGCGGCGATGCTCGAGCTCCCCGCTCCGGATCCCGACCTGTGGCACGCCGCGCTCGACGCCGTCGTCGCCGAGCACCGGGCCGCCCGCGGCGACGACGAGCCCTTCACCGTCCGCTACACCCTGTCCCGCGGAGTCGACGCACCGGTCGGCTGGGCGCTGACGATCCCGCTCGACCCGAAGTACGTCCGCCAGCGCGCGCAGGGCATCGCGGTCGTCACCCTCGACAAGGGCTACCCGGCCTACTTCGGACAGATCGCGCCGTGGATGCTCATCGGCGCCAAGACCCTGTCGTACGCGACGAACCAGGCCGCCGGGCGCTGGGCCGCCGCGCACGGCGCCGAGGACGTCATCTACCTGTCCCACGACGGCCGGGTGCTCGAGGGACCGAGCGCGAACGTCGTCATCCGCCGCGGCGGCGAGCTCCTCACCCCCGATCCCAAGGCCGGGCTGCTCCACGGGACCACCCAGCAGACGATCTTCTCCCACGCCGCCGAGGCCGGCCTCCTGTGCTCCTACACCGACCTCACCGTCGACGACCTCATGAGCGCCGACGGCGTGTGGCTGACGTCCTCGGCGCGGGTCAGCGTGCCGGTCACCGCCCTCGACGGCGCCGCGCTCACGTACGACGAGGAGTTCTCAGCACGGATGCGCACGTGGGTGCTCGGGGACCCGGGCACGGTCTAGGCTGGACCTCATACATCGAACTCGATTCCGGAGGAGATCACTCGCATGGGCGGAAAAATCGCATGGCAGATCATCGGCGTCGGCGGCGCGACCCTCGCCGCGCTCGCGGCGCGCAAGGTGCTGGGCATCGTGTGGGAGAAGACCACCCACAAGCCGGTCCCCCTCAACACCCAGGACGACGAGGTCGGCCTGTCGGAGGCCATCGCATGGACGATCGTCTCCGGCGTCGGCGTGGCCGTGGCGCGGCTCGTCGTGGAGCGCTACGCCGCGACCACCGTGCGCAACACCTGGGGTGAGAACGCCCTTCCGAAGAAGCTCCAGAGCGCTGCCCGCGTGAGCGCGGACGACGACCGGCGCTGATCCCACCACCGTCCCGGGGGTCGTCGGCCGTGTGCCGACGGCCCCCGTCCGCGTCTCCGGTCCGCGGGCATCAGCCCAGGTCATGACGGATTCTTAACGTGCGTTCGACAGGCTGGTTACGCTACCCTGAGCGGAACAGTAGAATTGCCCCACAACTGTATCCGTGCCCGACTTCCCCTCGGGCCCCTTGGGAGGTTCCATCATGCACGCCCTCCAGGTCGTCGCGATCGTCATCGGCGTCATCGCGACCATCGTCGGCTGGTCGTTCTTCCTGACCCGGGTCGGGAAGTTCGTCGGCTTCTTCAAGCTCGGCGCCCCGACCGGCGCCGGGGAGCGGACCTCCCAGGCGGGTCTGCGGACCGCGACCCTGGTCAAGGAGTTCCTCGGCCACACCCGGATGGCGCGCCTCCCGATCGTCGCGATCGCGCACTGGTTCACCATGATCTCCTTCGGCGTGCTCGTGCTCACGCTCGCCCAGGCGACGATGCAGCTCTTCGACCCGCATGCGGTCCTCCCCCTCATCGGGCACTTCTTCCCGTACGAGTGGATCACCGAGTTCTTCGCCGTCACCGGACTGCTCGGCATCATCGCGCTCATCATCATCCGCCAGCGCAACCACCCGCGCGACCTCAACCGCAAGTCGCGGTTCTTCGGCTCGAACTTCTGGCAGGCGTACTACGTCGAGTTCACCATCCTCATGGTCGCCCTGTGCATCGCGCTGCTCCGCGGCCTCGAGTACGTGCTCCAGGGCCGTGCGGGCCAGGAGAACCTCCTCCTCCACTTCCCGCTGACGTTCTGGATCGGGGAGCTGTTCTCCGGCCTGTCGACCGGGGCGATCGAGGCGCTCGTCGTCGTCATCGCGCTCATCAAGATCCTCGTGTCCTACGCCTGGATGGTCACCGTCGCGCTCACCCCGACGATGGGCGTGGCCTGGCACCGCTTCCTCGCGTTCTTCAACATCTGGTTCAAGCGCCACGCCGACGGCCGCACGAGCCTCGGTGCCCTGCAGCCCATGAAGAACAAGGGCGAGGACATCGACTTCGAGGCCATGGAGGACATGGACGAGGACGCCGTCATGGGCGTCGGCAAGATCGAGGACTTCACGTGGAAGGGCCTCCTCGACTTCTCCACCTGCACCGAGTGCGGTCGCTGCCAGAGCCAGTGCCCGGCCTGGAACACCGAGAAGCCGCTGAGCCCCAAGCTCATGATGATCAATCTCCGCAACCACGCCGACGCCAAGGCGCCGTGGCTGCAGGCGGCCAGGAAGGCCCAGGCCGAGGCGGTCCCGCCGGAGCCGCTCGCCGAGGACGCGGACAAGAAGGCCAAGAAGGCCCACGCCAAGGAGATGGCCGCATACCAGGGCATCACCGATCCGCACGAGAACCTCGACCTGCTCGGCACCCTGTCGCAGTCCGCCCAGACCGAGGCCGTGCGCCCGCTCGTCGGAGCGCAGGACGTCGAGGAGCTCGCCGAGATGGGCGTCATCGACCCCGACGCGCTGTGGTCGTGCACCACCTGCGGCGCGTGCGTCGAGCAGTGCCCGGTCGACATCGAGCACGTCGACCACTTCGTCGACATGCGCCGCTACCAGGTGCTCATCGAGTCGGCCTTCCCGACCGAGCTCTCCGGCCTGTTCAAGAATCTCGAGAACAAGCAGAACCCCTGGGGCATGTCCCAGCGCAAGCGCATGGAGTGGGCGAAGAACCTCGACTTCGAGATCAAGCAGGTCGGCGCCGACATCGAGGACCTCGGCGAGGTCGAGTACCTGTTCTGGGTCGGCTGCGCCGGAGCCTTCGAGGACCGCGCGATGAAGACCACCCAGGCGATCGCCGAGCTGCTCCACACCGCGGGAGTCGACTTCGCCGTGCTCGGCGACGGCGAGTCCTGCACCGGCGATCCGGCCCGCCGGGCCGGCAACGAGTTCCTCTACCAGATGCTCGCGCAGGCGAACGTCGAGGTGCTCAACGAGATGAAGGCCCGCAAGATCGTCGTGTCGTGCGCGCATTGCTTCAACACCATCGCCAACGAGTACCCGCAGATCGGCGGGAAGTTCGAGGTCGTCCACCACACGCAGCTGCTCAACAAGCTCGTCCGCGAGAAGCGCCTCACCCCGGTGGCACCCGCCGCCGGCGAGACGGTGAGCACGCCGGTGACCTACCACGATCCGTGCTACCTCGGTCGCCACAACGGCATCTACACCCCGCCGCGCGAGCTCATCGGCTCGCTGCCCGGCCTCGAGTACCGCGAGATGGAGCGCTCGCAGGAGCGATCGTTCTGCTGCGGCGCCGGCGGTGCTCGGATGTGGATGGAGGAGACCATCGGCTCCCGCATCAACGTCAACCGCACGCGCGAGGCGGTGGCCACCGGCGCCGAGCAGATCGCGGTCGGCTGCCCGTTCTGCCGCGTCATGCTCTCCGACGGTCTGACCGCCGAGCAGTCCGAGGGCAATGCCTCCGAGGGCGTCGAGGTGCTCGACGTCGCCCAGATGCTCCTCGCCGGCGTCCGCCGCGGCCAGGGCGGCCAGGGCGGCGAACGACGCGCGGAGGAGCCCGCGCCGGCCTGATCGACCGGACCGGGAACCCGACGCACGAAGGATCCCCCGCTCGGCCCGCACTGCGGGTCGGACGGGGGATCCTCGGCGTCCGGGCGCCGGAGCGACCTCAGACGAAGGGGAGGGTGACCGGCCCGAGGCCGGCGAAGTCCGCCCGGACCACGTCTCCGGGGGCGACCGGGATCGCGGCGCACACGCTGCCGAGCATGACGACGGACCCGGCGCGCATGACGGTGCCGCGGGAGCCGAGCGCGTTCGCCAGCCACACGAGCGCGTTGAGCGGGTCGCCGAGCACCGCGCCGCCGGCTCCGGAGGCGACGACGCGGCCACCCACCTGGACCACGCAGCCGGTGAGGATCGGATCGATGTCGCTCCACGCCCGCGGGCGCGAACCGAGGACGACGGCGCCGAAGCTCGCATTGTCCGCCACGGAGTCCGCCACCGTGATCCGCCAGTCGGCGACGCGGGAATCGATGACCTCGATCGAGGCGAGCGCGCAGTCGATGGCGGCGAGCGCCTGCACCGCGGTGACGCCGGGTCCGGCGAGATCGCGTCCGAGGACGACGGAGATCTCCGGTTCGATGCGCGGGGCGATGAAGCGCTCCGCCTCGACCGGGGTGCCGGAGAGCAGGAAGCCGCTCGCCGGGAGAACGCCGAAATCGGGTTCGTCGACGCCGAACTGGTCCTGCATCGCCTTCGAGGTCAGCCCGATCTTGTAGCCGAGGACCGGGTCGCCGGCGGTCTCCCAGGCCTCGACCTGCAGCCGCTGGACGGCGTACGCGTCGTCGAGATCGAGGCCCGGGTGCGAGGCGCTCGGCGGGGCGATGGGCTCACCGCTGCGGTAGGCCTCGGCGAACTGCGCGGCGAGCTCCGCGCGGGTGGTCTGCTCGATCATGTCCGATCCTCCTCGATCGATCCACCGGTCCGCCGCGGGCGCGGCGGCCGGAGCGTCAGTCGGCGCCGAGCGCGTCGAGGGCGGCGCGCACCTGCGGCACGGTGAGCTGCCCGGGAGCGGAGAGACGGCCGACCGCGGCGAAGGTCGCGGCGGATCCGAACTCGCTGCCGACGAGCCGGGTCGCCTTGCCGAGCTCGCCCATCGAGATCGCGACGACGGGGATCGGCAGGGTGGCCTGGGCCCGGTCCCCCACGCTGAGCACCTCGAGCACATCGGTGCGGTGCTCGGGCATGACGGCGATCTTCGCGACGTCGGCCCCGGCCCGGTGCATCGTCGACATCAGGCGGAGCAGGTGCTCGGCGGGCGGCGTGCGCTCGAAGTCGTGGAACGAGGCGAGCGCGGACACGCCCGCGTCATGGGCGCGGGCGATGAGCGCCTCGGCGGTGGTCCGCTCGAACTCGATGTCGACGGCCTCCGGGCCGAGCTCGATGAAGGTGCCGACGAGTCCGGCGTAGGCCTCGTCGGTGAGCGCGGCCGCGCCGCCCTCGCCCCGCGTCCGGACGGTGACGAGCACCGGCTGAGCGGTGTTCGCGCGGAGCGCCTCCCAGCCGGCGCGGACCCGGTCGCGGATCCCTTCGAGCTCGTGGGGTTCGAGGACGTGGTCGACCGCGCCGAACTCCGCGAGGGCGTCGACGCGCCATTCGATGACGTCGACGCCCTCCGTCGCCGCGCAGCGTGCGGACTGCTCGCCGAGCTCCTCGGGGTCGACGGCGGAGAGGGGGACGATGACGGCGGGGAACGTGTCCGCGGGGACGAAGGGCAAGGACTTCATGGCACCACTGTAGAGCGGGCCGCCGCTCATCCGCACCGCGTGCTCACCCCTCGAAGAGCCGGCTGCCGACGTAGTCGCCGTCCGCGACGCCCGGCGGGATCGCCCACACCGTCGAGCCGATCGGCGTCGTCCACTGATTGAGCAGGTCCATGCCGTCGAGTCGGCGCTGGATCGGGAGGAACTGCCGCTCGATGTCGGCCTGGTACGAGGCGAACATCAGACCCACCGTGCTCACCTGCCGGGAGCCCGTCGGTCCGGTGCCCGCGGCGTCGGCGGTCGGCACCGCGTGGTAGTTGTACACCCGTCGGAAGATCTGCTCCTCCGGTTTCCGCTCGTTGCGCGACCGCGCCACGTGGCTGGCCGGCGAGATCACCGTGAGGCCGCGCGCATCGACGGCCGCGAGGTCGGGGACGTCGTGCTCCTCGCGTCCGGTGAGGGGCGCCCCGCGTGCCAGGTCGCGCCCGACCGCGAACTCGCGGGCCGGCCGGTCCGCCTCGTCCCAGGTCTCCATGTCCATGGCGATGTCCCGGAGGACGAGCGTGGTGCCGCCGTCCCGCAGCCACGCGGGGTGTCGTGCGCCGAGGTCGAGCGGCGGCTCCCCGCGGGCGGAGAACACCGGCGTCGCCTGTCCGGTGGTCTCACCCCAGACGAGCCGGGCGAAGTCCTCGGACCTCGGTCCGGGATTGGCCGTCCCGTCGACCTGGCCGAACATGTTGCGCTGGGTGGTGCCCAGCGGCCGCGAGCCGTAGGCTCGCCGGAATGCGGTGCGGGGCCACGCGACGCGGGCGAAGGCGCGGGAGTCCTTGAGCAGCATGCGCGCGGCGTGCGACACGGCGAGCGCATCGTCCCCGCAGATCTGGAGCAGCAGGTCACCCCGGCTGCGGTCCGCCTCGAGCCGATCGATCGAGAACTCCTCGAGCGGGTGGAGCCAGTCGGGGACGTGCCGTCGCCCCGCGCGGGCGACGAGCGCCTCGCCGAACCCGAAGGTCACGGTGAGGCGGGCCGGGTCGGGGGTGAGCTCGGGCTCGGGGTCCGCGAGGGGCGCGGTGCCCCGGGTGAGCGCGGCGGCGTCGTCGGTGAGCAGACGGAGCATGTTCACCGTCCGCCGGGCATCGATCGCCTCCACGAGGTCGAGGCCGATGAAGAGGGCGTGCGCCTGCGGAACGGTCTCCACCCCCGCCTGGTGGCGGCCGTGGAAGGGTTCGAGCTGTGCGCCGTTGAGGCCGGAGGTATCGGGCCGGGGGGCCGGGGCCGGCGCCGGATCCCGCTGAGCGAGGAATCCGGCACCGACCCCGGCGCCGACACCGAGGACCGAGGCGCCGAGCACGTGTCGACGTCCGATGTCCATGGTCGATCTCCTTGTCGTGTCGGGTGGGCGTTCGCGATCAGTGATCGTGGTCGCCGTGACCGCCGTCGGTGTCCTCGGAGTCCTCGCCCTCGGAGGCGCCGTCCTCACCGCCGTGGCCCTGGACGTACTCCTCCTGTGCGCCGGTGAACTCCTTCGCGACGACCGTCGTCTCGATGTCCCCGGCGTCGGTGGTCAGAGTGATCGCCACCTCGTCGCCCGGCACGATCGGCTCCTGGAGGTCCATGAGCATGACGTGGTCGCCGCCCGGTTCGAAGGTGAGCTCTCCTCCCGCCGGGACGACGAATCCGCCCTCCTTCTCCTGCATCATCGTGCTGCCGCCGTCGTCGCTCACGGTCTCGTGGAGCTCGGCGAAGCCGGCCACGGGGCTCGCGGCGCCGGTGACGCTGATGTCGTTCTCGGAGTCGTTGCGGAGCGTGCCGAACGCGCCGGTCATCCCCTCGTCGGCCGCCTTGACCCAGGCGTCCTCCCAGACGAGGGAGGCGTCCTCCGCCTCCGATTCGGAGCCGATGGGGGCGGCCGCGCTCTCCGACGCGGCGGCCGTGCTCTTGTTCTCCGCGGTCGCATCGCCGCCCCCGCCGCAGGCGGCGAGTCCGAGGACGAGAGCGATCGAGGTCGAGGTGAGGATGGTGCGTGACAGTGCTGACATGATGTGTCCTTCCGATGCGAACGGATCGGTCGCCGAGCGCGGCGGCCGGTCGAGCACGACGGCTGCCGCAGCGGGGACCCCGGCGGGGTGCGCGGAGCATCGGCCGCAGGGCGAGCGGTCCGTTCGGTGAGTGATGGGAGCACCCGAGCGGGTGCGCATGTGCCCGAGCGCGGAGAGCGTCAGGCGGGAAGGAGCAGCGGAGGTCCGCGGCGGAAGCGCGAGTCGACGACCGCGGCCGTGACGGCCCGCACCTCGGGATCGCGGGGGATGCTCCGGACGCGGCGCACCGGGGGCACGCCGCCGGACAGGAACAGGAGCGCGAGGGGGCCGAGCAGCCCCTCGTGGAGCGCGAGCACCATGGTCTCGCCGTATCGCAGGAACGCGACGGTGACGACAGCGGCCGCGACGTGGGCGGCGATCATCGCCGCGTCGAGGGATCCGCCGGCGGCTCCGGAGAGGTGGGGAGCGGCGTGATGGGCACCGTGATCCGCCGTCCCGAGCGAGAAGAGCACCGACCCGGAATGCATGCTGCGGACGACGAGGGGCCCGGCGGAGAACACCGTCATGGTGCAGTGGAGGAGGATCTGTGCGAGCGCCACGACGACGCCGAGCGCGAGCGGCCCGAGGCGCCTGCCGGCCAGCAGCACGCCGACCCACAGGGTGAGGACGAAGCTCACGCCGACGGCGAGCACGGAGCCGGCCCCGCCGGCCTCGGCGTGGAATGCGAGGGCGGTGAGGGTCGCGATGAGGGCGGCGGCGGTCGAACGCCACAGGCGTGCTCGACGCTCCATTCCCGCCCCCTCCCGTGTCGTCATCGCGGTGCCGGTCCCGATTCTACCGCCGGTAGAACCCCTCCCGCACTTCCCAGGCGACCGGAAAGCGCTCCCTCGCACAGGGCGGGCGCACCGTCGCGGATCCGAGGCCCCACCGTCGGGCCTCATTCTCGGGCGGCGACGCCACCCGGCTCTCCGCGGCGACCGGGAGTAACGATCGAGTAACGCCCCTTATCGATCATCGTTCCTGGTGAGGGGCGTTCCTCGGCGATCCGGGGGACGCCGGCCACCGCTGTGGCACACATAATCGCCGGTGCTCCGTGACAGCGGTTCGATAGTGTCGTGGGACAGAGGTCGCACCCCGGGTCGATGCCCATACCTCCGTGCGCCCCCGGCCCCCGGACGCCGACCACCGGCTGCAGCTGACGCCGCGCTCGCCGACGGCCGACCTCGATGCACGTCGCCGACAGGAAGGACCCGCCACCATGGCAGTCGTCCGTGCCTCCCACGTCTACAAGGTCTTCGGCCGCAACGGCCGTGAGGTCGTCGAGAGGCTCGAGGCCGGAAGCTCCCGCGACGAGCTCAGACGCCTCGGCACCGCAGCAGTCATCGACGCGAGCTTCGAGGTCGAGAAGGGCGAGAGCTTCGTCGTCATGGGCCTGTCGGGCTCCGGCAAATCGACCCTCATCCGGATGATCAACGGACTGTGGGCACCGACCTCCGGCACCGTCGAGGTCGCCGGTGAGGACATCTCGCACATGCCGGCGGCCCGGCTGCGGAAGCTGCGGGCGGAGAACATCGCCATGGTGTTCCAGCACTTCGCGCTCCTCCCCCACCGGACGGTCCGGGAGAACGCCGCGTACGCACTCGAGATCAAGCAGGTTCCCACGTCCCAGAGGCTCGAGCGGGCCGACCACTGGCTCGAGGTCGTCGGGCTCGACGGCTGGGGGGACAAGTATCCGGGGCAGCTCTCCGGCGGCATGCAGCAGCGCGTCGGACTCGCCCGGGCGCTCGCTGCGGAGACCGACATCCTCCTCATGGACGAGGCGTTCTCCGCCCTCGACCCGCTCATCCGGCGCGAGATGCAGGATCAGCTCGTCGAGCTCCAGTCCACGCTCAACAAGACGATCGTCTTCATCACCCACGACCTCAACGAGGCGATGTACCTCGGTGACCGCATCGCAGTCATGCGCGACGGCCGCATCGTCCAGATCGGGACCGCCGAGGACATCCTCACGAACCCGGTCGACGACTACGTCGCGAGCTTCGTCCAGGACGTCGACCGGACCCGCGTCCTCACTGCGTCGTCGATCATGCAGAAGCCGCGAGCGGTCGTCACCGACACCGCCGGACCACGCATGGCGATCCGCGTCATGGAGGACACGAAGGCCTCCGGCCTGCTGGTGACGAGCCGCGACCGACGACTGCTCGGCCAGGTGAGCGACCGGTCGGCGGTCGCCGCCGCCCGGGAAGGCGTCACGGACCTCCGCAGCGTCTACACCACCGAGAACGTGCTCACCGTGCGACCCGACACCCCGATGTCGGAGCTCTTCGCGCAGAGCTCGTCCTCACCGGTGCCGCTCGCCGTCATCGACGAGCAGGACCGCCTGGTCGGAGTGATCCCGCGCATCGCACTGCTCAACTCGATGGCCTCGGTCAGCCCCACCACCGGAGAGCTGCCGATCACCCGCCTGTCCGACACCATCGACGAGAAGGGAGTCTGAGCCGTGGAGTTCGACGTCCTCAATCCCCGGATCCCGTTCGGCCGCTGGATCGAAGCGTTCATCGACTGGTTCACCGACACCTTCGGCTTCCTGCTCAGCCTGCTGTCGTTCGTCCTCGGAGGCCTCTACGACCTCTTCTTCTGGGCGCTCAACACCCCGATCTACCTCGTGATGATCCTCGTCTTCGCGGCCATCGCCTGGCTCGCGAGCGGCTGGAAGCTCGCGCTGTTCACCGCGCTCGGCTTCTATGCCATCCGTGCGCTCGACCAGTGGAGCAACTCGATGTCGACGCTCGCACTCGTGCTCGTCGCAGTGCTCATCGCCGTCGCGGTCTCCGTGCCGCTCGGCATCCTCGCCGCGAAGTCGAACATCGTGTCGACGATCGTCAAACCGATCCTCGACTTCATGCAGTCGATGCCGGCCCTGGCCTACCTCGTCCCGATCATCGTGATCTTCGGCATCGGACAGGTGCCCGGCGCGATCGCGACGATCATCTTCGCGCTGCCCCCGGGCGTGCGCCTCACCGAGCTTGCGATCCGGCAGGTCGACCCCGAGGTCGTCGAGGCCGGGCACGCGTTCGGCGCCTCCGGAGGGCACATCCTCACCCGGATCCAGCTGCCGCTCGCCATGCGCACGATCATGGCCGGCATCAACCAGGTCATCATGCTCGCCCTGTCCATGGTCGTCCTCGCCGGCATGGCGGGTGCGCAGGGCCTCGGCGGTGCGGTGATCTCGTCCATCAGCTCGCTCAACATCGCCCTCGGCGTCGAAGCCGGTCTGGCCGTGGTCATCATCGCGGTCTTCCTCGACCGCGTGACCGCCGCTCTGGGCAGGCGCACTCCGCTGGAGCGCGCGCAGGCGGCCTGAGCCGCGGCTGACCGGCCGCACCCCCCCTGCTATCGGAACAGAATCGCAACACACTCGAAGGAGCACCGATGAAACTCACGAAGATGACGAAGGTCGGCGGCGTTCTCGCCGCCTCCGTGCTGGCACTGACCGCCTGCGGCGTGTCCAATGAGGGCGGAAGCACCGGCGGCGGAGGCGGGGACGAGGCCGCCGGCGGCTCCGAAGTCGACTGGTCCGACTGCACCCCGGGCGAGGAGTCCGCGGACACCGCCTCGATGGACGCCGACTCCGAGACCGAGATCACCGTCGGCGCCTTCGACGGCTGGGACGAGTCCTTCGCGGCCGCCCACCTGTACAAGCATGTCCTCGAGCAGGACGGCTACACCGTCGACATCCAGTCGTTCCAGGCCGGACCCGGATACACCGGGCTCGCCGAGGGCGACATCGACGTGATCATGGACGGCTGGCTGCCGCTCACCCACGCCGACTACCTCGAGCAGTACGGCGAGGACCTCGAGGCCCAGGGCTGCTGGTACGACAACGCCAAGCTCACGATCGCCGTCAACGAGGACTCGCCGGCCCAGACGATCGCCGACCTCGCCGAGATGGGCGACGAGTACGGCAACCGCCTCGTCGGCATCGAGGCCGGAGCCGGTCTGACGAAGACCACGGAGGAGGCCGCGATCCCGACCTACGGCCTCGAGGACTACGAGTTCATCGTCTCCTCCACCCCGGCGATGCTCTCCGAGCTCCAGAAGGCCACCGACGAGGGCGAGAACATCGCCGTCACGCTGTGGCGTCCGCACTGGGCCTACGACGCGTTCCCGGTGCGCGACCTCGAGGACCCCGAGGGCGCGATGGGTGAGGCGGAGCTCATCTACAACTTCTCGCGCACCGGATTCGGCGAGGAGCACCCGAAGGCGGCGCAGCTGCTGAAGAACCTCGTCATCGACGACGAGTCCCTGTCGAGCCTCGAGAACGTCATGTTCTCCGAGGAGAACTACGGCGGCGAGGACCTCGACGCCGCGGTCGAGGAGTGGGCCGGCGACAACCAGGAGTTCTTCGACAACTGGACCGCGGGCACGATGGCGGGCTGAGCTCCCGCCGCCGCGCGGCCACGGTCTGCGCGATCGCACCGGCCCCGCAGCATCCATGCTGCGGGGCCGGTCCGCGTCCGGGGTGCGATCGCTCAACCGGACCCGGACGCTTCCGCCGGACCGGCGGGCAGCTCCCTACATCCGCAGCCAGATGTCGGCGACGGCCTTGACCATGGCGCCGCTCGACTCGGCGTCGGCGAGCCAGTCCACCGGGGCGCCGCCGAGCTCGCGCGTGCCGTCGGCGAGGACGATGACGTCGAAGTTGCAGGCGAGTCCGGCCATCGCGGTGTGCCGGACGGATTCCTGGACGTCGACGCCCCCGATGATGATCCGGTCGACGGCGAGATCGTGGAGACCGGCGGCGAGATCGTCGACGCCATCGAACGCATCTGCGGACTCCGAGACGAGACCGAGGTCCTCACCGACCTCGAACAGCGATTCCGGCTGCTCGGGAGCACCCGGGGGAACCGGAGCGGAGACGAAGACCACCACGCCGCCGGTCGTCCGGGCGCGCGAGACGAGATCGCCCAGGACAGCGGTGAGCCCCGCCTGAGCGGCGCGGGTCTCCTCGGTGTTCATCACCATGAGTGCATCCATGCGATTAGCATGCCATAGGGACGGATGAGCGCCCGCCGCAAGGAGGATGACCACGATGGCCGAAGACCGTGCTCCGCACCGCTCGTTCGCCCTCTACGCGGAGGGCAGGGTGGTCGCGAACCCCTCGTCGATCCGGGAGGCCGCACAGGCCCTCGCGCAGGCGCACAGCGATCCCGCGGCCCCGCCGTTCCTCTGGGCGGACCTGCTCCACCCCGGGCCGGATGAGCTCGGCGAGCTCGCGGAGTGCTTCGACCTCCACCCCCTCGCGGTGGAGGACGCCGTCGAGGCGCACCAGCGGCCGAAGTACGAGCACTACGGCACGACGGATTTCATGGTGCTCCGGCCGGTCGCATCTCCCCCGCCGCGCCGCCCGGCGGGCACCCCGGGGGACCCGGGGGACGAGCTCGCGCTCGGTGAGCTCCACCTCTTCCTCGGGGCGTCCTTCATCATCACCGTGCGGAGATCGACAGCCCTCGACATCGCGGCGGTCAGGGACGTGTTCGACGACGATCCCCGCTTCCTCGAGCACGCCCAGTTCTCCGCGCTCTACCGGATCCTCGATCGCGTCGTCGACGACTACGAACCCGCGCTGCGGGCGCTCGAGGACGACGCCGACGTCCTCGAGGAGCGCCTGTTCGGCAGCGGCCCCATCGGCTCCCAGGAGATCTACCGGCTGTCGCGCGATCTCATCGAGCTCGATCGCGCGATCAACCCGCTCGCCGCCGTCATGGGCGCGGTGTTCGCCGCCGTCGAGCGGCACACCGTCCCGCCGGACCTCGCACGCGGGCTGCGCGACGTCGCCGACCACGTCCACACCGCCACCGACCGGATCGAACGGCTGCGGAGCCTGCTCCGCGAGATCTTCACCGTCAACGCCACGCTGATCTCCGAGCGGCAGAACGAGGACATGCGGGCGATGAACGAGCTCTCGATCCAGCAGAACGACCAGATGAAGAAGATCTCGGCATGGGCCGGCATCCTCTTCTTCCCGTCCCTCGTCGCGGGCACCTACGGCATGAACTTCCAGCACATGCCCGAGCTCCACTGGCTCCTCGGGTACCCGTTCGCGCTCGGCCTCATGCTCCTCGGCTGCGTCGTGCTCCACCGCGTGTTCACGCGGGTGGGCTGGCTCTGAGTCGCAGTCGCGCCGGGGCGGGCACCGGCGCCGGCCGCCGGCTCATCGGTCGCCGAGGAGCGCATTCCCCTGCTCGAGAAGGGCCTCCACCGTGCGCGCGACGAGCGGTCGCTCCTGCGCGCCGCGCCGGATCGCGGCGACGACCCGACGATGCGGCGCGGCGGGGCCGGCCACGGGCACGCGGACGACGCGGTAGTCGCTCGAGATCCGCGCGAGGCGAGGGACCAGTCCGACTCCCAGACCGTTCTCGATGAGGGTCGCCTCGGTGTCCCATTCCGCGACCTCGTGCGCCACCCGCGGAGTCGTTCCCGCCGCGGTGAACGCCGCGAAGAACAGCGCCCGGTAGGGCGTTCCGGGCCGAGCGGCGATCCACGGCTCCGCGCTGACTTCTGCGAGCGGGATCGACTCGCGGCCCGCCAGGAGGTGATCGGCCGGCAGCATGACATCGAGCGGATCGTCGAGGAGGTCGATCTGCTCATAGCGCGGATCATCGGCCTCGGTGTTCGCCTGCATCGACACGACGATCGCGAGGTCGAGGCGGTCGGCGAGCAGGAGATCGAAGCAGCGCTGCGGATCGGCTTCGACGATGGTGAGCCGGAGACCCGGCTCCTCCTCCCTCAGACGCACCGCGACGGGGGTGAGCAGCGCGGCGGTGGCAGTGGACATCCCCCCGAGGCGCAGCTCCGCCGCCTCCGGCGCGCTGCCGGCGGAGAGCGAGCCGCGCACCGCTTCCCACTGCGCGAACAGGGCGTCCGAGCCGTCGACCAGCCGTCTGCCGGCCGCAGTGAGCCGGAGACCGCGCCCATCCTTCTCGACGAGCCGCAGGCCCAGCTCCTTCTGCAGTCCTCTGAGGTGGGCGGACACCGCGGAAGGGGAGTAGTCGAGCGCCTCCGCGGCGGCGGTCACCGACCCGCAGGCGGCGAAAGTGCGGAGCACAGTGAGCCGATGGTCGATCATGCACTTATTCTGCACGATATCGTTGCAGATTGTGCGCTGTTCTTCACTCTTCTGTCCTCGTACGCTGATTGGAGAGCGGCTCAGCCGGCCGACTCCGCCCGTGCATTCGACCCCCGGAGCACCGACCATGACACTCGACTCGGTTGAGAACACCGCGCCGTCCCCGCACCGCCCGTTCCTTCGCACTGCGCTGCGCACCCCCGCCGGATCCTCCTCCCTCGCCCGTCTGCGCGACCTCCTCGACCGCCGTCGCCGGTGGACCTCGCTCGAATCGGCCTTCTACGCGGATGCGGAGATCTTCGCGCACGACATCGCCGGGATCTTCGACCGCCACTGGTTCTTCGCGGCGTCGGTGGCGGAGATCCCCGAGCCCGGGGACTTCGTCACCATCGACGTCGGCGATCGCTCGGTCATCCTCATCCGCGACGACGACGGAGGGGTGAATGCGCTCCGCAACGTCTGCCGCCACCGCGGTGCCCGCGTTCTCACCGAGCCGAGCGGAAGCGTCGGAAACCTCGTGTGCGCCTACCACTCGTGGACCTACGGCCGCGACGGCTCCCTCCTCCACGCCGCGGCGGCCGGCCCGGAGCTCGACCCGAGCTGCTTCGGCCTCCGTCGGGTCCACAGCATGACCGTGGCCGGTCTGATCTTCCTCTGCCTCGCCCCCGAGCCGCCCACCGACTTCGCGGAGGTCGCGGAGATCTTCGCGCCGTTCGCCGAGCCGCACGACATCCCGCGGACGAAGGTGGCCCATCAGCAGGAGATCATCGAACAGGGCAACTGGAAGCTCGTCATGGAGAACAACCGCGAGTGCTATCACTGCGACGGCCACCCGGAGCTCGCGTGCTCGTACTTCACCACGTGGGGCCTCGCGGAGCACGAGGTGCCCGCGCACCAGATGGACATCTGGCACCGTTCGGTGCTCGCCGATCATGCACTGCGCGAACGCTGCGAGCGCTACGGCATCCCGTGGGAGGTCTACGATGCACCGGACGCCCGGGAAGCGGGAATCCGGATGGGGCGCGATGCGCTCGACGGCGCCGGGGAGTCGTTCTCGGCCACCGGACGCCGCCTGAGCGAGAAGCTGCTCGGCGACCTCCCCGACTTCCGGCTCGGCGACGGCTCGCTCCACCTCCAGCCCAACTGCTGGTTCCATCTACTCGCCGATCACGTCATCACCTTCGCCGCATTCCCGATGAGCGAGAACCGCACCCTCGTGCGGACCACCTGGCTCGTCGCGGACGATGCGGTCGAGGGAGTCGACTACCGTACCGACGAGCTCACCCACGTGTGGCGGCAGACCAACCTCCAGGACTCCGAGTTCGTCGCCCTCACCCAGCGCGGCGTCTCCGATCCCGGACATCTGCCGGGGCCCTACACCCCGACCGAGCACCAGGTCGAGGCCTTCGTCAACTGGTACACGATGCGGATGCAGGAGTACGCCCGATGACCGCGGAGATCGACAGCCTCGTCGTCGCACCGGCGCCCGTGCAGGACCACGTCTGGTGGCGGAGGATCGACCGCCGGACCCCGGTCCGCCCCGGGATCCGGATGCCCTGGGTGGACGGAGCCGCGTCCTCGGCCGCCGTCCCGGATCCGATGGTCGCGCATGAGTTCGCCATCGAATGCGTCGCCGTCACCCCCGAGACCCCCGGGATCACGAGCTTCACCTTCCGCCGTCGCGACGGAGTCGCACTCGGGTTCCGGCCCGGCCAGTACCTCAATGTCGCGTTCCCCGTCGACCCCGACGGCGGCCTCCGCGAACGGAACTACTCCCTGTCCTCGTCGCCCGTCGACCCGTCGGCGTTCCGGTTGACGATCCAGCGTGAGGACACCGGCGCGGTCTCCCGCTGGGCGCATGAGCACGTGCGTCCCGGGACCGCGCTCGAGGCGCTCGGACCGCTCGGCGGCTTCCATCTCCCCGATGTCGACCGGCGCGCGCGATATCTGCTGCTCGCCGGCGGAGTGGGCATCACCCCGCTCATCTCCATGGCACGCACTCTCCATGCCCTCGACGGCACGGCGGACGTCGTCGTCCTCTACCACGCGAGCACCCCGCGCGACTTCGCCTTCGCCCGGGAGCTCCGCATCCTCGACGAGACCGACCCGCGCTTCACCGTCGGCTTCAGCCTCGGCGATCGCCCCTCCCCGGAGTGGCGGGGTCTCACGGGCCGGATCAGCGCGGAGTCCCTCGACGCGCTCGTTCCGGATGCCTGCGGCCGCAGGGTCTACGCCTGCGGCCCTGCGGGATACCTCGAACGCACAGCGGCCGCGGTCGAGGCGGTGGGCGTCTCACCGCTCGCGTTCTTCACCGAGTGCTTCGACGACACGGCGCCGGAGCCGCGGACCGAACAGTCGCAAGCGGCTGAGCCGCAGACGACGCAGCGCCCGGTGACCACGGGACCGGGCGCGGTGAGCAGCGCAACGGCGGCAGCGGCCCCGGCGGACGCACCGACCGCATCCGCCTTACCCGCACCAGCTCCATCCGCACCGCCCCGGACGCCCGCCCCGGTGCGCGACGTCGCCGACACCCGGCACTGGGTGACCTTCGCCCGCACCGGCACCTCGGCCCCGGTGGAAACAGCGGACTCGCTGCTGCAGGCCGGGCGCCGAGCCGGTGTGCCGCTGCGCTCGAACTGCTCCTCCGGGATGTGCGGCACATGCAAGGTCGGCCTCCTCGCCGGGGAGGTGACGATGGACCACTCCGGCGGGATCCGCCGCCGTGAGATCGACGCGGGCACGATCCTCCTGTGCTGCTCGACCCCGGAGGGCGACGTCGTCGTCGACGCCTGAGGCGACGCGGGACGGTGCATCCGATTCCGTCCGCCTCGGCGCCGAACCGGCATATCATCGTGACCAGGGTCCGACCCGGGAGGCTTCGCACTCCGTTCCGACCCGGACCACCGGCCGACCACCGCAGAGGAAGCACATGACCACCGAGAATCTCCGTCGGACGCTGAAGTCCGGCGGCCTGTCCCTGGGCACGTTCGTCCTCGAGTTCGCGAGCGAGGGCATCGGCGCCCTCACCGCGCGCGCCGGAGCGGACTGGGTGCTCTACGATCTCGAGCACACCGGCTGGTCGCTCGACCGGATCCGCCCAGCTCTCGCCGTGTCGCGACGCGAGGAGATCGCCTCGTTCGTCCGCGTCATCGGGCCGCACCAGCACCTCGTCACCGGCGCCCTCGACGCCGGCGCCGAAGGCATCATGATGCCCTACGTCGAGTCCGCCGCGCAGGCGGCGACCATCGTGTCCTGGATGAAGTACCCGCCGCAGGGGGTGCGCGGCTCCGCGATGGGGATCGCGCACGACCTCTACACCGGCGGTGCACCCGGGCCCAAGCAGGAGGCGGCGAACGCCTTCACCGTGTTCCTCCCCCAGATCGAGACCCCGGGTGCGGTCGAGCAGGCGGCGGAGATCGCCGCGGTCGACGGCGTCGACGTCCTCTTCGTCGGCCCGATGGATCTGAGCACCAACCTCGGAGCGCCGGGCGACTTCACCACGTCGGAGTTCACCGATGCGCTCACCCGGGTGGGCGAGGCGGCCCGGGGGGCCGGCAAGGCGGCCGGCATCTTCTCGGTCAACGACGACCTCACCCGGCGGGCGATCGATGCGGGTTTCCAGGTGATCTCGCACACCGCCGACTTCGCGATCTACCAGAGCGCGCTCGCGTCCAAGGTCCGTGAGATCCGCTCGTGGGGACCGGCCATCGAGTCCTGAGGACCGGTCGGAGCGGCGTCAGACCCAGTCGGGCATCGGCACGAAGTGCCCGTCGACCTCGACGAACTCGGCCGCCGGAGCGAGGAGCTCCCGGCCGTCGGCGTCGTCGGTCCGGGTGCTCGCGGAGTACCGGATCGAGTAGAGACGCCCCTCCGCCGTGTAGCCGACGAGCGCGCCGTACATCATCGTCTGCACCTGGCCGGCGAAGATCTCCTGCGGCGACAGATCGATCTGGTAGCTCCAGAAGTAGCCGTTGCCGAGCTGCCCCTTGCGCTCGGCGAGCCTCGTCGTCCCGGTCTCGGTGTAGCTGTAGTTGCGGGACGTCTCGATGTGGTCGACCGCGGACTCCGCGTACGCATCCGAGGTGCAGTAGACCTCGATCGACGGCTGGTCCAGCGCCGGGGTCTGCGCGGTGAACGCGACATAGGACTCCGAGGAGGTGTTGACGGTGAACGAGTCGGGGAGGACGACCTGGATCGGCACGGCGCAGCCTCCCTGGAACGGCACGTGGGTGAGCGTGTACCCGTCGGGGATCACCGGCCCGGTCTCCGTGGGCGTCGGCTCCGGTCCGGCGGTCTCCGCGACGCGCACGCCCATCGCCCCGCTCCCCTCCTCGGAGGTGCGGACCTGGAGCGCCCCGCAGCCGGCGAGGAGCACGGCTGCGCCGGCGGCGAGCACGACCCTCAGCGTTCGACGCATCAGGACTCGCCCCGGGGCGGCGTCGGGCCGTCCGGCGCGGCATCGGCGGGCGGGGGGACGGCGAGCGCACCCGGGTACGGTTCGGCGCCCCAGGGGTACGGTCCCGCAGCCCAGCAGCCGGTCGGCTCCCCGCCCCCGGCCTCTCCGGCGCCGGAGGCACCGGAGAGGCCGGGGGCGGGGAGCCGACCGGCTGCTGGGCTGCGGGACCGTACCCCTGGGGCGCCGAACCGTACCCGTGGGGTGCCGAACCGTACCCCTGCGGGCCGGGTACCGCACCGGGCGCCTGCGGCGGCCCGGAACCGTACCCCTGCGGAGCGGAGCCGTAGCCCTGGGGCGCCGATCCGGGTCCCTGCGGCACCGGGGCCGCACCGGGCCGGCCGTCACCCGGGAAGGCCGGCGGGCCGGCGGGCCGCGGCGGGTTGGAGGGCTGGGAGGGCCCGGGGGCGAAGGGCACCTGGTCGCCGAAGGTCTCGCCGGTCGCGGAGTCGTGGAGCTCCCCGTTGACGCGCTGCAGGCGGCGCTTCGAGGTCCGGCGCGGGGAGCCCATGATCCGTCCGTCGAGCTCCGCCTGGGACGGCTGCCGGGGAGGGAGGAAGCCGCCCTCGGCACCGCGGCCGGCGTTGAAGGGCTGGACCGGGGCCGAGGCGGCGGCCGCCTGCGCACCGGCGTCGCAGTGCGGGGCCCCGGGGGCCTGGGCGTCGCCGAGCACCGGCAGCACGAGCCGCACCGAGGTGCCGACGCCCTCCTGGCTGAACAGCTCGACCGAGCCGCCGTGGCGGGCGATGATCGAGCGCACGAGGGAGAGTCCCATGCCGGACCCCGCGACGGAGCGCACGCGCTTGCCGCGCGACAGCTCGTCCCACACGACGTCCTGCTCATCGGCGGGGATGCCCTGGCCGGTGTCGGCGACCTCGACGACGACCCAGCGGTGATTGCGGATGATCTGCTCGTTCGCGCGGAGCTCGACGACATCGGTGTCGGAGGAGTACTTGATCGCGTTGCCGAGCAGATTGAGGATCGCCGACAGGAGCAGGTCCTCCTCGCCGGCGACGTCGGGGATCTTCCACGGAGCGCGCGCCACGGTGGCGACGATCATCCGGTCCTCGGCGCCCGGGGCCGTGCGGGCGTCCTCGACCGCCTGGTGGATGAGCCGGTCCATGTCGACCCGGGTGAACTCGATCGTGCGCGATTCGACGTCGGCGAGCTTACGCAGGTCCGCGAGCAGGCGGGCCACCCGGCGGGCCGAGGTGTCGATCTGCCGCACGACCGGAGCGATCTCGTCCGGATTCGGCTGCGCGTCGCGGATCATCTCGCGCACCGTCGCCGCCGAGGTCCGCAGAGCGGTGAGCGGGTTCTTGAGCTCATGGTCGAGGCGGATGAGCATCCGGTTGCGGCGGGTGAGCGCGTCGCGCTCGGCAGCCTGCCGGCTCTCCGCGACGAGAGCGGCCTCGCGCCGACGCCACCAGCGCCACACGAAGAACGCGGCCGCCGCGAGGAGTGCGAGCCCGACGAGGATGAGGACGAGGAGCAGCCAGATGCGGATCTCGAGGACGAGGAAGCTGTTCATCGGCCGCCCAGATCCTCGGCACCGCGCACTTCGGCGACGAAGCGGTAGCCGCGGCCCTGCACGGTGGCGATCCAACGCGGGTTCGCCGCGTCCTCGCCGAGCACCCGGCGGAGCTCGGCGACCCGCGAGTCGACGGCGCGGGTGCCGACGGCGTCGTCGAAGCCCCACAGCACCTCGAGCAGGCGCGTGCGCTCGATGAGCTCGTCCTGATGGACCATGAGGTACTCGAGGAGCGTGAACCCCTTCGGAGTGACGACGAGGCTGCGGTCGTTGATCCAGGCGCGGCGCCCCACTCGGTCGAGCTTGAGGCCGAAGGTCGAGATCAGCACCGGCGCATTGGCCAGCGGCGGGCCGTCGTTCCGGGTGCGGCGGAGCACCGCGCGGATCCGGGCGACGAGCTCGTGCGGGTCGAAGGGCTTGTTGAGGTAGTCGTCGGCACCCTCCTCGAGCGCCATCGCCCGTTCGACCGCCTCCCCCACCTGGGTGAGGAGGAGCACGGGAACCCAGTTCTCCTCCGCACGGAGGGTGCGGAGGACCTCACGGCCGTCGGCGCCCGGCATGAGGACGTCGAGGACGCACACATCGGGCCGGTGGCGTCGGATCTCGTCGAGCGCGAGCCGGCCGTCGGGGGCGCTGATCACCCGGAAGCCCGAGCGGCTGAGGAACGGGACCACGGCGCCGAGCACATCCGGCTCGTCGTCGGCGACGAGCACGAGCGGGCGATCGTCCTGGGTGAACGGAGAGGTCATGTCTGCGGGTCCTTCCGCGAGGAACGGGCCGAGCGCTGGGCGGAATCGCGAACCTCGGCGCGCGACACTGCATCCGCCAGCTCATCTCGGTACAGCATAGATCGACGGAGCCGCTTGGTGCGGTAGCCGGCTCGTCCCACCATGTGGGTGCCCACCGGCGTCGTGGCCATCTGGAAGGACACGACGAGGAACATCGTGGTGATCGGCCCCCAGTGCGGGATCTGGATCGCGACGGCGACCATCATGAGGATGAGCCCGAGGATCTGCGGCTTCGACGCGGCGTGCAGGCGGCTCATGAGGTCGGGGAAGCGTGCGAGCCCGATCGCTGCTGCGAGCGACAGCGCGGCGCCGCCGGCGACGAGGACCACCGAGATGATGTCCGCGATCATGGGCGATCTCCTTCGGTGTCCTCGCGGAACAGCGGTCCGACGCTGTGCCGCGTGCCGGGTGCGGCGGAAGGGGGTGCCGGTTCCACGCGGTCGGCCCCGTCCGCGGGGCCGTCGGCCGGTCCTGGGTCCTCGGCCGATCCGGTGCCGATCTCGGCCTCGCCGGGGGGCCGCGCGGGCTCCTGGGCGATCTCCTCGGCAGGGTCGCCGAACTCCTCGGCCGGGCCGCCGGCCGCCGGGTCGGACGTCACGGAACCCGAGTCGAGCGAGATCTCCTTCCCCGACACCGCGGGGCCTGGGCTCACCTCGTCCTGGACGACGTCCTCGTCGACGGACCCTGCGGCTCGCCGTCCGAGGAGCGTCGCCGCGCTCTCCTCCGCATCCGCCCCGGAGCCGCCCGCGCTCCCCCGCTCCTCGAAGTGCGTCGAGCCGATGACCGGAGCGGCGTTCTCCGACCGCGACACATAGCGCGAGACGCTCACCGATCCGAGGAAGCCCAGACAGGCGAGCGACAGGAGGACGGGCAGCAGATCGACCCGGCCCATGAGTGCGATGTACCCGCCGAACCCGCACATGAGCGTCGCGAGCAGCACGTCCGATGCCATCATCCGGTCGAGGATCGATGGGCCCTTGACGATCTTGTACACCGCGACGACGATCGCCACGAAGAAGAGCAGGCCGATGACCGGTCCGGCGATCCGCAGGATGTCCGCGTCGACGATCGGGGCCGTCGAGAGTCCATTCATCGTCGTGCCTCCTGCCCCGTATGGCGGATCGTCCGGCTCGCGAGCACCGGCTTCTTCCCGTTCTCCGACCGCCATTCGTTGAGCACGGTGAGGTCGTGCGCGGAGCCGAAGGTCGCGATGAGCAGGTGTTCGATCCGGTAGATCTGCTCGCGGGAGCGCGCGATGGCCTCCTCCGTCGAGCAGTCGAGGACGTGGACGTAGATCACCGAGTGCGGGCGGTCGACCTCGATGCAGATCGACCCCGGGATGAGCCCGAGGACCACGGAGACGGCGGTGATGAGGAGGTCGGACCGGGTGTGGAGATCGATCTCGATGACGCTGCCGGCGCTCACCCCGCGCCGTCGGAGGGCCGACCAGCTCACCTCGATCGATGCGATGACCATCGACGCGGTGAACCAGCCGACGAAGAGCGCGGCGTAGTACGGGTTGAAACGGCCGGACAGCTCGATCGGCGGCAGGTAGAACATCCGGATGACGATGATGCCGAGAACGATCCCGGTGATGATGTTGAGGATGGAGAGATCGTCCCAGAGCAGGATCCACAGCACGCAGAGCGCGAGGACGTGGAGCGTCTGATGGAGCAGTGAGCGACGGACGCGCTGGCGGCGGGTCATGATCCGGCCTCCTCTCCGAGGACGGAGGAGACGTAGGTCGAGGGGCTGCGGAGGTTCTCCGCCGCCCGCGCGCTGATGTCCCAGATGGTGCCGGCGAATACGGTGACGAGCACGCTCACCGCCACCATGAGCGTCGCCGACACGATCATCGTGCGCGGCATCGTCTGGGTGCCCTGCCACCGCTGACCGTCGGCGAGCGCGGCCTTGCGCTCCTCGAACTCCTCCACGAGGTCCTCGGTGGGCTCCTCGGCGTCGTCCGGATCGCGCCAGAACGCGAGGTTCCAGGTCTTGCCGATGACGTAGAGGGTGAGCAGCGAGGTGAGCGCACCGGCCGCGACGAGGACGAAGATCAGCCAGTCGCGGGTCTCGAACCCGGCCTGGAAGAGCGCCGCCTTGCCGATGAATCCGGAGAACGGCGGGATGCCGGCGAGATTGAGGGCCGGGATGAAGAAGAGCATCGACAGCCCCGGGGCGAGCACCGCGAGCCCGCCGAGCTTGCGGATCGAGGTGGTCCCGTTGCGCTGTTCGACGAGGCCGATCGCGAGGAACAGCGCACTCTGCACGATGATGTGGTGCACGGTGTAGAAGATCGCAGCGGTGAGGCCCTCGACGGTGCCCATCGCGACGCCGAAGATCATGTACCCGATGTGCGAGATGAGCGTGAACGAGAGGAGGCGCTTGATCTCCGACTGCGCGATCGCGCCGAGGATCCCGACGATCATCGTGAGCGCGCCGACGACGAGGAGCGGGGTGCGCAGGTTCGACTCCGCGAACAGCACGGTCTCGGTGCGGATGATCGCGTAGATGCCGACCTTGGTGAGCAGGCCGGCGAACACCGCGGTCACCGGCGCCGGAGCGGTCGGGTAGGAATCGGGGAGCCAGAACGCGAGCGGGAACACCGCGGCCTTGATCCCGAACGCGATGAGCAGGGTGACGTGGAGGATGAGCTGGATGTCCTCGGGCAGCTCGCCGATCCGCACGGAGAGCTGGGCGATGTTCACCGTGCCGGTGGCGGCGAACACGAAGCCGATGCCCATGAGGAAGATGAGCGAGGACACGAGCGAGATGACGATGTACGTCACTCCCGCGCGGATCCGCTGGGCGGTCGCGCCGAGGGTGAGGAGCACGTACGAGGCGCCGAGGAGCATCTCGAAGCCGACGTAGAGATTGAACAGGTCGCCGGCGATGAACGCCGCGGCGACGCCGGCGCAGAGGATGAGGTACGTCGGGTTGAAGACGCTCACCGGGGTCTCGTTCGCGGTGTCCGCCATCTCCTGGCCCACCGCGTAGACGAGGACGAGGAGTGTGACGATCGCGGACACGACGAGCATGACCGCGCTGAGCCGGTCGACGGCGAGCGCGATCCCGAAAGGCAGCTCCCAGCCGCCCACGGCGACCACCTGCGTACCCCGGGAGTCGACGCCGAACAGCAGGACGAGGTCGATCGCGAGGACGATCGCGAGCATCGCCACGGTGACGGCCGTCTGTCCGCGCCGACGACCGGAGAGCATGAGGGTGATCCCTGCGCCGATGAGCGGCAGGAGCACCGGGAGGGGGACGAGCACTCCGAGCATCAGGTCCTCCTTCCTCGGTCGTCGTCATCGGCATCGGACGGCGCGGTCGCCGCCGTGTGCGCGGGCAGCTCCGCACCCTCGGCGCGGGAGTCCACCGGTTCGTGCGCGACCCCGCGGGCGCCGGGGGGACGGGCGTCGGCGCCGGTGGACTGCACTGTGCGCGCGTCTTCCTCGGCGCGGTCGTCCGCAGCCCGTTCCGCGGGTGTCCCGTCCTCATCGAGGTCGAGCGCGCCCTCGATGGGCGTCCGCGCCTCGTCGCCGAACTCGGTGTCGTCGTACTCCCCGCTCGTGCCCGCCTCGTCGCCGGAGCCGCGGCCCTTGGCGAGCGCGATCCGCACGTCCTCGATGTCGTCCTCGAGGTTCTCGTTGCGGACCAGGCGCCACGACCGGTAGATCATCGCGAGGAGGAACGCGGAGAGCGCGAAGGTGATGACGATCGCGGTGAGGACGAGTGCGTGCGGCAGCGGATCGCTCATCCCGTCGGCGGACAGGTTCTCGCCGTCGGTGAGCGGCGGGCGCCCGGGCGGGCCGGAGGACAGCACGATGAGCATGTTCACCGCATTGCCCATGAGGAGGAATCCGAGCAGCACCCGGGTGAGCGACCGGTCGAGCATGAGGTAGAGGCCGCACGCGAACATCACGCCCATGGCGAGGAGGAGCACGAAGGAGGTCGTCACAGTCGACTCCCCCCTGCCGGGCCGTCGACCTCGACGTCGTCCATCCGGCCGAGGATGGCGTGGAGCTCAGTGGTGTCCGGTCCGCTGTGCTCGGCGCCGGAGAGGGATTCGGCGAGCCGCTCCTCGTCCGCCTCCTGATGCCGATCGACCCCGGCGCCGAGGCTGCGGAGGATGTCGAGCATGAGTCCGATGACGACGAGGTAGACGCCGACGTCGAAGATCGTCGAGCTACCGAAGGAGACGTAGCCGAGCACCGGCAGCTCAGTGCTCCAGTAGGCGGATTCGAAGATCGTGTCGCCCCACAGGAAGCCGCCCAGCGAAGTGCCGGCGGCGAGCGCGAGGCCGAGGCCGAGCAGCAGGCCGGCGTCGATCGGAGCGGCCTCGGCGAGCTCGTGCCGGCCTGCGGCGAGGTAGCGCGCGACGAGCGCCATGCCGGCGACGAGGCCGGCGGCGAAGCCGCCGCCAGGGAGGTTGTGCCCGGCGAACAGGAGGTAGACGGAGAACACGAGGATGGGGTGGAAGAGCAGGCGGACGAGCACCTCGAGGAGGATCGAGCGGTTCTTCGGGGCGAGGGCGCGGCCGGCGAGCAGCCAGGCGCTGCGCTTCTCGTCCGAGGTCCGGGATTCGTCGGAGGAGCGCATGGGGGAGAACAGCTCGTCCTCGACCAGCCGGGTGCGCGCGGTCAAGGTCTCGGGCCGATGGCTGCGGAAGCGCTGGGGCCGTCCCTCGCGTCCGCGGACGAAGATCAGGCTCGCCACGCCCGTCGCCGCGGCGACGACGACGGACAGCTCGCCGAGGGTGTCCCACGCGCGGATGTCGACGAGCGTGACGTTGACGACGTTCTTGCCGTAGCCGTACTCGTAGGCGAGGAACGGGAACATCTCCGAGATCGGCTCGGCGATCCGGGCACCCAGGGCGACATAGGCGACGAGCATCATCATGATGCCGAAGGCCGCGGCGATGAGGCCCCGCAGCGAGGGCGAGAGGCGGCTCTCGGACTGCCCCATGCGGGCGGGGAGGCGGCGGAGCACGAGGACGAAGACGACGATGGTGATCGTCTCGACGAGCACCTGGGTGAGGGCGAGGTCGGGCGCACCCTGCATCGCGAAGAACGCGACCATGGTGTAGCCGGTGACGCCGACGATGACGACGGCCGCGAAGCGCTTCTGCGCGCGGGTCGCCGCGATCGCCGCGATGATGATCGCGGCCGCCACGATGATCTGGAGCGGGGAGTCGGCCACCTGGATGCCGGAGGGCCAGGTGTCGTTGAGGAGGAGCGCCGTGGCCACCGAGCCGATGAACACGATGTAGATGACGCCCTGGTAGAACGGCATCGAGCCGCGCTGGGTGCGGGCCGTGACATAGGCCGCGAAGCTCTCGAGTCCGGCGATCGACCGTCGGTAGAGGCCGTGGAAGTCGATGCCGTCGGGCATCGCGGCCTGGAAGATCGAGACCTGACGCGCGAAGAAGAACATCAGGAGACCGAGTGCGAGATTGCCCGCCGAGAGCAGGAGCGCCGGTTCGAGCCCGTGCCACAGTGCGAGGTAGTAGGGCTTCGACTCGCTGCCCGGGAGGCGGGAGGACCAGGTCGCGATGACCGGGTCGAGCCACGAGGAGGCGAGGCCGGCGATCACGGTGAGCGCGGCGAGCAGATAGGGCACCGACTTGAAGAGGCCGCTCTCCTTGGCCGGCTCGATCGGCTGCACTCCGGGCTTCGTCGCGAAGGCTCCCCAGACGAAGCGGGCGGAGTACGCGACGGTGAGGACCGAGCCGAGGAAGATCCCGATCACCGCGATCACGCCGGCCTTCGATCCGTCGGCGAGGAGCGTGGAGTACACGGCCTCCTTCGCGACGAAGCCGAAGAGCGGCGGGATCCCGGCCATCGACGCGGCTGCGATGAGGGCGGCGACGAAGAGCCCGCGCGAGCGCGCCCCGTACCCGCTGAGCTTGCGCAGGTCACGCGTGCCGGCCCGGTGATCGATGATGCCGACGATGAGGAAGAGCGCGGACTTGAAGAGGCCGTGGGCGAGCAGCAGGGTCGTCGCGGCCAGCGTGATGTCGCGAGTGCCGAAGGAGCTCACGATCATGAGGAACCCGAGCTGGGAGACCGTGCCGAAAGCGAGGACGAGCTTGAGGTCGAACTGCCGGAGGGCCTGCCAGCCGCCCATGAGCATCGTCGTGATGCCGAGGGTGAGGAGCACCGCGGTCCATCCGGGCATCGCGTGGAACCCGGGAGCGAGCCGGAGGACGAGGTAGATGCCGGCCTTGACCATGGCCGCGGCGTGGAGGTAGGCGCTCACCGGCGTGGGGGCGGCCATCGCACCGGGGAGCCAGAAGTGGAAGGGGATGAGCGCGGACTTCGAGACCGCGCCGACGAGGATGAGCATCACCGCAGCGATGACGAGACCCTCGTTGATCCCCGTGCTGTAGCCGATCTCGACGATCGTCGAGATCCGGCCGGTGCCGAGGACCACGGTGAGGAGGATGACGCCGACGAGCATCGCGAGCCCGCCGGCGGTGGTGACGACGAGCGCCTGGAGGGCGGCGCGCCGTGACTGCTGGCGGCTGGTGTACTGGCCGATGAGGAGGTAGGAGAACACCGTCGTGCCCTCCCAGAAGATGAAGAGGAGGAGCATCTCGTCGGCGAGGACGAGACCGTACATCATGCCCGCGAACGCCATGAGCACGCCGGCGAAGCGTGCGAGTCGCGGTTCGTCGTCGGCGAAGTAGCGTGCGCAGTAGACGAGGACGAGGGCGCCGACACCGGTGACCAGCAGGCTGAGCAGCCAGGACAGCGGGTCCATGAGGAAGACGACCTCGAGGTTGAGCGCAGGCAGCCAGGAATAGCTCTCGATCCAGTCGCCGCCGCCGGCGAGGAATGCCGACAGCCTCTGCAGGGAGAGGACGAGTCCGGCCGCGGGCACGGCGGCGAGGATGAGGAAGGCGTTGCGGCCGAGCAGGCGGAAGAGGGGAACGGCGAGGAGCGCGGCGACGAAGAACGCCCCCACCATCACCGTCATTCGCAGCTCCTCGATCCTCCTGTGCCCTCAGAGCATTTTTCCACAGATCGGGAGCGATCTCGAAGTCGATCCGGCATGTGACGTGTGATAATACCCAGCCATCGGATCGTACGGCGGCACCCTCGCGCACCCGGCGGAGGTGCTCGCCAGGAGGGTTGCGGAACCGGCCGACGGCCGCCCCCCCCCTCAGCCCAGCTGGTGCTCCCCGACGAGGAAGCCGTCCTCATCGACGCCCACCCCTGCGGTGAGTCGGAGGACCTCGGCGGCCAGCCGGTCGAGCCGGAGCGCCGCAGCGGTGCGGATCCGCCGCAGCTCGTCGTCGATGTCGGGGAGGTACCGTCGCTGCTCGGTGTCGACCCAGCGGAGGTGATACATCACCTGGGGAGGATCGACGTGCGCGGCGACCGCCCGGGGCAGCGCCTCCTCCACGACGACGCCGATCTCGATGAGTCCGGCGCGCGGGCCGAGCGAGTCGAGCGGGACCTCGACGGCGTACCCGTCGCGCACCTCCGGGTCGTGCTCGGAGATCAGGTGCGCGACGTCCTCGAGCACCTCGGGCGGGATCGGCTCCGGTTCGCGGATCCCGGCATCGACCTCGGTGAGCCGGGTGCGGAGGACCTCGGGAGTGAGCCAGTAGGGCGAGTACACGAAGACGTCGACGTGCGCCTCGGGGTCGGGGACGAGGATCCGGGCGGGCGCTTCGGCGGCGGCGGCGAGCGCGGCGCGCGAGGCTGTGGGCGACTCGAGTGCGAACGGGTCGACCGGCTCGTCCGCGAGGCGGACGGCGACGTGGAGCCGCCGGGCGAGGGCGATGAGCAGGTCGAGGGAGCGGCCCTCCTCCCGGTTGGGGAGCCCTGCGGGGAACGCGCGATGGAGACCGTCGGCGTCGGTGAGCCAGGAGGGCGGCGGGGCCGGCTCCCGATCGCGGGGGCACACGAGCGCGAACACCCGGGTCGCCCAGTCCGGCACGCCGAGCCGCGCGCGGTGCGCGGCGGGGACGAACATCGGGCCGTGGAGCCGCGAGTGGCGGGTGAGGCGCCACTCGAGGACCTCGTGGCCGAGCGCCGGGTCCTCGGGTGCGACGATCACCGGCTCCGCGAGCGCCGGGAAGTGGTTGGTGATGAGGGCGATGACATCGCTCGCCTCGATCTCGTCGTCGAGCAGGAGGAGGTGTCGGGCGGCGAGCGCCTCGAGCGATCGGGGGTCGCGGGCGTCGTGCGCACCCGCCATCAGGGCATGCCCTTGCGGAACCCGACGTGCGCCCGCGAGGCGGTGGGCCCGCGCTGCCCCTGGTACCGGTTGCCGGTCGCGGGATCGGAGCCGTACGGCCGTTCCGCGGCGGAGCTCAGCGCGAAGAAGCACATCTGCCCGATCTTCATCCCCGGCCACAGGATGATCGGCAGGGTGGCGACGTTCGACAGCTCGAGCGTGACGTGCCCGGTGAAGCCGGGATCGATGAACCCGGCGGTCGAGTGGGTGAGGAGGCCGAGGCGGCCGAGCGAGGACTTGCCCTCGAGCCGCGCAGCGACGTCGTCGGGCAGGGTGATGAGCTCGAGGGTCGAGCCGAGGACGAACTCGCCCGGGTGGAGCACGAAGGGCTCGTCGGGATCGACCTCGACGAGTCGCGTCATCCCCGGCTGCTCCTGCGCGGGATCGATGACGGAGTATTTGTGGTTGTCGAACAGGCGGAAGAACCGGTCGAGCCGGACGTCCACGCTCGAGGGCTGCACGAGGGTGTCGTCGTAGGGCTCGAGACCCACCCGGCCGGCGTCGATCTGGGCGCGGATATCGCGATCGGAAAGCAGACTCACACGGACAATCTACCGTCGATCAGGCAACGATTCGATCACTTTCGGCCGCCGGAATCGGGGATGTCCCGGGCATTCGCTCAGAGAATGCTCTACAGTGGAACCTGTTATACGCCCGCGCCGATGGTGCCTTCCCCCTTAACCGAAGGGCCGGGAGTAACACTGTCGCCTTCGCGTGGTCGAATACGCCACGACCGAAAGGCCATACTGTGAAGATCTCTGCGAAGAGTCTTGTGCTTGCCCCCGCAGTAGCCGCCGCGGTTTCCGGTGTGATCACCGTTCCCGCTGTTGCGACCACCACTGCACCCCCGGCCCCTGCGCCGGCCGAATGCCTGCCCTCGGGGACCCCGGGAGGCGAAGCACCCGGAACCGAGTCCCCCGCCGCCGTCCCGGCCCTCACCGATGGCCCGGAGGCGACGGTCGATGCGGCGCAGGTGTCGCAGACGGACATCGCCGACCCCGACAAGGGCATCGGCTTCTCCGGCACCGGCTTCACTGCGGATTCCACCGCGACCGTCACCGTCACCGGGACCGACGGCACGGAGTACACCGCCCCCACCGAGCTCACCGTCTCGTCCGACGGCGAGGTCAAGGGCGTCTACTTCTTCACCGTCACCAATGACGGCAAGGTGCCGCTGGGCACCTACACGCTCCACCTCACCGACACCACGACGAAGAAGGACTCCTCGGAGGTGACCTTCGAGGTCGTCGAGAAGGTCGACGCCGCTCCGGTGCCCACTGCTCCGGCGCCCGCCCCGACCGAATGCGCGACCCCCACGGCGGAGGAGACCCCCTCCGCGGAGCCCACCGAGACCGGGACCCCGACTCCCTCGGACACTCCGAGCACGACGGCTCCGACCACGCCCGCACCGGAGGACACCGGCACCCCGACGCCGTCTCCGGAGACCACGGCTCCGACCACGCCGACGCCGGAGGGCACGGGCACACCGACGCCGTCTCCGAAGACCTCGGAACCGACCACTCCGACACCGGAGGATACCGGCACCCCGACCCCCGAGGGCAGCGCGACGCCCACCGAATCGGCGATCCCGGGAGACACCGATGAGCCGGCGGTCGCCGCCTTCGGCATCTCCATCGACCCGACCGAGATCTCCTCGGCGGACTTCGCCGACGAGGACAAGGGCGTGACGATCACCGTCACCGGCGCGCAGCCGGGCGAGCAGATCACCGTCCAGGTCGAACACGCGCAGGGCCAGGTCGAGCGCTTCCAGATCGACAAGATCGCCGACGAGAACGGCAACGCCGTCGTCGGCGTCCACGCCGAGGGCGATCCGGTGCTCGGCGAGTACCGGGTCTCCGCCTTCGGTCCCGAGTCCGAGCCGATGGCCGGTGCGTTCACCGTGGTGACGAACAGCTCCTCGGTGGGCGACGAGGCCGGCAATCAGGCCGGCGGCTCCGGCAGCGGCCAGGGCTCCGACGATGGCAGCTCGCTGCCGCGCACCGGCTCCGAGATGACCGGACTCGCGCTCGGCGCCGGTCTGCTCGTCGTCGGTGCCGCCGCGGTCGTCGTCACCCGTCGCCGCACCCGCTCGACCGATCCCGCGGACATCTGAGCCGCGACGCACCGAGCACCGTCACCGACCGACCTCATCCCCGCCCATGACCCGGAACCCGCAGCCGACCGAGGACCCCGTCCTCGATCTGTCGGAGATCCGGGTCGCGGGTGAGGCGGTCGCCGATGCACCGCTCAACGCCCTCGATCGTCTGACCCTGGTGGGGCAGCCGGGCGACGTCGGGGGCGTTCTGCGTGCCATCGGACGGCTCCCGGGCACGGCCTTCGTCGAATGGCCCGCGGACCCCGGCCGGCTCACCGTCGACCGGCTTGCGGCATCCGCGGCGCGCACCCGGGTGCGCTCGGCGCAGGGCACCGGAGGAGGTGCGCCCGTCGATCTCGACCGGGCGTGCGCACACTTCGGCTTCGCTCTCGCACGCGAGCGCCGCACCCGCCTGCGCGACCTCGACCCCGAGGCCCGCGCGCGCCTGCGGTGCGCACTCACACTCGCCGCCCCCGGACAGTGGATGGTGCTCGAGGACCCGCTCGGCGGGATCGCGGAACAGGCCCGAGCAGGGATACGAGGAAGACTGCTCGACGCCTGCATCGCGTTCCGCCGCGGCCTCGTCGCCTCCGGCTCCTCGGTCATCGATGCCGCCGTGCTCGGCGAATCCGCGGTGACGATCGAGAAGGGGCGGATCGCCGACTCCGGCCCGCTCGAGGCGCAGCTCGCCGAGCCTCGCAGCTCCCTCGCCGCAGCGGCCACCGGCGTCACCGTGTTCTCGGGGCTGGCCCGCCGCGGCTGGCTGTCGATCGGGCACTCGCAGGTCCGGGCGCGCACCGATCTCGACGGCAAGGTCTACGTCACCATCCCGACCGCCGCCGCCCGGCTGTCCTTCGACGAGTTCGATCCCGGATTCACCTCGGACTCGGTGTTCGAGGCGATCGTCGTCGGCATCCGCGACTCCGGGCGGATCCTCCAGGTCGTCCTCTCCCCGGCCGACACGGAGGTCGGTCTCGCGCTCACCGCCGACCTCCTCGACTTCTCCCCCAGAGCAGGGCTCCCCGCACCGGCGGTCACGGACACTGCGGACCGGGAGGAGCCCCCGGCTCCGGGGACCGACGGCACGGACGCCGATCCCCCTCACCACCGCCCGTGGGGGGTGCTCCATCCCGGGCTCGGGACCTCGGTGGCCGCCACCGTCTCCCGGGTCAGGGTGGGGACGCGGCTCTTCGTCGACGTCGACACGAGCCGCATGCACGCCTATCCCGTCGACGCCCGGGCCGGGAGCGCGGACGACTAGACTGGAGCCCGGTTCGCACGGGCCCGTCCCGTAGGCGATCCGATCGACGCGCGCATCACAGGGGAGGGACGGCGATGGCCACAGCCGCACCCCGCCGCCCGGCGCTCCTCGTCGATCGAGCGGCGTTCCGGCTCCTCCTCGGCGCCCTCCTCGCCGTCGTCCTCACCGTCGCGACGGTCCCTGCGCTCAACCTCACGGCCTACTCCCCGCAGAGATCCGTCCTCAGCTATCTCGCCGCGCTCGAGGACGGCGACGCCTCCCGTGCGCTCGGCCTCCTCGCCGCCCCGCCCACCCGGAACACCGAGGCCCTCCACGACGAGGTGCTCGCAGGCGCCTGGTCGCTGCCGAGCAGGCCGGAGGTGATCGGCGCTGCGACCGACGGCGACCGGGCCGAGGTCGCGGTCCGCTTCGATCTCGGGGACACCTCGCACGAGCAGACGTACACGCTCGTCCGGGGCACGCCGCGCTGGGGCCTCTTCGACCGCTGGCTCCTCGAGGTGGAGAAGTGGCCCCGCCTCGGACTCGATGTGTCCGGGTCCTCGGTCGCCGAGGTCAACGGGGTGAGCGCACCCACCGACCGGGGCGGGATCCCCGTCCTGTTCCCAGTGGGCTACACCGTCGGCTTCGATGCGGAGTACCTCCGCGCGGATCCTGTGCTGGTCGACGTCATCGCCCCGGGTCAGATCGCGACGGCCGCCCTCGATCCGCAGCCCACCGCGGCCCTCCTCTCCGAGGTCGAGGACCGGGTCGCGGCGCAGATCGACGCGTGCGCGGAGCAGAGGACCCTCCTGCCCGCCGGGTGCCCGTTCGGCTTCGAGACCGACCACGAGATCCTCGGGGACGTCACCTGGAGGATCGTCGAGCAGCCGCCGGTGACGCTCACGAGCTCCGGGACGCATCTGACGATCGCCCCGGGCGAGGCGGTCGTCGAGGTCTCGGGCCGCTCCCGCGACATCGTCACCGCGTTCGAATCCGACTTCACCGAGCGGATCATCGTGCAGGTCGTCGGGACCGTGACGGTCGACGGCGGCGAGATCGAGGTCGACCTCGCGAACGAGGGTCAGTCCCTCGGCGAGTCGGCGGAATGAGCCGCGCGCGACGAGGGCGGCCGGATCGCCCCCCGCTCCGGGAGCTGAGCTCCGCCTGACAGACCAGCTCAGGTGCCGCGCAGATCGAGGCGGAGCGCGTCGTCACCGCCCTCGACGATCGTCACCGGGATCCCCCAGTCCTGCTGATAGAGGTGGCAGGCGGCATGGAGGGGGATCTCCCCGCCGGGCTCGCCGTCGCACGCTGCGGCCCGCACGGTGACGTGGAGGACGCCGGAGTCGATCGCGGGGTCGAGGGTGATCGTCCGCTCGAGCCCCTCCGCGCCGCCGGCCCCTGCCGTGATGAGCTCCGGCGGGGTCGAGGAGACCTGGAGGTAGGTCGGGTCGCCGAACCGGTCGTCGAGCTTCTGCCCCTGGGGAACGGTGAATCCGACGGTGAGGTCGATGGGCCCGCGGCCGATCTCGGTCGCCGGCCGGGTGGTCGACTTCGCTCCCTCGTCGACCTGCTGAGCCTCGGCGGGGATGCTCACGCGGGTGAGCCGGTGCGCGGCCGATTCGGCGACGAGGAGTTCGGGTGCCGCGCCGTCCTCCCCGGGCAGGACGAGGATGTCGGAGGGTTCGGCGAGGCCGCGGGCGAGCGTGGACACCGAGTCCGTCGCCGGGTCGTAGCGGCGGATCGCGCCGTTGTACGTGTCGGCCACCGCGACGGAGCCGTCGGGCAGCTCGGCGACGCCGAGCGGGTGCTGGAAGCGCGCCTCGGCGGCCGGGCCGTCCCGGAACCCGAAGTCGAACAGGCCGGTCCCGACGAGCGATTCGACCGCGCCGGTGCCCGGATCGAGGCGACGGAGCGCGGAGGTCTCCGAATCCGCGACCCACAGACCGCCTGCGGACGCGGCGTCGAGACCGGAAGTCTGCGCGTACCACGCCTCCTCCGGCCCGCCGTCGAGCAGACCCTCGTTCATCGTTCCCGACAGCAGCCGGATCGTGCCGTCACCGGGGTCGAAGGACCAGATCGTGTGATTGCCGGCCATCGCGACGACGACCTCGCCGGTGGCCTCGGAGAACTCGACGTCCCACGGGCTCGAGAGCTTGATCGCGCGGGCCGGGCCGTCGTAGCGGCCGGTCTGCCGGTGCTCGCCGACGATGTTGTCGATCGCGCCGACCATCGCCTGTTCCCCGGTGCCGGCGAGCGTCGTCACGATGCCGGCGTCGAGGTCGATCCCGCGGAGGACGTGGTTGACGGTGTCGGCGACGACGACCTGGTAGCCGACCGCGGCCGCGAGCTCCTCCGGGAGCTCCGTCATGCCGCCGGGCTCGGAGAAGCGGGCCTCGGTCAGCGGGCCGTCGGCGAGGCCGCGCTCGCCGGTGCCGATGCGGCGGAGCAGGCGGTCGCCCGCGGGGTCGTACTCGACGAGCGAGTGGTGGCCGGAGTCCGCGACGAGGAGGTTCCCCGACCGCAGGCGTAGGAGCTTGCCGGGGTAGAAGAGCTCGGTCTCGACGGGTTCGGGCGGGACATAGGGCCCGGTGCCGCGGTGGAGGGTGCCCTTGGCGGAGTGCTCCGCGATGAGGTCCTCGATGAGGCCGGCGAGGCCGGCGGAGTGCCCCTCCCCTGACATCGAGGCGACGAGGTAGCCTTCGGGGTCGATGACCGCGAGGGTGGGCCACGCGCGTGCGGTGTAGGCCTGCCAAGTCACGAGGTCCGGGTCGTCGAGCACGATGTGCTCGACCTGATAGCGCTCGACCGCCTGGTCGACGGCCTCGACCGTGCGCTCGAACTCGAACTTGGGCGAGTGGACGCCGATGATGACGAGTTCGTCGGCGTACTTCTGCTCGATGGGGCGGAGCTCGTCGAGGACGTGGAGGCAGTTGATGCAGCAGAACGTCCAGAAGTCGAGGAGCACGACCTTGCCGCGGAGGTCCGCGAGGGAGAGGTCCGCGCCGCCGGTGTTGATCCACCGGCGCCCGGTGAGTTCCGGGGCGCGCAGCCGGACGGTGCGGGCGCCGCCCGCGGCGGCCGAGGAGGAGGAGTCCGAAGTCATGCCTCCATCATGGCACGCACCGCGGACAGGGGCCTCGGGCCCCGTCACCACCCGTCATCGACCGCACCGCGTGTCCGCGTACCGCACGACAGCCCGGCCGCACCGGTGGTCGTTCCACCGGAGGCACGAGTGCCCGACCGGTCGGCGTGCCCACCGCACGACGATCCGTTCGCCCGAACTGCGCGATCGTCCGACAGCACGACGGTCCGTCCGCACGATAGTCCTTCCGCCCCGTCTCGTGTCGAACGTACTGCGGGGTATCCGCCCACCTGCGCGTCATTGCGCGCAGATGGGCTGATACCCCGCAGTACGGCCGGGCTTCAGCGGAGGGAGTTCCCGGCCGCGGGTGGCTCGGGTCCGTGCACCAGCAGGTCAGGTCTCGGCTGCGAGGGGGTCAGATCTCCGGTGCGGCCGTGCCGCCGGGACCGCTGCGGAGCCTGCGCTCACGACCCCGGCGGAAGCGGCGTCGCAGGACGAAGAAGCCGATGACGAGCGCGATGACCGCGAGGACGACGAGGATCGGGATGAAGATCGCGAGGAGCGACAGACCGGCGGCCACGATGTCCTCGCCGGTCGACAGCACGGGGGCCGCGGTTCCGGCGGTCGCGGTGTTCGCCACCGGGCGGGTGAGCGACTTCGTCAGATGGACGACGAGTGCGACGACGATGCCGGTGATGACCGGCACCCATGTCTGCCAGCCCGCGACCGCCTCGGGGTCGGTGACGGTGAGGGTGCCCGCGCCCAGCCCGGCGATCTCGGACGTGGCGGCGGAGCCGAACACGATGCCGCCCGAGGTGGGCCGCACCACCGTCTGGATCGCGTCGTTGATCGAGTCGACGGCGGGGAACTTGTCGGCGAGCAGCTCGATGACGAGGAGCACCGCGAGGATGCCGAGGATCCAGCCGTTGGACAGCCAGTCGAACCCCGGGCCGAGGTCGACGACGGGGGTGAAGCGGTCGAGCAGCCCGAGCACGAGGAGCGGGATGTACGCATTGAGACCCGACGAGGTCGCGAGTCCCAGTCCCGAGAGCAGTTCCATGGACACAGCGTAGACCCGCTCGGCCGGGAGTTCCCCGAGAACAGGCCGGCCGCCGCTCCCGACCGCTCTGCCGCGGACCACCTCCAGGGTCCCGTCCGCTCCCGCGCCAGCGGGCTGTCACCCGGCCTCGCATCCGCGATGCAGTCCGCTCCCCGGCGCCTCCGTGGCCGGACCGGGCGGCAGGTGAGACCATGGGGGCATGTCCGATACCCACGATCCGTCCGTCGAACCCGTCGTCCCCGGCACCGGCACCGCACCGGCTCCGCCGGACGGCGGCGCCGCTCCGTCCGCTCTCGCCCCGGAGGAGGCCGCAGCGATCCAAGCCCGCCTCGACGAGGTCGCCGGCCGCGCCGCCGCTGCGGCCGAGCGCGCGGGACGACCGGCGGACAGCGTCCGCATCATGCTCGCGACGAAGACCCAGCCCGCGGAGCGGATCCGGGTCGCGCTCGAGCACGGCTTCACTCTCATCGGCGAGAACCGGGTGCAGGAGCTCACCGGCAAGGCCGAGGCGCTCGCCGACATCCCGCACGAGGCGCACCTCATCGGTCCGCTCCAGAAGAACAAGGTCAACCACGCGCTGCGGACGGCCGCCTGCATCCAGTCGATCGACTCACTCGCCCTCGCGGAGCGGATCCAGCGCCGGCTCGAGGCGGTCGACGGCCGGATCGAGTTCTTCGTCCAGGTCAACACGTCCCGGGAGGAATCGAAGTCCGGTGTCGCCCCGGAGGCCGCGGGCGAGCTCGTGGGCGCGCTCCAGGGACTCGACCGGATGCGGATGCGCGGACTCATGACGATCGGCCTGCCCGGCACCACCCCTGCGGAGATCCGACCGAGCTACCGCGCGCTCACCGACGTCCGCGCCTCCCTCCTCGACCAGGGCCTCATCGACGAGACGATGACGGAGCTCTCGATGGGGATGAGCGGAGATTTCGAGCTCGCGATCGAAGAGGGCGCGACGATGGTGCGGATCGGCTCGAGCGTGTTCGGCGCCCGACCGGCGCCGTGATCGCCCTGCCGACGCCGTGAGCACCCCACCCGGGGGCGTGAGGACTTCGCCGACGGAGTGAGCACGCCGACGGCGTCGTGGGCCACCCGCCAGGTCCGAGTCACCGGACCGGGCTGACGGGTGCCGCGTCGTCCGCCGGCACCCGCCGCCCTCCCCGGAGGGACCCGGCCGGTCTCAGTCCTGCGGGACGCCCGGCGCCTCGGGATCGATGTTGCGGATGATGAGCGAGCAGTCCTTGCCCGCGTAGCCCTCGTCCATGAGCTGCTGGAGGTTGTCGAACGCGACCTGCGCGGCCGGCAGCGTCACGCCGACCGACTCCGCTCCCGCCAGCGCGAGGCCGACGTCCTTGTGGGCGAGAGCCGTCGCGAAGGTCGCGTCGAAGCCCTGGTTCGACGCCGCGGACTCGACGATGCCGGGGACCGGGTACCACGTGCGCATCGCCCACGAGTCGCCGGACGAGACGTGCGCGATGTCCCAGAACGTCTGGGCATCGAGGCCGAGCTTGCGGGCGAGCACCGCACCTTCGGCGGCACCCTGCAGGCTGATCGCGAGCATCATGTTGTTGACGATCTTCGCCGCCTGGCCGGCACCGTTGCCGCCGGCGTGGAAGATGTTCCCCGCCATCGGCTCGACGTACCCCCGGGCGCGCTCCACGTCGGCGTCCGCGCCGCCGAGCATGAAGGTCAGCGTGCCCGCGGCGGCACCCGAGATGCCGCCCGACACGGGGGCGTCGACGAAGGCGAAGCCCGCCTTCTCCGCCGCGTCGTGGAGCGCGTTCGCGGAGTCGACGTCGATCGTCGAGGAGTCGACGAGGAGGGTCCCGGGTGCCGCGAACTCGAGCACTCCGCCCTCATCGAGGTAGACGCTGCGAGCGTGCTCGCCCTTGGGCAGCATGGTGAAGACGACCTCGGCGCCCTCGACGGCCTGGGCGATCGAGCCGACGGCCTCGACGCCGTTGTCCGCAGCGGCGGCGACAGCGCGCTCGTCGAGGTCGTAGCCGCGCACCGTGTGGCCGGCCGCGACGAGATTCTTCGTCATCGGCCTGCCCATGTTCCCCAAGCCGATCCATCCGATGGTTGCCATGATGCCTCCTCGCACACGGGTGCCGGCGCCCGGCGTCGTCGCCCGGCCGGCACGGTCTCCTGTTTCCCGTCCAGCCTACGACGCACCGCTCCGCGCGCACACGGGGCGAGCGGCGGGATCTGCGCAAAGACGCTGTGCACTCCTGCAGATACGATGGAGCGATGCCCAACTCGGACGCACACCCGACCGGCCTCGGCGCCCCGCCCGTCGCCCCGGACGATCTGCTCACCCTGCTCGCGGTCGCCCGGCTCGGCAAGTACACCGCGGCCGCCCACAGCCTCGGCATTAACCACACGACGGTCTCGCGCCGGATCGCCGCTCTCGAGCGCGCCGTCGGGGACCGGGTGCTCGTCAGCGCCCCGGAGGGCTGGGAGCTCACCTCCCGCGGACGGGAGCTGCTCGCGGTCGCCGAGGACATCGAGGCGGCGCTCGAGCGCGCCCGGCACACGGTGACCGGAGAGGCGCAGCTCACCGGGACGGTCCGGGTGGCCGCTCCCGAGGGGTTCAGCCTGACCTGGGCGACCCCGGCGCTCACCGAGCTCCAGGCCCGGCATCCGCGGCTCCAGGTCGAGCTCATCACCGCGACGCAGCGCGCCCGCCAGTACCGGTCCGGCGTCGACATCGAAATCGTCGTCGGGCGTCCGCAGGTGTCCCGGTCGCTGAGCTACCGGCTCAACACCTACAGCCTCGGTCTGTTCGCGACCCCGGGGTACCTCGCCGCGCACGGCACCCCGCAGACGCTCGCCGAGCTCAGCGACCACCGGATCGTCTACTACATCGAGCACACGCTCGGCGTCGACGTGCTCGACTCCGCCGGCGGCCGCCTGCCGGAGCCGGACGGATTCCTGCGGTCGAACTCGATGCTCGTCCACGTCCGCGCGGCCGAGCACGGGGCCGGCATCGGGCTGCTGCCGAGCTATCTGGGCCGGGCGAGTCCCGCGCTCATGCGCGTGGTCCCCGACTGCGATCTGCGGATCACCTACTGGGCGAGCGTGCGCCGCGAGGCGCTCCGCAACCGCGGGGTCGAGGCGGCCCTCGACATCATCCGCGAGTTCGCCGGGCGGCCGCCGGCGATGCCCGAGGTGCTCCCGGGCTCCGGATCCTGAGCCGGGGATCCGGCGGCACCGGGGGCACTGCCCCGTGCCGTCGGGTATCGGCCGGATCGCACCCGCGCGCTCTCCCCGACACGGTGTCGTTCAGGCCCTGACGGGATCCCGGGCGGGCCCGGACGGGTCGGCGTTCAGGCCGCCGACCAGCCGCCGTCGACGAGGTGCGCGGACCCGGTGATCACCGCGGCGGCGTCCGAGGCGAGGAACGCCGCGAGCTCGGCGATCTCCTCGGGCTCGGCGAGGCGGGGCACCGCCGAGTGGGCGAGGAACACGTCCTCCATGACCTGGTCCTCGCCGATCCCGCGGGTGCGGGCCTGATCGGCGACCTGCCGCTCGACGATCGGCGTCATGACGTACCCGGGGTTGATCGCGTTGCACGTCACGCCGTGGGGACCGCCCTCGAGCGCGGTGACCTTCGTCAGCCCCATGAGGCCGTGCTTCGCGGCGACATAGGCGCTCTTGAACGGCGAGGCCCGTACCCCGTGGACGGAGCTGACGTTGATGATCCGACCCCAGCCGCGCTCGTACATGCCCGGCAGCACCGCCTTGGTGAGGAGGAAGGGCGCCTCGAGCATGAGCCGGTTGATGAGCTGCCACTCGTCGAGCGGGAACTCCTCGATGGCGTGGATCCGCTGGATGCCGGCGTTGTTGACGAGGATGTCGGCGTCGAGTCGCATGTCGTCGAGCGCCGCGGTGTCGGAGAGGTCGACAACCCAGGCCTCGCCGCCGATCATCGTCGCGAGCTCGTGGGCGGCGTCCTCGTCGACGTCGGCGACGGTCACCCGCGCCCCGAGCTCGGCGAGCCGCGAGGCGATCGCGTTCCCGAGCCCGGAGGCGCCGCCGGTGACGAGGGCGCGCTTCCCGGCGATCCCTGCGGGCTCCGGGCGCGCGGTCATCCCGCGCTCCGGGCCGCGCGCTCGCCGGCGCGGCGCTCGTTGTCGAGGCGATCGATCTCGTTGAGATCGAGGCCGCGGGTCTCACGGGTGAACAGCAGCGCGATGAAGCTGATGAGCGCGGCGATCGCGAGGTAGATCGAGATCGGGATCGAGGACTCGAAGTTCCGTAGCAGCGTGGTCGCGATGATCGGCGCCATGGAGCCGGCGACGATCGCGGTCACCTGGTACCCGAGCGAGACGCCGGAGTACCGCATGCGGGTGGGGAACATCTCCGCCATGATCGCCGGCTGGCCGGCGTACATGAGCGCGTGGAACAGGAGACCGACGATCACCGCGGCGAGGATCATCATGTCCTCCCCGCTGTCGAACATCGGGTAGGCGAAGAAGCCCCAGGTGGCGGTCAGCGCGATGCCGATGCCGTAGGGGATCTTGCGTCCGACGATGTCGGCGATCTTGCCGACGAAGGGGATCGCGACGGCGTGCACGACGTGCGCGAGGAGCAGCAGGCCGAGGATGTGCGAGGTGTCGGTGCCGACCTGCACGGACAGGTAGGTGATGGTGAAGGTCACGACGAGGTAGTAGTGGACGTTCTCGACGAAGCGGAGGCCCATCGCGGTGAACACGCCGCGGGGGTAGCGCTTGAACACCTCGGCGACGCCGTAGCCGGCGTCCTCCTCGTGCACCTCGGCCTGCGCCTCCTCGAAGATCGGGGCGTCGGTGACCTTGGTGCGGATGTAGTAGCCGACGAACACGATGACGGCCGAGAGCCAGAAGGCGACGCGCCAGCCCCAGGACAGGAAGGCCTCGTCCGACAGCACCGCGACGAGTCCGAACAGCACACCGGTGGCGAGCAGGTTGCCCAGCGGCACCGCGGCCTGCGGCCACGAGGCCCAGAATCCGCGCGCGTCGCGCGGGGAGTGCTCGGCCACGAGGAGGACGGCGCCGCCCCACTCGCCGCCGACCGCGAAGCCCTGGACGAAGCGGAGCAGGACGAGCATGACCGGGGCGACGTAGCCGATCGCCTCGAAGGTCGGGATGCAGCCCATGAGGAAGGTCGAGGCGCCGACGAGGATGATCGAGAGCTGGAGGAGCTTCTTGCGCCCGTGCTTGTCACCGAAGTGCCCGAACACCACTCCGCCGAGCGGACGGGCGATGAAGCCGACCGCGTACGTCACGAAGGCCGCGATGATCGCGTCGAACGGGTTGTTCGACTCCGGGAAGAGGATCTTGTTGAAGACGAGGGTGGCCGCCGCCGCGTAGAGGAAGAACTCGTACCATTCGACGATGGTGCCGGCCATGGATGCCGCGACGACGCGCTGCAGCTGCGAGCGCTCCTCCGGCTTGAGCGCTTCGGATGTCTGGGTGCTCATGTTCGTGCTCCTCCGCCCGGCAGCTGACCGGGCACTCGGCCCGGACGTCCCGGGCGTGCGTTCCGCCGGACGAGGGGCCGCCGGCGGGTGCGGGAGCGGGTGCGAGCGGCGACTCCGATGTCGTGCGCTGCGGGCGACCCACTCCCTCGTGGTTCGATTCGATAGCCCATCCTGAACCTTCCCTGTGAATCGATCAAGCGCGACGGGGCTGTCGTGATGAATTCGTCGCCTGCAAATGCGCAGACGGTCTGTGCCTTCGCGTGCACAGGAGCACATTCAGGACCGGCCGGGGGTACTGCTCAGGAGACGGCGGGCGGTCCGGGAGCGCGGTGCTCCTCGGGACGCGGCGACGGACGGTCCGGGAGTGCGGGGCTGCCCGGGACGCGGCGGCGCAGGGCGGACGGCGCCGCTCAGGAGGAGGAGGCGGCGGGGGCGGACGGTGCCGCTCGGGAGGCCGCAGCGCAGGGCGGGCGGTCCGGGAGCGCGGATCGCGCAGCCGGCGGCGGACCCCGCGCGTTCCTCCGACACGGCTCAGCGGACCGCTGTCCCAGCCGCGGCTCAGTGCTTGTCGAGGCGCGCGAGCATGTCGTTGTAGGCCTTGAGCTCGGCGTCGCCGGTGCGGTCCTCGGAGCGGTCCCGGCGCCGGGCCTCGCGATCCGAGGAGCGGGACCATTGGACGGCCGCGATGATCGCGAGCGCGAGCGTCGGCAGCTCGCCGATCCCCCACGCGATCTCCCCGCCGCGCACCTGGTCGTCGAGCGCGGGGATCCAGCCGTGGCCCATGTTCCCGAACCAGTCGCCCTCGATGAGGGTCGTCGAGGACATGATCGAGATCCCGAAGAACGCGTGGAAGGCCATGGTGATGAGGAGCAGGAGGAGCCGCAGGGGATAGCGGAAGCGCTCGACGCCGGGATCGATGCCGATCATCGCCTGCGCGAACATGTACCCCGCCGCGACGAAGTGGAGGATCATGAGCTCGTGGCCGATGTGCGTATCGAGCGCCCACCACATGATGCCCGTGTGATAGAAGACGACGAGCGAGCCCGAGAAGTTCACCGCCGCCACCACCGGGTGCGCCCAGAACCGCAGGTACGGGTGGTGCACCGCCCCGAGGATCCAGTCGCGGGCACCGCGGGAGCCGTCGGTGCGCGCCGGGACCGCCCGCATGAGCAGGGTGATCGGAGCGCCGAGCACCATCGGCAGCGGCACGATCATGACGATGAGCATGTGCTGGATCATGTGGGCCGAGAACAGCACCTTGCCGTAGACCACCGGGCCGCCCGAGGTGACGTAGAACAGCAGGAGCATGCCGATCAGCCACATGACGAGGCGGACCACCGGCCAGGAATCACCGCGGCGGCGGAGGCGGACGAACCCGGCGATGTACGCCGCCGCGAGGCCGAGCGCGACGACCGTCCACAGCGGATCGACCTGCCACTCGGTGAAGAACCGGCCCCAGGTGGGCTCCGGCGGCAGCGGCTCATAGGTGAGCGCCTCGGCCGGGGTGGGACGGGAGGGCGGCTCGTCCGGGACCGGGGGCTGCGAGCGGGCGAGCACGGTGCCGAGCGCCATGACCGCTCCGAACAGCAGCGTCTCGACGGCGATGAGGCGCCAGAACTCGAGCCGGGCAAAGACCGCTCCCGCTGCCCGTTCGGCACCGTTCCCCTCGGCGGAGCTCGGGGTGAGCCGGTCGATGACGAAGCGCCGGTGCCAGTAGCCGATGAACCCGAGGACGACGGTGATGCCGAGCTTCGCGACGATGAGGAGGCCGTAGGGCGTCATCCAGTCGGCGAGGGAGTTCACCCGCAGGCTCGCGTTGAACAGGCCGGTGAAGACCATGAGCGCCCAGGCGAAGAGAGCGAGTCCGGAGAAGCGACCGACGAGCACCCCGAGGTCGGCCCGGGCGGTGAGCACCGGCGCGAGGAGCCCGAGCGCGACGAGCCCGCCGACCCAGACGACGACGGCGATGAGATGGAGACCGATGCTGTTGACCGCCGCGGTATGGCCGCTGGCACCGGCGGAGTGGCCCATGAGCGCCTGCGGGATGAGCGGGAGGAAGGAGAGCACCGTGACGAGGCCGATCCCGGTGAAGCTGCGGACCGCGAACACGCACGTCGACACGATCGCGGCGAGGACGACGATGAGGGTCCACAGCTGGCCATAGGGGACCTGGGTGACGTAGGCCCCGAGCTGGGCGGAGAAGTCGCCGGTGAGCGCCTGCGCTCCGGCGGTGTCGACGAACGCGAGGATGAGCACGGCGATCGCGCCCACCGTCCACACGACGGAGGCGACCTCGGCGACGCGCAGGCAGGCGGTCCATGCGGGGTCGAGGGTGCTCGGCCGGGCCGCCGCCTTCCCGCGGTCCCGGTGCCTGACCCGCACCGGAGCGCTGCGCGGGAGCACGACGGCGGCGAGCACGAGCGCCCCGATCGTCACCGCCATCGCGAGGTTGAAGACGAACTTGGCGATCGGCAGACCGTAGCGGCCCAGAGGACCCGCGTCGTTGAGCAGGGTGGGGGCGGCCGCGCCGGTGAAGTCGAGGGCGAGGAGGCCCACGATCGTGCCGACGACGAGGAGACCCGGGATCGCGGCGAGGCGCAGACGGCGCGCGGTGCGCCGGTCCGCGGTGCCCGCCTCGGGTCGGGCGTGCGGGGAGCGGGTGGGTGCGACGGCCACCGGCGTCAGCGGAGCCTGCGGTCGGCGAGGGCGGGGAAGCTCTCGCGACGCGCGTGGATCGCGTCGATGTCGATGTCGGCGACGATGACGGTCTCGTCCGCGCCGGCCTCGGCGAGGACGTTGCCGGAGGCGTCGACGATCACCGAGTGCCCGCCCATCTCGGTGCGGGAGTGGAACCCGGCGGTGTTGCACGCGATGACCGCGAGGAAGTCCTCGGCCGCTCGGGCGCGCGCGAACAGACTCCAGTGATCGACGCGCGGGGCCGGCCACGCGGCGGGCACTGCGACGACCTCGGCGCCGGCGTCGAGGAGCGCGCGGAACATCTCGGGGAAGCGCAGGTCGTAGCACGTCGCCAGGCCGAGCGACACGGTGCGGCCGTCGACCTCGATCGGCACGGTGACGATGTCCTCCCCGGCCTCGAGGAGCTTGGGCTCGCCGGATCCGAAACCGAACCGGTGGATCTTGCGGTAGGTCGCGATGACCTCGCCGGCCGGCGACACGAGGACGGAGGTGTTCCACAGATGGCGCTCGCCGTCGGGCAGCTCCGGCAGTGCGGTGACGTCGTGGTCGTACTCGGCCAGGCGGGTGAGCGCGGTCTCGCTGCCCTCGATGATCGAACCGATGTGGACGTAGGCGCCGATTTCGCGCGCGACGGCGGCCAGCGCGGTGACGGTGCGCCCGTCGACGGGCGATTCCGCGCGCTCGCCCCAGTCGCGGTAGGAGAACCCGCCGGGCGACCACAGCTCGGGCAGGACGACGAGATCGGAGCCGTGCTGAGCCCGGACGAGCTGGACGGCCCGGTCGATCCGGGTCTGCTGGGAGTCCTCATCGGCATAGGCGAGCTGGATCGCTGAAACACGCATGCATCCAGGGTAGTCCCCGGCTCAGCACCGGGCCAACGCGCCCCGCAGGAGTGCAATTTCCGAAGGTTTCTGAGAGCGGATCAGCACTTTCTCGCAATCTCGGCGGGAGCCCCGTGCCCCGGGAGGCGCCCTGCGCACCCGGAATACGACCGCAGGCCCGGACCCCTCAGCGGGGTCCGGGCCTGCGAGGCGATCCGAAGGATTACTTCTTCGGGGAACCGGCTGCAGCCTTGAGCTTCGAGCCGGCGGACAGCTTGACCGAGTAGCCGGCAGCGATCTGGATCTCCTCACCGGTCTGCGGGTTGCGTCCCTTGCGAGCGGCACGCTCGGTGCGCTCGACGGACAGCCAGCCCGGGATGGTGAGCTTGTCGCCCTTGGCGACGGCGTTCGAGAACGACTCGAAGACGCCGTCGAGAACATCGGAGACCTGCTTCTGGGTCAGGCCGGTGCTCTCTGCGACCTCGGAGACGAGTTCACTGCGGTTCTTAGCCATAGTTGTGCCCTCCTTCAGGACATCGGATCTGTTGACCGGGTACGAACTTACCAGAGATTACCAGCTGGACTTGGTGATCCCCGGAAGCTCGCCGTTGTGCGCCATCTCGCGGAAGCGGACGCGCGACAGACCGAACTTGCGGAGGTAGCCGCGGGGGCGGCCGTCGACCTGGTCGCGGTTGCGCAGGCGGACCGGCGAGGCGTCGCGGGGCAGCTTCTGCAGAGCGAGGCGTGCCTCCTCGCGCTGGTCGTCGGTGCTCTCCGGGTGGGTGAGCTGGCGCTTGAGGGTGGCGCGGCGCTCGGCGTAGCGCGCCACGATCTCGCGGCGCTGCTCGTCACGGGCGATCTTCGACTTCTTGGCCATGTGCGCTCAGCGCTCCTCTCGGAATTCGACGTGCTTGCGGATCGTGGGGTCGTACTTCTTGAGCACGATGCGATCCGGGTTGTTGCGGCGGTTCTTGCGGGTCACGTAGGTGTACCCGGTGCCGGCCGTCGACTTGAGCTTGATGATCGGGCGGATGTCCTGTGCTTTGGCCATCAGAGCTTCACTCCCTTGGCGATGAGTTCATTCACCACGGAGTCGATTCCCCGGGCATCGATGATCTTGATGCCCTTGGTGGACACCGTGAGGGTCACCGAACGGCGCAGCGAAGGCACGAAGTAGCGCTTCTTCTGAATATTCGGGTCGAACCGGCGCTTGGTGCGGCGGTTCGAGTGGGACACATTGTGTCCGAAACCGGGAACGGCTCCGGTCACCTGGCAGGTTGCTGCCATTTCTCTCCTCCAGTTTCACTAATGCCGACGGTCCGCCGAACGGGCCGGCGTCCCGCAGGTCCGGGTACGGACCGACGGGTGGACTCGTCGAAGACATCACACATGGTTCGACACCGCTCGGGGCGCGGGTCCGGGTGCGGACCACCCCGTTCGCGGCGGTATCTCCGTGCCCCTTGACGGGGCCTGTGTCCGTCACTGCGGCCCGCGATCCCCTGGTGGGGCGCGTGCCGGCGACGAGATGTCTCATCAGCGCTGAGCTGAAGCCTGTGAGAGGGGGCCGAAGCTATGGTGCAGCGCTCAATGAGCACTGTGCCGATGTCCGGTGATCGGATCCTCGACGCCGGGCGCCCGGTACGGGACCCTGCGCGGGGAAGCAGATCGGTCATCGATCGACACAACAGAAGACCATCCTAGGGGAGCCGCCCACAGCCGGGCAAATTCAGTTGATCGACGGGTTCGGACGTGCCTACAGTGGTCTCCATGGACTGCCAGTTGGCTGCCCACGGAGCGGGGACATCGACCCGATGACACCTCCGACTCCCGACGGCACGATGCCCGGTCACGATCCGCGCAGACCCCGGATCCGGCCGGCACAGAGCGAGAACTGGGATTCCGCACCGCCGACCCGCGGCCACGCGCCCGGGGGCGGCACGGAACCCGGCGCGCTCCCTCCTTCCCCGCATCCCGCCGCCGCTCCCACGGGGTACTTCACCGGCCCCGACGGACTCCAGTGCTTCCGCTCCCCCGACGGCGCGGTGTTCTACCAGGCCTCCGACGGCCGGTTCTATCCGATCAGCGCGCTCGACCACGCGTACAGCGGAGCATCCGCCGGTGCGGCGGAGCCCGGGTCGCGGACGGGGAGCCCCGTCGACGGGCCCACCTACTACGAGTACATCGCCGCGCACACCGGCGAGCAGCCGGCACAGCCGAGCACCGGGCCGATCACCGGCGGCCAGGGCACCTCCGGAGCGGCCGGGATCGCTGGGGATCCTCCGTCAGACCGGAAGAGCCCGCGCATGCTCATCGCCACCCTGGCCGGGGTCACGGTCGTCGCACTCGGCCTCCTGCTCGGCGGGAACTTCCTCGGCCCCGACGACGGGATCCGATCGACCCAGCTCCCGAGCGACGGCTCGCAGTCGGGTCCTGCGGACGCCTCGGCGGCGGCCGGCGGGACCGAGGGGTCGGCCGCACCCACCGTCTCCGCCGGTGAGGATCTCGCCGCGATCTCCGAGTCCGACACCGCCGAGGCGCTCGAGCGGCTCGACGGCCGCTGGGTGGTGCAGCTGAGCGCCAAGCAGGACGGGCTGCGGACCGAGGGCCGGACATGGTCGGAGGAGGACATCCTCGCGGAGTTCGAGCAGAACCGCGAGGCCCACCCGGACGCGATGCTCCTGTGGAGCGGAGACTGGTCGACCTTCCGATTCAACGACTACTGGATCACGATCCTCGGCGATGCGTACGACGACCCGGACGAGGCTCTCGCGCAGTGCCGCGCGCTCGAGATCGACCGCGACCACTGCTTCGCGAAGAAGCTCTCGACGACCGAGGGTCCTGACGAGTCGACGAAGCTCAATCCCTGAGCCCGGAATCGCCGGATCGCGCCGCCGCGCGGGCGGTGGACCGCACTCACCCGCAGGGATGCCCCCTGGTCGCGTCCGCGCCGCGGAAGTCGAATCCTCGGACCGCACGAGCGGGCAGGCCCGACCTGAGAGATGCCGGACCTCCGCTGCGCACGGTCGTGGGCCTCGGGATGGATCGTCACCGCGCCCGGGTCCGGACAGCGTCCCTGCGCGCCACCGCGAGCCGCAGCCGCGGCTCGCGGTCGTCGGGCGTCCCGACGTCAGGTGTCAGGTGTCAGGCGAGCATGACGGCCGGCTCCTCGAGCGCACGACCGACGTCGGCGAGGAACCGGGAGATGATCTCGCCGTCGACCACCCGGTGATCGGCGGAGATGCCGAGCGTGGTGATCTCCCGGACGACGATCTCGTCGTCGACCACCCACGGCCGCTTGCGGACCTGCCCGAAGGCGATGATGGCGGACTCGCCGGGGTTGATGATCGGGGTGCCCGCGTCGACGCCGAACACGCCGACGTTGGTGATGGTGATCGTGCCGCCCGCCTGCGCCGCGAGCGAGGTGCGCCCGGCGCGCGCGGTCTCGGCGAGCTCACGGATGGCCCCGGCGAGCTCGGCGAGCCCGAGCATGTGGGCGTCCTTGATGTTCGGCACGATGAGGCCCCGCGGCGTCGCGGCGGCGATGCCGAGGTTGACGTAGCGGCGCTGCACGATCTCGTCGCCGTCGAGCACCGCGTTGATCATCGGATAGCGCATGGCCGCCCATGCGACCGCCTTCGCGACGATCGCGAGCGGGGACACCTTGACGTCCTCACCGAGCAGTTTCTCCGCCTTGATCCGGCGCACGAGGTCCATCGTGCGGGTGACGTCGACATCGAGGAACTCGGTGACGTGGGGTGCGGTGAAGGCGGATTCGACCATCGCCTTCGCCATCATCCGGTGCACACCCTTGAGCGGGATCCGCTCCTCCCGCTGCCCGCCGGAGCCGCCGTCACCGGGGACCGCACCTGCGTGAGCGTCGGAGTCGTCCGCGCTGCCGGCTCCCTGCTCGAGGTGGGCGAGCAGATCGGCCCGCGTGACCTCGCCGCGGGAGCCGGTGGCCGGCACCTGTGCGAGATCGACTCCGCGGTCCTTGGCGAGCTTGCGCACGGGCGGCTTCGCGAGGACGCGGCCGGAGCGCTCCGCACTGCCGGGATCGCTCTGCTCCGCCGCCGGCGTCGGGTCCGATCCTGCCGGGGAGCCGGACGCCGCGGACGACGCGGCGATCTCCGCCGGCCGCTCGGCCGACGGGGCCGCCGCGGGGGCGTCCTCGGGACGGCGGCGCGGGCGGCGCTTCGCCGACGAGGTCTTGACCCCGTAGCCGACGAGGTTGGGCCCGGCCGCGCCGTCGCCGGTCTCCGCGGGGGCGGGAACGGCCGCGGTCTGATCCGGTGCGGAGCCGTCGGCGGAATCGTCACCGGCGGAGTGATCGCCGGCCGGTCCGGCGTCCGCGTCGCCGAAGCGGACGATCGGGGTGCCGACCTCGACGGTCTCGCCCTCGCTCACGAGGAGCGCGGCGATGGTGCCGGCCTCGGGGCTCGGCAGCTCGACGAGTGATTTCGCGGTCTCGATCTCGACGAGGATCTGGTTGACGGTCACGGTGTCGCCTTCGGCGACCTTCCACGACACGATGTCGGCTTCGGTGAGGCCCTCGCCGACGTCGGGGAGGGGGAAAACACTGGACATGGATACCCTTGCTGGTCGGTCGACGGGTGGTCGGGCGCCGCCGGTCGCGGCACCGGTGTGCTCGGGAGCCCGGGGCTCAGTATCCGAGCACGCGATCCACGCCGTCGAGGATGCGGTCGAGATCGGGCAGGTAGTGGTGTTCGAGCTTGGAGCCGGGGTACGGGGTGTGGAACCCGCCCACCCGGAGCACCGGGGCCTCGAGGTGGAAGAAGGCGCGCTCGGTGATGCGGGCGGCGATCTCGGCTCCGAGGCCGAGGAAAACCGGCGCCTCGTGCGCGACGACCATCCGCCCGGTGCGGCGGACGGAGGCCTCGAGCGTGTCGAAGTCGATCGGCGACAGCGAGCGCAGATCGATGAGCTCGATGCTCGTCCCCTCCTCGGCCGCTGCGGCGACGACGTCGCGGGCCGTGGGCATGAGCGGTCCGTAGGCGACGAGCGTGAGATCGGTGCCTTCGGTGACCACCTGCGCGCGGTCGTGCGGCAGGCCGCGCTCGGCGGTGTCGACCTCCCCGCGCTGCCAGTAGCGGCGCTTCGGCTCGAAGAACATCACCGGGTCGGGACTCTGCACGGCCTCCTGGATCATCCAGTAGGCGTCGTGGGAGGTCGACGGCGAGATGATGCGGAGACCGGCATGGTGGGCGAAGACCGTCTCCGGGCTCTCGGAGTGGTGCTCGGGGGATCCGATGCCGCCCCCGTAGGGCACGCGGATGACGAGCGGCATCCGCTCGTGGCCCTGGGTGCGGTTGTGGAGCTTGGCGAGCTGCGTGACGATCTGGTCGTAGGCTGGGTAGATGAAAGCGTCGAACTGGATCTCGATGATCGGCTTGTAGCCGCGGATCGCCATCCCGATCGACGTGCCGACGATCCCGGATTCGGCGAGCGGGGCGTCGATGACGCGGTTCTCCCCGAAGTCCTTCTGGAGGCCCTCGGTCACCCGGAACACGCCGCCGAGCTTGCCGATGTCCTCGCCGATGAGGATGACCTTGTCGTCGTCTTCCATCACCCTGCGCAGGCCGGCGGTGATCGCCTTGGAGAGCGGGAGGGTGGTCGTCGTGCTCGCGGCCGGGTCGGCCGTCGCGGTGTCCGCAGCCATCTCAGCGCCCCCCGTCGGTCGTGTCGGCGAAGGAGTCGAGGTAGGCGAGATAGGCGGCCTTCTCCTCCTCGACGAGCGCGTGCGGCTCGGCATAGGCGAAGTCGAAGATCTCGCTCGGGTCGGGTTCGGGCATCTCCATGCAGGCCTTGCGGATCCGCGCGGCGAGCGCATCGGCCTCGGCGTCGACCGAGGCGAAGAAGTCGTCGTCGGCGATGCCGGTCTTCTCGAGGTGGGTCCGCAGCCGGCTGATCGGATCCTTGGCCCGCCACTCCTCCGTCATCGCGGAGTCCCGGTACTTGCTCGGGTCGTCGGCGGTGGTGTGGGCCCCCATCCGGTAGGTGAAGGCCTCGATGAGCATGGGGCCGTGACCGGCGCGCACGCTGTCGAGCGAGGCCCGGGCGACGGCGTACATCGCGATGATGTCGTTGCCGTCGACGCGGATCCCGGGCACGCCGAAGCCCTCGCCGCGCTTGAACAGCGGCACGCGGGTCTGCACGGAGGTCGGCTCGGAGATCGCCCACTGGTTGTTCTGGCAGAAGAAGAGGACCGGGGCGTTGAAGGCGCCGGCGAAGGTCAGCGCCTCGGACACGTCGCCCTGCGAGCTCGCTCCGTCGCCGAAGCACGCGATCGCGGCGCTGTCGCGCTCGAGGTCGCCGGTGCCGACGTCGCCGTCGAGACCGATGCCCATCGCATAGCCGGTCGCATGGAGCACCTGGGAGCCGATGACGATGGTGTAGGTGTGGAAGCGGTTCTCCTGGGGGTCCCAGCCGCCGTGGTTCTGCCCCCGGAACATGCCGAGCAGCGTCTCGGGCTCGACTCCGCGGCACCAGGCGAGTCCGTGCTCGCGGTAGGTCGGGAAGACGAAGTCCTGCGGCCGGGAAGCCCGTCCCATGCCGATCTGGGCGGCCTCCTGGCCGAGCAGCGGAGCCCACAGGCCCAGCTGACCCTGGCGCTGCAGGGCGTTGCCCTCCGCATCGACGCGGCGCACGAGCACCATGTCCGTATAGAAGGCCCGCAGATCCTCGTCGGTGAGCTCTGCGGCGAAGGCGTCGTACTCCCCCGAGCTCACGCGCTCGCCTTCGGGGGTCAGCATCTGAATCATTCTCGGCTCCGAATTCGTCCTCGAGTCCGGCGCCTGCGCAATGTTCGATGTCATGCCAGTCTCCTCATGTCGTGGCGGTCGGTCGAGGGTGTCGTCCGGTCGCCAGCGGCGGTGGAGCGCGGTGCGGGTGTGCTCCGCTCTCCGTGTGGTGATGCATTTCACATAGTGGATACACGCTAACGGATTCCCCGCGGCGTGCCAAACTACGCGTCCCGCGCGGAACACCTCGGCGTCCGGGACGCCGAGCCGGTGCTCTCGCCCCGCCCGAGCGGCCGAGGTCTGCTCCCACGCTACGAACGGCCGGAGGGCAGTTGTACCGGACCGTAGGTCGGCCCCGGCGAATTGTCATCCGCGCCACAATTGCTCGGACGTCGAACCATCTGCCCACGTCAGGGGTGTGCCGCGGTCGCAGAGCCGACCCGGTGCCAGCCGATGACGACTCCGTGGAGGACCCTGGAGGGCGCACTCCGGGCGTCCCCGGCGGTGCCGACCGGACCGCGCACCTGGGCAGGCGACTCTCATCGTGCACACCAGCGAGCGGCTCCGATCCTGCGCCCGAGGAGGCGGCTCTGACCTCGCACACTGGCAGGTGCCCTTGCCCGTACTCGGGCAGGTTCCTTCGCCGGGACCCAGCCCACACCCGCGCACCCACGCGCTCGCTCGGATCCTCTCATCTGCGCACCCCCACCGAGTCCTGCACGCTCTCGACCTCACCGTCGAAGAACCCGGCGACGGAATCCGTCCAGCGCACCACGGCAGGGTGTCCGGCGCGGCGGAGCCGTTCGATCGTCGAGGCGTAGACGTCTCCCCCGTGCGCGAAGCCGGGATTCGCGAGAGCCTGCTCGACCTCCTCGGGGGACCGGTCGGCGGACATCGGGTCCGCGCGCAGCTCCGAGTCGTCGAGGTCGACGGTGATCGTCGTCCAGTGCGGGAGGTCGGGGTTCCGATTCCCGTCGAGGTCGGGGACGACATCCTGCTCGTGCTCGATCGACAGTGTGGACACCTGGGAGGGGACGGCGAAGTCGGAGACGGGGCTCGCGACGGTGAGCAGACCGGTGACCCGGACGGCGGCGAGGAACTCGGGGTCGGCGGCGAGCGATGCGGCAGTGATCCCGCCCTGCGAGTAGCCGATGAGCAGGGTCTCCTCGCCCGGCGGGATGCCCGCCTGCTCGACGGCGCGGCGCACGGTTTCGCGCATGACGGTGTCGTGCCCGGCCGCACCCTCGACGTTCGTGGTGAGATCCGTCCCGTTCCCGCCGGTCCGGGCGGACCAGTCGGTGGTCGCCGGCACGTGGACGATCCAGCGGACCGTCCCGTCCGAGCCGCGGATCCGCTCGATCTGCACCCGGCCGTTCTCCCTCCCGCGGTGGCCCGCCAGGGTCCTCGCGAAGAGCTCGGACACATGGGCCGGGGCGGCGGCAGGACGACGGTCCGGAGCGCGCACGGAGTGCTCCACCTCGACCCGCGTGCGGCCGAACCATCCGCCTGCTCGTCCGGCGGCGAGCACCCAGGCGGTCACCGATTGGGAATCGTGCGGCCACGGTCCGCGGTCGCCGAACCGGGCCTGGATGCCGGGCGGGATCCCGACGACCCCGGCGACGAATCCGGGCAGCACGTGCTCGACCACGACCTCGACGCCGGTCGAGTCCTCGACGATCTCACTGCCGAGCCGCTGCAGCCCCGCCGCAGTGATCTCCGGCAGCTCGACACCGAGCGCGGACTCGAGGGCCTCATCGATCCCGAGCCGGTCCGCGACGACGAGGACGAGAGCGGTCGGGACCGCCGCGCGCAGGAGCATCGGCGCGAGGATCGGCAAGGAGGTGCGGACGAGGACGCCGAGCGCGGCGCCCGCCCCGGTGAGCACCCGGTCGAACACCCGGGCGGCGAACTCCTCGGCCGAGCGGTAGCCGAGGACGGCGGCCCCGAGCGAGGTCCCGGTGACCGCGAGGCGACCGGCGACCCCGACCGACCCGCGGACGAACTCCGCCGCCGCGAGCCCGACCTCGACCGCGGTCACGGGCGCGAGGACGGTCGACGCCTCGAGCACGGGATCGTGCTCGCCGCCGCCGATCCGCACGAGGATGCCGGCGACCTCGCGCGAGATCTCCTGCAGCTCCCCGGCGAACGCCTCGAGGTCCTCCGTGCGCGCTCGGGAGCCTCCGGAGCCCCCGTGCACGGTGATGTCATGCGCCATCGGCACCCCTCCTGCCCGATGCGGTACCGGCGGCCGGACCCACCTCGCCCGCGGCTCGGAGCACTGCGCCGGCGAGCGCGGACCGGACCCGCGCCGCTGTCCGATCCCGCAGCGCTCCCAGTCCCGCACCCACCCCGCCGTCCCCGAGCCACCAGGGGTCGGGGGCATCGCCGCGGTGCCCGAGGACTCCGAGGACGGCGCGGGGCGGCTGGGCTCCGACGAGTCCGGCGACGAGCTCCGGGAGACGCGGCGCCCGATCGATGCGACCGAACAGGATGCCATCGCTGGGATGCTCCTCCCCACCTCCGGACGGGACCCAGCGCCAGACCACGCAGCACGCACGTCCCCGCACGCCCGCGCTCGCGATGATCCGCAGCCCCGGCGCGAGGAGGTGGAACTCCCCGACGACCGGAGCACCACCGAGGATCCCCGCCGCGCGCGCCACCCACAGGGCGGAGAGATCGGGACGAGGGGAACCCGCCCGCACCGCACGGGCGAGCTCGAGTGCCCGTGTGCGCGGGCCGGCATCCACCGCGCAGCTCACCGAATGCGGTGTCATCGACTCCGGCCAGCCGGCCTGCAGGTCCGGCGGCAGGTCGAGGACCCGGTCGGCGGTGAACGGGATCCAGGTGGTGGCCCCCGGCCCGTCCGGCTGCGTGGAAGGAGATCCGGGCACAGCGGTCCCGCCCCGCTGCACCGCGGGACGCCGACTCCCCATCGCCTGCCCATCGCTCACAGCAGGAGGGCACCGGAGGGGATCTCGGCCTCGTGGACAGCAGGGACGTGCCGGGCGTAGGCGTCGACCACCTCGAGTGCGAGTTCGTGCAGCCGGGCGAGTTCGGCAGCGCGGTCGGCGAGCTCCTCCCGGAACCGATCCGCCGCCACCGACACCCACTCCGCCGAACCCCCGCGCCGGCACCGGTCCGCGAGCTCCGCGAGGGAGTCCGCGGCCTCCTGCCACATCCGCTGGTTCGTCTCGAGTTCGTCGATGAGCATGCCTCCACGGTGCTCCCTGCGACGGTCCCACCGACAGTCGCCGGATCGCCCTGTGGAAGACGGCGCACGCATCCACACCGGGCGACCGCAGCCGTGCACCGGTCGTCCCCGAGCCGGCGCAGCCATGCACCGGTCATCTCCGGGCCGGCATACCCGATACGCAGCGGTCCCTCCCCGGTCATCGGCGCACGATCCTCCGCCCCCGGGAACGCGGGGCGACCGCCGTCCGGACGCCCCGCCCGTCCGCGGAGAGTGCGTGCGAAGATGGGCACATGACTCGCGTGACTCTCGCCCAGCTCGATCCCGCCATCGCCCTCGGACCGCTCGACGGCCGCTACCGGGCCGATGCCGCCCCGCTCGTCGACTTCCTCTCCGAGGCCGCCCTCAACCGCGACCGGATCCATGTCGAGGTCGAATGGTTCATCCACCTCGCGGAGAATTCCGTCGTCCCCGGCACCCGCGCGCTCCTCGACGATGAGACGGAGCAGCTCCGCTCGCTCGTCACCGGCTTCGACCACGAGACGATCTCCCAGCTCGCGACCTTCGAGGCCGTCACGGTCCACGACGTCAAGGCCGTCGAGTACACGATCAAGGAGGCGCTGAGCCAGATCGGCGCCGACGACCTCGCCGAGCTCGTCCACTTCTGCTGCACCTCCGAGGACATCAACAACCTGTCCTACGCGGTGGGGATCAAGGGCGCGATCGAGACCGTGTGGCTGCCCCGCGCCGCTGCGCTCATCGACGCCCTCGCCGCGATGGCCGCCGACCTCGCCGACGTCCCCATGCTCTCCCACACCCACGGACAGCCGGCGACCCCGACGACGATGGGCAAGGAGCTCGCCGTCGTCGTCCACCGCCTCCACCGGCAGTACGACCGGATCGCAGCGACGGAGTACCTCGGCAAGATCAACGGCGCGACCGGCACCTACGCCGCCCACACGGTCACCGTCCCCGGCGCCGACTGGCCCGCCCTCGCCCGCGCGTTCGTCGAGAAGCTCGGCCTGACCTTCAACCCGCTCACCACTCAGATCGAGTCCCACGACTGGCAGGCGGAGCTCTACGCCGACGTCGCGCGGTTCAACCGGATCGCCCACAACCTCGCGACCGACATGTGGACCTACATCTCGATGAACTACTTCACCCAGATCCCGGTCGAGGGTGCCACCGGTTCGTCGACGATGCCGCACAAGGTCAACCCGATCCGGTTCGAGAACGCCGAGGCGAATCTCGAGCTCTCGTGCGCCCTCCTCGACTCGCTCGCCTCGACCCTGGTGACGAGCCGGATGCAGCGCGACCTCACCGACTCGACGTCCCAGCGCAACATCGGCGTGGCTCTCGGGCACTCGGTGCTCGCGCTCAACAACCTCGTCAAGGGCCTCGACAAGCTCGCGATCAGCACCACCGCCCTCGATGCGGACCTCGACGCGAACTGGGAGGTGCTCGCGGAGGCGATCCAATCGGTCATGCGCGCCGCGTACCTCCAGGGCGTGCCCGGGATGGAGAACCCCTACGAGAAGCTCAAGGAGCTCACCCGCGGCCACCGAGTGGGGCGTACGGAGCTCGAGGAGTTCGTGCGCTCGCTCGGTCTGCCGGAGGCGGAGACCGAGCGGCTCGCCGCGCTCAGCCCGGCGACATACACCGGCCTGGCCGCGGATCTCGCCCGCGCCGAGGCCGCCGCCTGGCAGAACCGCCCGACCGACCGCACGCAGGCCTGACCCCCGGCCGACCGCGCACAGGGCTGGTCCCCGGCCGCTCCGTCCGAGTAGCCCCTGGCGGTCCGGTCGCACGGTGCGGCCCCGGGCCGGTCAGCACTCCGCTGCATGCGCCGGTCCGATCGGTCGCGCGCCGCAGCGGCAACGGGAACTGCACCGGTCAACAGAAGCTGCAGTGGACGACTGAACTCGCGCACCGAACCGACAACGAAAACTGCGATGACTGGCGGAAACTGCGAAGTTTCCGTCGGCCATCGCAGTTTCTGTCGTCATCTGCCGGATCAGCCGCTTACGCAACCCCGGGCCAACCCCTCAGGCCAGCCCGGATCGACCCCCGCCTGGAGCGAACCCTCGCGCGACCGGGCCGATCCTTCACTTCATCCGGAGGGCGCGCAGGACGTCGAGGGCGCCGGTCATGACCTGCTGGAATCGCTCCGGGGTGAGTGATCCGCTCGGCGCGAGCGGGAGCAGCGCCTGGTGGGCGATCGTGCGGGTGCGGGTGAACTGGAGCAGCCCCTCCGGCCCGTGGCGGTGCCCCAGCCCGGAGGCCTTGACGCCGCCGGAGGGCGCATCGATCGAGCCCCACGCCGCGGCGAAGGCCTCGCCGACGTTGACCATCCCGGCATCGAGCCGCCGGGCCACGGCCGTTCCGCGGCGCTTCGAACCGGCGAACACGCTCGCGTTGAGACCGTACGGGGTGTCGTTCGCGGCGCGGACCGCCGCGTCCTCGTCGGCGAAGGGATGGACCGCGACGACGGGGCCGAAGGTCTCCTCGCGGGAGAGTGCCGCGGACTCCGGGACGTCGACGAGCACGGTCGGCTCGAAGAAGTACGGGCCGAGTTCCGGGCGGGCCCGGCCGCCGGCGAGGACCCGCGCGCCCCGGGCGGTCGCATCGTCGACGTGGTCCCGAACCCGGTCGAGCTGCCCGGCCGAGGTCAGGGTCCCGATCTCGCACGAGTAGTCGAACGCGGCCCCCATCGACAGGGCACGGGCCGCCTCCGCGAACCGCGTGCAGAACTCCTCGAACACCGGGCGGGCGACGTAGATCCGCTCGATCGAGAGGCACAGCTGGCCGCTCGAGCTGAACGCGCCGCGCACCGCACCGGCGACAGCGGCGTCGAGGTCCGCATCCGCGCACACGATCATCGGGTTCTTGCCCCCGAGCTCGAGGGCGGTGGGCAGCAGCCGCGATGCCGCCTCGGCGGCCACCGCGCGGCCGGCCCGGGTGGAGCCGGTGAAGGACAGCCCGTCGACCCCGTCGAGGAGCGGTGCGCTCACCGCCTCGACCTCGCCGGGAACGAGCTGCCACACGTCAGCGGGCAGTCCCGCGCTCACGGCGAGGCGGCGGACGAGAACGGCCGAGAGCGGGGTCCGCGAATCGGGCTTGTGGACGACCGCATTGCCCGCCGCGAGCGCCGCGAGCAGATCCGTCCCGCCGAGGGAGAGCGGATAGTTCCACGGACTGATGAACCCGACGACGCCGAGCGGGGAGTGGTCGACGCGCGTCGTGGTGAGGCCGGGGACCGCGCCCCGCCGCGGCTGCGGACGGAGCACCCGCGGCGCCGTCACCCCGTAGTAGCGGCACACGTTGTAGGCGTCGAGCACCTCGTCGTAGGCGTGCTGTCGGGACTTCCCGTTCTCCGCCTGGATGACGTCGAGGAGCAGCTCCTCGTGGGAGCGGATGAGGGTATGGAGCCGGAGCAGCACCGCGGCCCGCTCCCGCACGGGCCGGTTCGCCCAGGCGCGGGCGGCGATCGCGGCCGTGCGCACCTTGCGCTCGACGTCCGCGGCGGTGTTCGCGGCGAAGGATGCGAGGCGCTCCCCGGTGAAGGGGGCGTCGACCTCGATGGCGGGACCGGAACCCGCGGCATCGGCGAGCGGATCGGCGGCGAGGAACTCGCGGAGCCTCTCCGGCAGCGCGAGCAGCGCCCGGCTGGAGGCGTCGGAGCGCTCGGGACTATCGGCGGTGCGGAGGGCGGAGGATGCGGCAGTCATCCCGCGATTGTGTCAGATCACTCTGCTCGAGCCGGGTCGCCCGGGGCCTCCCTGCTCTAGACTTCCCCCATGGCCTACTCGTCAGTAATGAGAGCGATCGCCGGGGTGGACGGCCCCCTCGGGGTCATCGACCTCGCCGCCCTCGACCGCAACATCGCCGCTCTGCGCCGGCGCGCGGGCGGACTGCCGATCCGCGTCGCGAAGAAATCCGTGCGGGTCCCCGCCGTCCTCGACCGGGTCCTCGCCGCCGACGGCTGCCGCGGCCTCCTCGCCTTCTCCCTCCCGAAGGCGCTCGATCTCCACCGGCGCGGATTCCGCGACATCCTCGTCGCCTATCCGACGGTCCACCGCGGCGCCCTCCGCGCTCTCGCCACCGACGCCGACGCACTGTCCCACATCACCCTCGTCGTCGACTCGACCACCGGGGTCGACCTGGTCCTCGCCGCGCTCCGCGATCATGCTCCCGGCTCCCGCCCGCCCGTGCGCCTGTGCATCGAGGTCGATGCGTCCTTCCGCCCGGCCTCGCGCCTCACCCGCGGTCGCGTGCACTTGGGAGCGCGCCGCAGCCCGGTCCGGGGATCCGCCGAGGCGCTCGCCCTCGTCGAGCAGATCGCGTCCCGCCCGGGCTGCCGGCTCGTCGGCGTCCTGTCCTACGAGGGCCAGATCGCCGGGCTCGGCGACGCCGGTGCCGATCCCCGCGCCCTCGTCGTGCGGTCCGTGCGCCGCCTGTCCATCGCGGAGCTGGCCGAGCGCCGGACCCGCGTCATCGCCGATATCCGCGCCGCCGCCGACCTCGAGTTCGTCAACGGCGGCGGCACCGGCTCGCTCGAATCGAGCGTCGCCGAGGGCACCCTCACCGAGGTCGCCGCCGGCTCCGGGCTGCTCTCCCCCCACCTGTTCGACGGGTATCGGGGCTTCCGCCACGAGCCCGCGGCCTTCTTCGCCACCCCGGTGGTCCGCGTGCCCGCCCCCGGCTGGGTCACCGTGTACGGCGGCGGCTGGGTCGCCTCGGGCCCGCCCGGGACCGACCGGCTGCCGGTTCCCGTGTGGCCGCCCGGACTCCGGTACGCCCCGACGGAGGGCCCGGGCGAGGTGCAGACGCCGCTCCACGGGCCGGGGACCGCGGAGCTGGCGATCGGCGATCACGTGCTGTTCCGCCACGCGAAGGCGGGCGAGCTCGCCGAGCACCTCACGGAATACCATGTGGTGGACGACGGCACCGTCGTCGCGACGTGGCCGACGTATCGCGGATCGGGGTGGACGCACTGAAGCGCAGGGATCGGGGCCCGCAGGCCCGAGACGGACGAGGATCCGACGCGCGACGCCGAGGCCCGGGCCGGGCGTCCGGCCCGGGAGCCCGACGGCGGGTGAGCACGTGGTCGGGCACCGCGCACGCCCACCCGGTCGACCTCCTCACCCCCGCCGACGAGGCGGAGCTCGCGACCGGCATCGCCGCCTCCGTCGAGCAGGGGCGCCGCATCCGCGTCATCGGGGCCGGGCACTCGTTCTCCCCCGTGGCGCTCGGATCCGGAACGATGGTCTCGCTCGATGCGCTCTCCGGCGTCATCGCCGTCGATGCCGCACGGAAGCGGGTCCGGCTGCGCGCCGGCACCCGGCTGCGCGACGTTCCCGGCCTCCTCGCCCCCTACGGTCTCGCGCTCGCCAATCAGGGCGACGTCGACCCGCAGTCGCTCGCCGGGGCGATCTCGACCGGCACCCACGGCACCGGCCTCGGCCACACCGGGTTCGCCGGGATGGTCACCGGCCTCACCCTCCTCACCGCCGACGGGACCCAGCACGAGCTGTCCTCCGAGTCCGCGCCGGAGGTGTTCGATCTCGCTCGGCTCAGCGTCGGCGTACTCGGCGTCATCACCGAGGTCGAGCTCGCCTGCGTGCCGGCGTTCGACCTCGTCGCCCACGAGCGCTCCGAGTCCCTCGACGCACTCCTCGAGACCTTCGTCGACCGCTCCCGCACGGCCGACCACCTCGAGTTCTACGGGTTCCCCCACACCGATCGCGCGCTCGTCAAGACGAACGTCCGGGTCGCACCCGGGGCGGCGGCACCGGCCGGGATGCCCGCGGCTGGTCCCCGCGGTCGCCTCGCACGGCTCGTCAGCGAGGAGATCCTCGACAACGGGGGCCTGCGGGCGATCAGCGAGCTCGGCCACCGCATCCCGTCCCTCGTCCCGGCGCTCAACCGGCTCGCCGCCGCGGCGACCTCGAACCGCCTCTACCGGGCGCCCGCCCACGAGGTCTTCGTCTCACCGCGCCGCGTCCGCTTCACCGAGATGGAGTACGCGGTGCCGCTTGTCGCCGGACCCGAGGCGCTCGCCCGGATCCGCGCCCTCATCGAGCGCCGGCGGTGGCGGATCTCGTTCCCGATCGAGGTCCGCACGGCCGCCGCCGACGACGTCCCGCTGTCGACCGCGTACGGCCGGGAGTCGATGTACATCGCCTGCCACCGCTTCCACCGCGACCCGTTCGAGGACTGCTTCCGGCGCATCGAGGAGATCCTCCTCGAGCTCGGCGGGCGGCCGCACTGGGGCAAGCTCCGTACGCTCGAGGCCGCCGGGCTCTCTGAGCGGTACCCGCGGTTCGAGGACTTCCGGGAGCTGCGGGCCCGGCTCGATCCTGCGGCGGTCTTCGGCAGCGCCTACACCGACGCGCTCTTCGCCCCCGGACGCTGAAGCCCCCCCGACCCGGGAGGCACCTGCGCGGGAGGCGCTCGCATCCGCATGGGAGCACGCGCACCGGGAGTCAGGCGCCCGCACCGTGAGCGCGGCACTCGCGCCATCAACCAGGTGCTCGCACCGGGAGGCGCCCGTGCCAGGGCCGCGGCACGCGGGCCGGGAACGCCGCACGCGGGCCGGAAGCCCGGCTGGCAGTCGTCCCCGTCGCCCCCGATCAGTCGAGGAGTCGGTACTCGAGCACCGGTCGGCCGGCAGACCCGTAGCGCGGGCGCCGGTCGAGGCCGCCGGCATCGGTGAGCGCCTCGAGATAGCGCCGGGCGGTGACGCGGGAAACCCCGATCCGCTCGCCCACCTCGGCGGCCGACAGCGCGGAGCCGTCGGACAGCACCGCGGTGATCTGCTCCTGCACGGCCTCCGGGACGCCCTTCGGCGCGGCCACCGCCGGGGCGGCGCCGATCGCGGCGAGTGCGGCGTCGACCTCGTGCTGCGTCATCTCCGCGCCCGAGTCCTCGGCGACCAGCGTCGCCCGGTAGGCGAGATAGGCCTCGAGCTTGCTCTTGAAGACCGGGAAGGTGAAGGGCTTGATGATGTACTGGACGACGCCGAGCGAGAGCGCCTCCTGCACGACCTGGAGGTCGCGGGCGGCGGTGACCGCGACGACGTCGACGGGGATGTGCTTGCCGCGGATGGCGCGGAGCAGCTGCAGACCGTGGCCGTCGGGGAGGTTCATGTCGAGGAGCACGAGCGCGATCCGGGAGGGATCCATCCCGTAGATCTGGCCGCTGAGAGCGGCGAGCGCCTGCGTGGCGTTCCGGGCGATCCCGGCGACGTGGAAGCCGTCGAGCCGGGACACGTACTGGGCATGCGCCTTCGCCGCGACGCTCTCGTCCTCGACGACGAGCACCCCGACTCCATCGTCCTCGGTCCGGCCGTGCTGTGATCCCATGACGGCCCCAGTCTAGTCCGTGCCCGGCTTCCCGCCGGATCCGCGCGCCCACGCCGGCCGCGCAGCGGGATCCGGCCGCTCAGGCCCGGGGCTCAGCCGGCGCATCCGGCCCGGCGCCTCCCACAGTCGACCCAGCGCCTCCCGCATCCGGACCAGCGTCCCCCGCATCCGACCCGACGCCTTCCGCATCCGACCCGACGTCTCCCGCGGCCGGCCCGACGTCTCCCGCGGCCGGCCCGGCGGCGCGCTCGGCCGCGCCGGGCAGCCACACGTCGAAGGCGGCGCCCAGTGGATCGCCCTCGCAGTCCGGTCCGCCGCGCACGTCGATCGCTCCGCCCAGGCGCCGCACCGCCTGCACGACGAGGGACAGCCCGACGCCGCGCGAACCGCTCTCGGTGCGACCCGGACCGCTGTCGGATCCCACACCGTCGTGCTTGGTGGAGAACCCGCGCTCGAACACCTGGTCGACGGACTCCTCGGGGATGCCCGGGCCGTCGTCGGCGACCTCGATGGTGTATCCGCGCTCCTCGGTGCCGGCGATCCGCAGGTGGACGCGCCGCCGGTCCGCGGGCACGCTCGGCAGGGAGACGGCGTCGAAGGCGTTGTCGAGGAGGTTGCCGACCACGGTGACGAGATCCCGGTCGTCGGCGCTGAGCGCGCCGGCGAGGTCCGCGGTGTCGACGACGAGCTCGATCCCGTCCTCCTTCGCCTGGGCGAACTTGGTGAGCAGGAGGGCCGACAGCACCGGATGGTCGAACCCGCCGAGCAGGTTGTCCGCCGGGCGGTCCATCTGGTCGATCTCGCGGGTGGCGAACTCGAGCGCCTGATCGCTGTGCCCGATCTCGATGAGCGACACCATGGTGTGGAGCCGGTTGGCGTACTCGTGGGTCTGGGAGCGCAGGGACTCCGAGAAGGAGCGCACCGATACGAGCTCGCCGGCGAGCTCCTGGAGCTCGGTGTGATCGCGCATCGTCGTGACCCAGGTATCGGCGGACTGGGCGGTCGGCTGCTGGTTGACGACGAGCACGTGGTCGTCGGTGTAATGGATCTCGTCGCGCGCCCAGCGGCCCTCGGCGAGCAGCTCGCGCAGCGATCCTGGCAGGTCGAGGTCGGCGATCCGCACCGGCTCCCCCGCGGTGTCCGCGGGAAGCCCGAGGAGCTCGGCGGCCTCGGCGTTGTGGACGACGATGCCGTGGTTGCGGTCGATGAGGAGCAGCCCCTCGCTCACCGATTGGAGGACCGAGGCGTAGAAGTCGAGCATCTCGCCGAGCTCCTGGGTGCCGTAGTCGCCGGTCACCCGCTTGAGCCCGCGCGAGGCGAGCCACACGGCGACGGTGCCCATGAGGACGGTGAGCGCCCCCATGCCGATGATCCACCGGCCCTGGGGCCCGAAATCGCTCCGGATGGTGTCCGCGCGCAGGCCGGTCGCGACGACGGCGGCAACCTCGGCGTCCTCCGACCGCTCCGGGCCCGGGGGCTCGGAGCGGATCGGCGCGACCGCGTAGAGCGTTCCGCCCTCGTCGTCGTCGACGAACTGGACGACGGTGCGCCCGGCGAGCACCGCGTTCCCGTCGACGAGCGCGAGGACCTCGCCCACCGCGGGGTCGTCGGCGGCGGTCCCGGCGACCTCGCGCGGACCGGGCCCCGCGGTCGAGCCCGGGGCGTCGGCACGGATGGTCTCCCCCGCCTCGGTCCCGGTGGTGCCGATCTCGGCCCCGCGCAGCGCATCGGCGGAGAACACGGCGAGGCTGTCGAGTCCGTAGTCCGCCTGGACACCGGTGAGGAAGTCGGTGAGGTCCTCACGGCCGCGGGTGCCCTCGACCCAGCCCGGACCGGGACCGGGGGCCGCCTCCCCGTCCTCGACGACGAACGCCGAGCCGGCGAACAGCGCGTCGTGGATCGCCGGGGAGTCCGCGACGGATTCCGCCGAGGCCACGAGGAGATCCTGGAAGTGCTCGTTGTTCGACTGCGACAGCTGGATGTAGAGGATCGTCGTGGTGAGGAGGACGATGCCGAGGAACATCACGGTGATCGCGCGGAGGATCTGGCCGGCGACTCCGATCCGGAACCACGACAGCGGTCCCCTCCGACGCGCGCCGCGCCGATCCGGACGGCGCCGGTACAGGGGCAGCCGCTGCCGTGCGGAGGCATCGGACTGCTGCGGGGCGGCTTCGCCCGCGGGGGCGCTCCCGGGCGCCTCGCCGGAGCCGGACGCCGCGGCGTCCACGGTGGCCGCAGAGGCGTCGGGCGCCGAGGTGTCCGCAGGGCCGTCCGGACGCTCCGCTCCGACCCGCCCGTGCTCCTCGGCGGTGCCGCGTCATGGGGCCATTGTGCCGCAGGCGGGCGTCCCGCGGATGCGGGACGGTGCTCCCGAACCCGTTGATAGATACCCCTTAGGGGTATATAATACGGCCATGGACACGACACCGCCCGCGCCTCCCACCGATACCGGCGCCCCCGCACCCCCGCACGGGTACACCTCCGACAAGAAGGCCTACCTCGCGCGAATGAAGCGCATCGAGGGACAGGTGCGCGGCATCGGCCGGATGATCGAGGAGGACCAGTACTGCATCGACATCCTCACCCAGGTGTCCGCCGCCACCGCCGCCCTCCACGCGGTGTCGATCCGCCTGCTCGAGGAGCACATGCAGCACTGCGTGGTCACCGCCGCGCAGGAGTCCCCCGAGGCCGCCGAGCAGAAGATCGCCGAGGCCGCGGCCGCGATCGCCCGACTCATCAAGAGCTGACCCGGCCGCACCCGCGGCCCCGCGCGGTGCCGCCGAGCGCGGCACCGCACACCATCGAAGGAGCACAGGATGACCACCACGACATCGATCACCGTCACCGGGATGACCTGCGGGCACTGCGTCGCCGCCGTCAAGGAGGAGCTCGGAGCGCTCCCCGGCGTCACCGCCGTCGACGTCGACCTCGAGGCCGGCGGGAGCTCGCCGGTGACGATCACCTCCGAGCAGCCGCTCGATGCCGCCGCCGTGCACGCCGCAGTCGACGAGGCCGGCTACGAGGTCGAGTGACATGACCGCGTCCCGCTCCCCCCAGCCGCCCGCCCCGTCGGGCGCTCCGGGCGGCGACACCGCCGTCCGCGAGCTCGACCTCGACATCACCGGCATGACCTGCGCGTCGTGCTCGGCCCGGATCGAGAAGAAGCTCAACAGGCTCGACGGGGTGAGCGCGAGCGTCAACCTCCCGCTCAACTCGGCCCACGTCGAGGTCACCGGAGCGGCGAGCGACGAGCAGATCACCGATACGGTCTCGCGCGCCGGCTACTCCGCGACCGTCCGGGAGCCCTTCACCGGCACCGGGCCGGAGGTCGTCGACTACGGCACCGGCCGGCTCCGCCCCCGCCTCATCGGCTCCGCGATCCTCGGGATCCCCGTCGTCGCGATCTCCATGGTGATGAGCTGGCACTTCCCCGGCTGGCACTGGGTTGTCACGGCCCTGAGCCTGCCGGTCGTCACGTGGGGCGCCTGGCCGTTCCACCGCGCAGCCTTCAAGGCCGCGCGCGGCGGCTCGACGACGATGGACACCCTGGTGAGCATCGGCATCACCGTCGCGACCCTGTACTCGCTCGTCACCCTCGGGATCGCAGTGTCCCAGGGCCACATCCTCCACCTCCCGCACGACTTCCACATCTGGTTCGAGGCGGCGGTCGCGATCACCGTGTTCCTGCTCCTCGGCAGGCTCACCGAGGAGCGGGCCAAGGGGTCTGCGACCCGCGCCCTCCGTGAGCTGCTCAGCCTCGGTGCGCGCTCGGCCACCGTGCTGCGCGGCACCGGTGCGGACCGCACCGAGGTCGAGGTCCCCGTCGAGGAGCTCGCGATCGGCGATGTGTTCCGGGTCCGCCCGGGCGAGAAGATCGCCACCGACGGGGTCGTCGTCGCCGGCCACACGGCTGTCGACGAATCGATGCTCAGCGGCGAGAGCGTGCCGGTCGAGGTCGCCGAGGGCGATCCGGTCACCGGCGCCACCGTCAACACCTCGGGCTCGATCGAGGTGCGCGCCACCCGGGTGGGCGCGGAGACGACGCTCGCCGCGATGGCCGACCTCGTCACCCGCGCGCAGACCGGCAAGCCGCCGGTGCAGCGCCTCGCCGACCGAGTGTCGGCCGTCTTCGTCCCCACGGTCATCGCCATCGCGGTGCTCACCCTGCTCGTCTGGGGTCTGCTCGTCGGCACCTGGACCGGGGGTCTCCACGCCGCGCTCACCGTCCTCATCATCGCGTGCCCGTGCGCCCTCGGCCTCGCCACGCCCACCGCCCTCGCGGTGTCCTCCGGACGCGGCTCGCAGCTCGGCATCCTCGTCTCCGGACCCGAGGTCATGGAGAGCACGCGGACCGTCGACACCATCGTGCTCGACAAGACCGGCACCGTGACCGAGGGCCGGATGGAGGTCGTCGGCCACGACCTCTCCGCGGAGCACCTCGCACTCGTCGGCGCCGCGGAGTCGCGCAGCGAGCACCCGATCGCCCAGGCGATCGCGCGCTCCGCGAGCGCTGCGGGCACCGCGCGCTCCGGTCTCGAGGTCCGCGACTTCGAGAACATCCCCGGCGGCGGCATCCGCGCCGTCGTCAACGGGCACGCTCTCCTCGTCGGTCGGCCCGGACTGCTCCGCGAGGCCGGGGTGCCCGGCGTCGCCGAGGAGTCGGACGGCGCCGCGGCCACGCTCGTCGCAGCCGCCGTCGCCGGCACCTACGTCGGCCGGGTCGAGGTCGCCGACACCGTCAAGACCTCGGCGCGCGACGCGATCGCCGAGCTCCGCGAGCTCGGCCTCGAACCGGTGCTCCTCACCGGCGACCATGCCGGAGCGGCGGAGGCGGTCGCCGCAGAGGTCGGCATCGAGCGCGTCCACGCCGACGTCCGCCCGGCCGACAAGGTCGCGGTCATCGAGGAGCTCCAGAGCGCGGGCCGCTCGGTGGCGATGGTCGGCGACGGCGTCAACGACGCCGCGGCGCTCGCCCGCGCCGACCTCGGGCTCGCGATGGGCAGCGGCACCGACGCAGCGATCGCCGCCTCGGACATCACGCTCGTATCGAGCGACCCGCAGCAGATCCCGCAGGCGGTCCGGCTCTCCCGCCGCACCCTCGCGATCATCAAGGGCAACCTGTTCTGGGCCTTCGCCTACAACACCGCGGCGATCCCGATCGCGGCGCTCGGTCTGCTGGATCCGATGATCGCCGGCGCGGCGATGGCGTTCAGCTCGGTGTTCGTCGTCCTCAACAGCCTGCGACTGCTCCGGTTCCGCTGATCCGCCCCGAAACAGCAATTTCGGAAGGTTCCTGGGAGCGGAACCTTCCGAAATCGCAATCTCACGTGCTGTCTCACGACTGATGAGAGCGCTGCGGTCCACAGCCGGACGAGCGGCCGCGGGTCACTTGAGGACGGGGAACTCCGTGCTCTCGTGCTGGGTGTCGTTGCGCCCGATCCAGTTGAGGAGGGCGGCGACCGCGGACACGACGACGAAGGTGACAGCGGCGTAGAGAACGGACAGGCCGAGAGCGGTGAGCGACTTCCACGCCTGGGTGAAGATCAGCGTCGACAGGAACACCACCATCGAGGCGATGAATCCGAAGATCAGCGCATGCTGGTAGGTCACGTCCTTCGTCGGCTCCTCCGCGGGAGGGCCGGAGTGCTGGGAAGCCTTCATCATGCCGCCCAGTCTACGCCTCGCGGCTGACCGAGCACTCAGGGTCGCGCGCCTCCGCGCCACCACCCACGCCCCACCCGCCGGGCTCCTTGAGTGCGCACGTTCCGCGGGGCACACTGTGATGGTGACGACGACGCCCGGTTTCCCGCGCCGCGCCCGGCGAGGCCGCGCGCACCGCGCGCTCGCCGTGCCCGCCCTCGTCGTCACCGGTGCGATCGCGCTCGCCGGATGCGGCCCGGACCCGGGTCTGCGGATCGAGAATCCGCAGGGCGTCCCCTCCTCCACCGCGCGCCCGCCCGCACCGGCCGGACCGGCGGACGAGCCGTTCTCCGCGGACGAGATCCGCGAGGCGCTCATCGCCGACGACACCGTGACGAACATGCCCGACGTCGAGCAGGTCGACGAGGTCCTCCTCGTGTGCACCGAGTGCATCGAGCTCGCCGCACCGGTCGTCGCCGACGGCCGGAAGTTCCAGGTCGCGATGGTGTCCACTCCCAGCGACGACCGGACGTTCGCAGGGGTCGTGGTGTCGCAGTTCGAGGGCCGTCCGCGCATCAACCTGATAGTTTCGGGCCATGATCTGACGCTCACCCCCGGGCGCGGAGGCACCCTGGTCGCCCAGGAGTCGATGTACCGCGAGGGAGATCAGGAGTGCTGCCCATCCGGCTGGTCGGTCCGGGTCTTCCGCTACCAGGACGGATCCTTCGAAGCCGGGCAGCGGATCACGCAGAACGACGGTGCATGAGGAACGAGGAGAAGAATGCATATCGTGCTGGTCGAGGATGACGAGGTCATCCGCGAGACCACCCAGATCTCCCTCGAGCGGTTCGGCTACACCGTCTCGGCGTTCGAGGACGGCCGCGACGGCTATGAGTTCGTCGCCGACCACGGCGCCGACGTCGTGCTCCTCGACCTCATGCTCCCGACGATGAACGGCGCGTCGATCTGCCGCGCGATCCGCGAGCGCTCGACGACGCCGATCATCATCATCTCCGCCCGCTCCGAGCCGATCGACATCGTCCAGGCCCTCGAGGCCGGGGCCGACGACTACCTGACGAAGCCCTTCGACATGCAGGTGCTCAACGCCCGCATCCGGGCCGTCGTGCGCCGCTTCATCACCGCCGGGACCGGACGCATGGGGTTCTCCCCCGACGAGGTCGACGCCGGCGCCGCGGAGCCGACCCTCGGGGCCTCCGGCATGATCGACACCGACGGGATCCCCGAGGTGCTCGGCCCCTCCCCCGGACTCGCCCCGCCGCGCGCCTCGGGAGCGCCCGCATCACCTCAGGCGGGCACCCCGGCCGGCTACCCCGCGCGGCCCGCGCAGCGTCCGAGCGCCGGCGCCCCCGCGCCCGGCGCGGCACCGGATCGGGCCGGATCGCCCGCCCGCGAGGAGCTCGGGCCGTACCGCACCCAGCTCGGTTCCCTCGTGCTCGACACCGGCCGCCTCACCGTGATGGTCGACGGCGCCGAGGTCCACCTCACCCCGACCGAGCTGCGAGTCCTGCTCCTCCTCACCGAGGAGCCCGGCCACGTGTACTCCCGCGAGAAGATCGCCTACACGGTCTGGGGGTACGAATGGGCCGGCGACTCCCGCGTCGTCGACGTCCACATCCAGCGCCTCCGGAAGAAGATCGGCGCCCGCATGATCGAGACCGTGCGCGGCTTCGGCTACCGGTTCGCCGGCTGACGGGGACCTGCCGTGTCACTCCGGTGGAAGATCGTCATCCTCATCGTCTCCTCGGTGATCATCGCGGTCCTCTCGTGCGGCGTCGTCGTGCGCCAGAGCGCGGCCGCCGCGGAGGACGACCGGATGCGGCAGAACATCAGCGCCCAGCTCTCCGACGCGATCTCGATCTACGCCGACACCGGGGTCCTCACCCTCAACACGAGCGTCGACGACCCCGACCTGCCCGCCGAGGCGCGCGAGGCCGCGCTCGCCGGACGGAGCGTGACGATCCGCGGGGTCGCCGACGGGGCCGAGGTGATCTGGGCCGCCGCACCGATCGAGGTCGGCTCGCACACCGCCGTGATCGCGGTGCGCACCACCACCGCGGAGTCCCAGCAGCTCCTCAATGCGATCGACCGGGCGATCCTGTTCGGCATGCTCGGCTCGGCGATCGTCATCGGCGGCATCGGCTCGCTCGTCGCCGGCCAGATCTCGCGCCGACTCACCCTGGGCGCCCAGGCCGCGCGGAAGATCGCCGCCGGTGACACGCAGATTCGGATCTCCGACGTCATCGACACCGGCGACGACGAGGTGGCGGCCTTCGCCGCTGCGGCCGACTCCGCCGTCCAGCGGCTCGCGGAGAAGCTCGACTCCGAGCAGCGCTTCACCTCCGACCTCGCCCACGAGATGCGCACCCCGCTCACCGGGCTCGTCAACGCCGCGAACCTCCTCGAGGAGCAGTCACGGCCGGCCGAGCTCGTGCGCGACCGGGTGGCCCGCCTCCAGGTGCTCGTCGAGGACCTCCTCGAGGTGTCCCGGCTCGACGCGGGACGCGCCACCCCGGACTTCACGACGATGTCGCTCGACTCCTCGATCCGCTCCCTCATCACGACGCTCGGCGCCTCCGGGGTCACCACCGGCCACGAGATCGAGGTCAACTACGCCTCCGAGGGGCGCACGGTGATCACCGATCAGCGCCGGTTCGAGCGCATCGTGTCCAACCTCATCGTCAACGCCACGAAGCACGGCGCGGACCCGATCATCGTCACGACGACGCCGCACGCCGTCATCGTCGAGGACCACGGACCCGGCTATCCAGCGGACATCATCGCCACCGGACCCACGCGCTTCGTGTCCGCCGGCGGCGGCGGGATGGGCCTCGGCCTCGTCATCGCCCAGGGGCAGGCGCGGCTGCTGGGGATGCGGATCGCGTTCAGCAACGGGCCGGCCGGCGGCGCACGGACCGAGGTCTTCCTGCCCGAGCACGACCCCCGGCCCGAGTCCCCGGCCGCACAGGCCTGAGTGCCGGCTGAGCCCGCGTGCTCCCAGCCGTACGCCGCGGTATCCCGTGATCTGCGCGCAATAACGCGTGGATGGGCAGATACCGCGCAGTACGGTGAGGCGGACCGCAGCCCCGGCGCTCCCGAGGTGCGGTGGTGCCCCGGCACTCGAGGTGGTCGAGGTGCGGAGGGCGGTGCCCCGGCGCCCGAGGTGGTCGAGGAGCAGCGGGGCGCGGTCTCAGTCCGCGGTTCTCGTGGCGCCCGAGGAAACTGACGTGCTCGAGGCGCCCGAGGTGTCCGCGGACCCCGCGGACCCTGCGGCACCCGTGTCGTCCGGATCCTCCGAGCCGTCGGTGTGGCCGCTCGCGGGGTCCGGCACGCCGGCGAGGTCGTCGAGCATCCGCGCGACCCGGATATAGCCGAGGTGCGAGTACGCCTGCGGGTGGTTCCCGAGGTGCGTCTCCGAGGCGGGATCGTACTCCTCGGGGAACAGCCCGGTGGGCCCCATGAGGTCGTCGAGGCGCCGGAACAGGTCGCGCGCGTCGTCGAGACGCCCGACGAGGATGAACGCCTCGATGAGCCAGGTCGTGCAGATGTGGAAGCCGCCCTCGAGCCCGGGCAGGCCGTCGTCGTAGTGGTAGCGGAACACCGTGGGGCCGACCCGCAGGTCCCGCTCGATCGCGTCGACGGTCGCGGCGAAGCGCGGATCGTCCGGGGCGAGCAGGCCGGACAGGCCGACGAACAGGCAGGCCGCGTCGAGGTCGTCCTCGCCGTAGGCCACGGTGTAGGCGCCGACCTCGGCGTTCCAGCCGCGGGTGATGACGTCGTCGGCGATGGTCTCGCGGAGCTGGCGCCAGGCCCCGGGCATGGTCCGCCCGAAGTGCTCGGCGATCTCGATCGCCCGGTCGACGGTCACCCAGCACATGACCTTGGTGTAGACGTTGTGCTTGGGCTCGCGGCGGGCCTCCCAGATGCCGTGGTCGGCCTCATGCCAGCGGCGCTCGACCGCGGTGACCATCTCGCAGGTGAGCCGCCAGTTCTCGTCCGACAGGTCCTCGAGGGTGAAGGCGAGATCGCGCAGGAGCTCGGTGACGGGTCCGAACACGTCGAGCTGGACCTGGTGCTCGGCGGCGTTGCCCACGCGCACCGGCCGCGAGCCGGCGTACCCGGGCAGGTGCTCGAGCACGGCCTCGGTGGTGAGCGCGGAGCCGTCGACCGCGTAGAGCGGGTGGAGCTGCTCGGGACCGGCGGCGTCGGCGAGGATGCCCGCGAGCCACGCGAGGAAGCCCTCCGCCTCGGCGGTCGAGCCGAGGTCGATGAGGGTGCGCACGGTCATCGACCCATCGCGCAGCCAGCAGTAGCGGTAGTCCCAGTTGCGGATGCCGCCGATCCCCTCGGGCAGCGACGAGGTGGCCGCGGCGAGGACGCCTCCGGTGGGCTCGTGGCACATCGCGCGGAGGGTGATCGCCGAGCGCGACACCTCCTCGCGCTTGAGCGCCGGGAGGTCGAGGCTGTTCACCCAGTTGCGCCAGTATCCCGTGGCCCGGCGCCGGATGAGCTCCTCCCCGCCGTCGAGGAGGTAGTCGGTGTCCTCGAAGTAGCCGCCGCACACGAGGGCGAGCACGACCTTCTCCTTGGGCCGGTCGCTCGGGCGCACCCGGGCCACCGCAGTGTCCGAGCCGTTCTCGGACACGATCTCGAACTCGACCCCGCGGGCGTGGAGCATGATCGGCTCGGAGGTGCCGAGCACCCGCACGCCGTCGCCCACGCGCTCGAGGCGGGTGGGGTAGGCGCCGAAGTCCGGGCGCGGGGCGAACCGGATCTCCGCCTCGGCGTCCCCGGTGAGGACGCGGACGAGCACGGTGTCCTGGCTGTCCTCGGGCACCGGGGCGAGGTAGTCGCGCGCGGTGAGTCCGGCCCACCGCGTCTCGACGAGCGTCGTGTGGTCCTGGTAGCGCTGGGTCAGCGGCTTGGCGCCGGTCGCGACGCCCACGGAGAAGTACCCCGCGGCGTCGGAACCGAGGATCTCGGAGAACATCGAGGCGGAGTGCGGCAACGGGTGCGGCATCCAGCAGATCCGGCCGGTCGGGTCGACGAGCGCGGTCGACTGCCCGTTGGCGAGCATCGTGTGACGCTCGATCGGCACCGCGTCCTTGCCGAACAGCCACGCGCGGCGGAGCTCGAAGATGCTCGTGAGGATGAGCGCGACGGTCTCCGGATCCGGCACCGCGAACCGCGCCGCGGTCTCGAGCGGCGCGAGGTCGGCGGCGGGCCCGCCGCCGGCGGGTGCGGCCGCGGCGACCTTGATCCCGAGGTCGCCCGAGCCGAGGGTGGCGAGCGCGAACTCGTCGGAGATGTCGTCGCCGATGTAGAGCACCGCCCCGGAATCGAGGCGCGCGCGGAGTTCGCGAAGGGCGTCCCCCTTCGAGGTGGTGACGACGCTGAGGTCGGCGACCTCCTTGCCCCGGACGAGGGTGATCTCCGGGTCGCGGGCGATCCGGCCGACCGCCGCCTCGGCCACGGCTCGCGCGTCGACGGGGAGGCCGCGCAGGTGGATCGCCGAACCGGTGGGCTTGGTCTCGACCTCGAGCTCCGGGAGCTCCGCGGACAGCTCGGCGACGGAACGCCGGAGGCGGCGGAGGGCGTCCCGTTCGGCGGCGGACAGCGCGTCGACGGCGTCGATGTCGGTCTCGGAACCGTGCGAGCCGACGAGGGTGACCTCACGGGGCAGGCGCGACATCGCCGCGAGGTCGCGCAGCGAGCGCCCGGAGATCACGGCGACGTCGGTCTCCGGAAGTGCGGCGAGCGCCCGCATGCTCACGAGCGAGATCGGCAGCGGGAAGGCGTGCGTGGGGCGATCGACGATCGGCGCGATCGTGCCGTCGTAGTCGGTGGCGACGAGGAGCCTCGGGGTGCGGGCGATGAGGCCGATCGCGGTGAAGAGGTCGGCGTCGAGGGTGCGCATCGCCTCGGCGAGGTCGCCGAGCGGTCCCGCGGTCGGTGCGGCGGGGTCCCAGGTGTCGAGTCCTGAGGTGATGACGGTCATGGGGCTCTTCTCACGTCGTGGATGGCAGGGCGCTGGGGTTCGGCGCCCGGTTCCGGGCGCGATGGGGAGGAAGTGGGGGGGCGGTCGCGGCGCGTCAGGCGCGGGCGCGGGATCTCCGGGAGTGTCCGCCCACCATATAGAGTACCGAGGCGATGACGACCGCGGCTCCGGTGAAGCCGAAGATCGTCAGGGCGCCCATGTCGTCGCCGAACGCGAGGATCACGCCGAGGAGCAGGTGGCAGGCTGCCGCGATGAGATGGTCGGAGGCCATCGGGGCGGAGCGCATGGTCCGGAAGATCCACAGCTCGAGCGCGCCGTGGAGCAGCGCCCAGATGCACACCGCGGCGCGGAGCTGGGGCGGGGTGTCGGCGATGAGGAGGAACACGAGGGCCGGGACGACGACCACCGCCTGGCCGAGCAGCGCGGTGCGCACCGGCTGCGGAGCGGAACGTGCCGCCGGGACGAGCAGGCAGGCGGAGAGCACGAGATAGCCCATCATCACCCAGTCGACGGTCTGCACGCCGAGCGTGAGCTGCCTGGCGTCGGTGATGACGTCGCGCGGCCAGAACACCGTCGCCATCCCGAAGGCGAAGCCGAGCAGTCCGCGGGCGAACATCCAGGTGCCGGAGGCGCGGAGCTCCTCGCGGGTGAGAACGGGGTCGACGGGATCCGCCCCGGACTCCGCACCGACCGGCGCGGGGTCGCGGTCAGCGGGATCGGTCGGGAGTTCGGGATCGCTGCTGCCTGACATCACCGATCCAGTGTAGAGGACCTCCCGCGCCGCTCCGCGCGTGCGGCGTTCATGCTCCGGACGCCGCGCGTTCTCCTGCTCCACCGGGAGCGTTCGCCCTGGCCGCCTAGCGTGTCCGCCGTGCCCGCAGTCCTCCATCGCAGCACCGGGTCACCGGCTTCCCGTCGTCGCGAAGCGCCTCTGGGCCGCGCGGCGCTGTGGTTCTGCGTCGGCCTGGGCTCCGGCATCCTCCTCACCGCGGCCGCGGCCCTCGCCGCCACCGGGTCCGTGCGCGCTCTCGTCGGGGCCTCGACCGGGATCCGCGTGCTCGCCCTCGCCTGGCCCGCGGTCCTCGTCGCCGCCGCCTCCGCCCTCCTCGTCGCCGGCACCCTCGCCGGACGGACCATCACGGTGCCGCGGGCCCGGGCCGAGGCTCTCCTGCGGGCGGGCGAGTCAGCGCTCGCGCGGGTCCGGCGGGTGCGGGTCGAGCCGCACGGATCGCGCAGCCTCGTCCACGTCGCACTCGACGCGCGCCGGCGCCACGGTGCGCGGCTGGGCAGCCGGGTGAGCTGGCTGCTCGATCCCCTCGACGCGCGGATGCTCGCCCGCGGAGCGGTGATCCCGGTGCGCCTCGACGCGGATGCGCCCCGTCACATGGTCCTCGACGTGCGAGCGGATTCGCGCGCCTCGGTCGCCGGGGTCGACATCGACGAGGAGTTCGCGCTCCGCGGCATCATCCGCGCGCGCCTCCGCTCGCTGCGGTGGAGCTCGCTCGTCGCGGTGGGGCTCGGCCTCCTCGCCGGCACGCTCACCGTGATCCTCGGGTGAGTGCGCTCCGGAACGGCGGGGACGGGCATCGGGGACGGACGGCACACCGCGTGCGGCCTAGGTCTCCGCGAGCGACCGGCTCCGGGCGACTGGCCCCGGGTGCCCGGCCCCATCCGCTCCGGCTCGGCCGGCTGGCTGGACGCTCAGTCCGCCCGACGCTCAGTCCGCCCGGTGGCGCAGCTCGGCAGGGAAGCGATCCCGCTCGAAGGTGATGTCGGTGTAGCCGTGCTCGACCGGCGCGCCGTTCCCATCGAGGCCGACGAACACGATCTTCTCGATCGAGAGGATGAGCTCCTGGGTAATGATGTTGCGGACCTCGCAGCGCATGGTGAGCGAGGTGCGGCCGAAGCTCGTCGCCTGGAGGCCGATCTCGATGATGTCGCCCTGCACCGCCGAGGCGCGGAAGTTGATCTCGGACAGGTACTTCGTGACGATCCGCTGATTCCCCAGCTGGATCATCGCGTAGACGACCGCCTCGTCGTCGATCCACCGCAGCAGACTGCCGCCGAACAGCGTGCCGTTGGCGTTGAGGTCCTCCGGTCGCACCCACTTGCGAGTGTGGAAGTTCATCTGCGCGAACCGCGCGCGCTCGCGCTCTGCGGCCGGGGAGTCGTCGAACGTGCCGGCGGGTCGGGGCTCGGGATTGTCGTTCATGGCCATCATCGTACGGGGCGCCCTGCGGGCGGCCGACCCCGAGGGAGGCGCCGAGGCCGCCCGGGCCGCCCATCCGTCTGCACCACCCCGGGAGTGCGGAGGAGCACGAGCGCCGCGGCGATCCCTATTCCCCTGTTTACGTAATTCCGTAATTTACGTACTATGGAGACATGAACGATCCAGAGACCCCCGGTTCCGTCGCACCGGGCCAGCCCGCCGAGGCCGAACTCGCCGACCGCCTCAGCGCTCTCGAGGCGCAGGTCGCCTCGCTCGTCGAGGCGCTGTCGGCCGGAGAGCTCCCCGCGAGCGCCGAACGGCCCGCGGACGGCGGGGCAGCCGGCCCCCTCGCCCCGCACCGCCTTCCGGTGCCCGGTGGGACGGCGGAATCCTCCCCGGACGACGCCGCTCCCCGGCCCCGCACCGGAGGCGGGGTCGATCCGTTCTTCGCCCTCAACGGGCTCAAGGAATCCCTCGGGGACCTCGGCGGAGTCGTGTTCGCGGGGTATCTGCGCCGCGCGGACGGCGGACGCGTCGACTGGCAGTACGGCCGGCCCGCCGATCACATCGAGGCGGCCGACTTCGCCGATTCCGCCGCTGCGCTCGCCGCGCTCGCGAGCCCGGTCCGGCTCGCGCTGCTCCAGGCCGTGTACCACGGAGCGAGCTCGGTCGCCGACCTCGTCGACTCCGGCGACTTCGGCACCACCGGACAGATCTACCACCACGTCAATCAGCTGGCGGCGGCCGGCTGGCTCGAATCCCCGCGGCGCGGCCGCTGGATCGTGCCCGTCGAGCGCATGATCCCCCTGCTCACCATCATCGTCGCCACCCAGGGTTAGGAGTTCCATGTCCCCCCGCATCCTCATCCCCGCCGTCGCCGCGATCGCGGTCGTCGGCCTCGTGCTCGCGCTCATCACGCCGTTCCCCCGCTCGCTGCCCGCCGGAACCGGCGACGCCGCGCTCGTCGAGGACGTCCGCACCGCCCTCGACGGCGGCCCCGGGCACCATGCGCTCGCCGTCGTCCGGATCGACGCCGAGGGCACCCGCGGGTTCGCGGGCTTCGGCGCCGACGAGCACACCGAGTTCGAGATCGGATCGGTGTCGAAGACCTTCACCGCGATGCTCTTCGCCGATGCGGTGGAGCGCGGCGAGGTCACCCCGGAGACCACCCTCGGGGAGGTGTTCGGCGAGCGCGTCGGCAACGCCCGGGACGTCACCCTCGATGCGCTCGCCTCCCACCGCTCGGGCCTGCCGCGGCTCGCCCCGGCCGGGGGCACGGAGTTCGCCCGGACGTTCGCACTCACCTTCCTCCGCCTCGACCCCTACGTCGAGACCCGCGACGACCTCCTCGACGGCCTCACCGACCTCGAGATCCCCGCCGACCCGGAGCCCCTCTACTCGAACTACGGGACGGCACTCCTCGGGATGGCGCTCGAGGAGTCGACCGGCACCGGGTACGCGGATCTGCTGTCCGAGCGAATCATCGAGCCGCTCGGCATGACCGACACCTACGCTCCGATCACCCCCGAGGGGCTCCGTCCGGATGCGCCCCGCGGGCATACGGCCTCGGGCCTGCCTGCCGGCGCCTGGACGCTGGGACCGCAGGCCCCGGCCGGCGGGATCCGCTCAACCCCGCACGACATGGCGATCTGGCTCGCCGCGGTGGAGGACGGAACCGCCCCCGGCGCGGCGGCCGCCGAGCCCCGTCACCCGTTCGAGGAGCCCGAGGAGGAGATCGGCTGGGCCTGGATCACCGCTCCGCTCGATTCCGGCGAGGGAGAACTCACGGCCCACAGCGGCATGACCGGCGGGTACGCCTCGTTCGTGGGCTTCACCGATTCCGGTGACGCCGTCGTGGCGCTGGCGAACACCGCTGCCGATGTCGGCGGAACGGCCGCCCTGCTGGGCGGCACCGCAGTCCAGGGCGGCACCGCCGCCGACCCCGTGACCGATGACTCCGCAGACGAAGGGGCCGAACGATGACCGCTCTCCTCACCGGAATCCTCCTCGCAGGCCTCGCGATCCTCCTCTGGCTGTCCACCTCCCGTCTCCTCTCGATGCGCCGGCTCGCCGCCGCTGTCCCGGCCGCACCCGCCGGGCACGCGGGACCGCCACCCGGTTCCGCCCCGGACGAGCACGAGGAGGCGACGTCCGATCCGGCAGCCGGCACGGGGACGGCGACCGGCTCGTCGACCTCGACGCACCGCGCGGGACTGTCGGCGGGGACCGCGAAGCTGCTCGCCGGCGCCTCCCGCACCGGGATCATCACCGGCTACATCTCCGTCCTCGCGACCTTCGCCGTCGTGCGGATGGTGCTCGACTTCCCGCTCTGGGCATTCCTCGTGTGGACGCTCGCCGGACTCGTCCTCCTCGCCTCGGTGTGGTTCGCCGCCCGGGCCTTCCCCGCCCTCCCCTGGCTCCCGCACACCGGCCGGCGCGCCCAGATCTCCTCGACCGTCGTCGAGGGCGTCGTCGCCGTGCTGATCTTCGCCGCACTCTTCGCCCCACTCCTGCTCACCTGAGAGCGGGGGCGGGCAGGACCGGCGTAGACTCCGGGTGATCCCCCGGCCCCGGGGAGTCACCCGCCCGCTCGCCTCCCGGAGGACCATGACGCGCCCCGGAATCCGGACCCTCGCGGCCGTCCTCGGCGTCCTCGCACTCATCGCGGCTGTCGTGCTCCTCGTGCCTGCGGCGGAATCCCGCCGGGACGCGACCCTCGGCATCGCACGCCTCGTTCTCAACCCCGCGACGGCCCCGGAATCCTCCGCAGCGGTGAACTTCACCGCTCCGCCCACCGCGCGCTACTCGCTCGAGATCCGGGGTCCCGGCGGCCATGCCGCCGCGATCGACGCGCGTGCTGATGCGCTGTCGGTCACCGGGCGGCGATGGAGCGCGACGTTCGAGGACCTCGACCCCGGGACCGAGTACCGCTACCGGATCCGGTCGCACGAGGAGACCACGGCCTACGAACCGACCGGCACGGGCGACTGGCACCGCTTCACCACTGCGGATCCGGGGTCAACCGACCTCGACTTCCTGTGGTTCGCCGACGTGCAGAAGGGACTCGACCGCAGCTGGCCCGCACTCGTGAGCGCCGCCGTCGATGCGTCCCCGGACGCCCGACTGTCCATCCACTCCGGCGACCTCGTCGAGCTGCCCGCGGAGGATTCCCAGTGGGACGCGTGGTTCTCCGGGCTCGGCGCGGCCGCATCCGGCAGGATCGTCGCGCCGGTGCCCGGCAACCATGAGGGCCACGGGGATCCGAACTTCACCGCCTTCCGCTCGAACTTCTCCCTGCCGGACAACGGGGCCACCGACGAGACCTCGTACGCCTTCGACTAGCAGGGCGTCCGGTTCGTCGGCCTCGACGGCAACCGCGCGCTCGAGGAGCAGGCGGCTTGGCTCGACGGGGTGCTCGCCGAAGACCCGCAGCCATGGACCGTCGTGACGATCCATCAGCCGGTCTATTCCACCGCGATGAACCGGAGCGAGCCCCTCGTCCGCGGGATCATCGGTCCGGTGCTCCAGGAGCACGACGTCGACCTCGTCCTCCACGGACACGATCACGGCTACGCCCGCGGGTACGACGACGATGACCGCACGGACACCCCGGGCGTGACGAGCGGACCGGTCTACGTCGTGGCGAACTCGGGGCCGAAGCACTACGCGCAGCAGCCCGACGGCGCCAACACGTGGACCCGGCGCGGCGGCACCCCGGTGGCCCGGTACGCTGAGGTGACGACGTACCACACGATCTCCGTGCGCGGCTGCCGCCTCGAGTTCGCTGCGGTGATCGGGGCGAAGGGGCCCGAGGCCACGACGGACCTCCCCGTCGGAGCCGTGCTCGACCGGTTCTTCATCGACCGGTGCGGCGCGGAGAAGGCCGTGACGAACGGCCCGGTGGGCGACGACGCGTAACGGGATCGTCGTCGACCCCCACCCCGGTCATCCAGATGTCGGCGACCGTTCCGGCCGCGACCTCGAGCTCGATGTCGGAGACCGCGCTCGGGACCGGCATGAAGCGCTGGAACGCGTAGAACTCGGTCATCGATCCGAGCATCTCCGCCGCGGTGCGCAGGTCGACGTCGCTGCGGACGACGCCGGCCGCGGCGCCGCGCTCGAGGGATGCGGTGATGCGTGCGTAGAACCGCTCGCGGGCGCTCGCCCCGATCGCCGCGACCTCGGGATCGGTGGGGCTGAGCTCCATGACGAGGCCGAAGAAGGCGTGGTGGGTCCGGTAGTACTCGAAGTACCGCAGCGTCGTCGCCCGCACCGAGGACGCGGGGTCCTGCTCGTCCCAGGGTGCGCGGACGTAGCCGTAGACCTCGCCCGCCATGGTCTCGAGCAGCTCGAGCATGAGCCGGCGGCGATCGGGGAAATAGCGGTAGAACGCCCCGTGCGAGATCCCGGCGGCGGCGGAGATGTCCGAGATGCGCACATTCGCGTAGCCGCGGGCCCCGAACTCCTCCCGCGCGGCGCGGAGGATCCGCTCCCGCGTGCGGCGGCCCTTGGCCGTGAGGGGTTCGGACGCGGGCGCCGGATCTGCCGCAGGGGCGGGTTCGGCCGACGCGGGAACGGACGGTGCCGCAGGGCGGTCCTCGCCCCGCGGCATCGGGGCCGCAGCTGATCTCATCATCCTTCGATCATCCGCTCCCCCCGCGTTCCGTCAAGCACGCCCCGCCGGGGATCGCGCTCATTCCGGCCGGTGCGCGGCGGCCGCCTCCTCGAACAGGCGTTCGGCGAGCGGCCGGAAGTCGACGCTGCCGGGCTCGTACCACTCGTCGAGGTCGGCGAGGTCGCCGCCGTCCTCGTAGCCGAGCTCGTCGACGATGCCGGTCCACTTCTCCGCGGACGTCTCGAGCTGATCGCGGATGTCCTCCGGGAGCAGTCCGTCCTCGATCACCGCATCGACGTTCTCCTCCTGGGTCCGCGAGATCGTCTCCTCGACCTCGGGGTCGATGTCGGTGAGACCGCCTCCGGCCTCCTTGGCGTCGGCCACGGCGGCGGCGCTGCCCTCGACGACGTTGAGGATCTGCCCGTGGAAGTAGTCGATCGCGACGGCGTCGAAGATGATCTGCTGGTAGGCGACCGGGAGCTGCTCGAAGCCCGAACCGGCGACCTGCCCGGCGGTGACGCCGCCGGTGATCCGCGAATCGGCGAAGGTCGAGCCGTGGGGCGCGGCCTCCATGAGACCGGTCGATCCGGCGACCTGGCCCTGGACGAAGGTGCAGTCGACCGTTCCGCGCTGCAGCGCCTCGAACGCCTCGCCGTACTCCATCGACACCGGGGAGGCGCCGATCGCCTCCGACACCGGGGTCTGGGCGGAGCCGCCGATCCGGATCTGCCGGCCCTGCCAGTCCTCGGGCGCGGTGCCCTCGGAGTTGCAGGCGAGCCAGTAGTTGCCCGAGGACACGAGCGGATTGAGCGGCACGAGCCCCTTGTCGGTGTACTGCTCGATGACCGCGGGATCGTTCCACCCCGCTTCGGTCATCATCGCGTGGGAGATCGCCTCGCCGATCATCGGCGAGGCCATCGAGTAGTGGCTGACCTTGTTGTAGGCGTCGGTCATCGGGTACTCGGCCGGGAAGTAGATCGGCACGCTGTAGGCGATGTCGAGGCGGCCGTCGGCGAGCGCGTCGTCGACCTCGGGGTACGAGGCGATCGACTGGCCCCAGGCGACGTCGAACTCGATCTTCCCGCCCGAACGGGTCTCCACGGCCTCCATGAAGGCGTGGGCCCCGGCGGCCGCGGGCGATTCCGGTGACGCCGCATAGGGCTGGAAGGTCAGGGTGACGGGTTCGAGATCGGCGATCGCGGCGTCGACCTCGTCCTGTGCCGCGCCGAATGCGAAACCGGATCCGGCATCCGCGCCGCCGCCCGAACCGACGGAGCCGCCGCAGCCGGCGAGGACAGCCGCGGCCGCCGGGATCGCGAGGATGCTGAGGGGGAATCGTGACTTCCTGAGGTCCATGTTTCTCCTTCGAAACTCGTCGCTGCGGACTGGGAGTCCGGGATGGGCGCCTCGATCCGCGCCGGGCTCCTCGCCGCACAGTCCGATGATCCGACCGCGGTCCTCCTCACCCTCGTCGACCTCGTCGACGTGCCGACCGCGGCCCATGCCCGACTCCTCGCCCGGGCACATGAATCCGCGCTCGGCCGGGTGTTCTGGGGCGGGCGGCCCGGCCATCCGGTGCTGCTCGGCAACGCCCATGTCCCTGCTGCCCTCGACCTGTCCCACGGGGGCTCCGGGCCGCGCGCGCTGTTCACCCGCGCGGCCACCCGCGGCGACCTCATCCGGGTCGACTGCGGGCCCTCGGTGCGCGGCATCGACATCGACACCCCGGAGGATCTGGCCCGGCGCGGACTCACGCTCGCGCCGTGCGCAGAGGCCCACCGCGTGGCCCGGCACAGGACACCGCTCACTGCGGTGTCGTCGCCCGCCGGAGGACCGCACCGCGAGTGAGGTCGGCGACCTCCTCGCACGGCATCGCAGGGCGGCCGCGCGGCTCCGGGACCTCTCGCTGCGCCGAGGTGAGCAACGGCCAGGCGGGCGAGCGCCCCCGCGTCAGGCGGGGCCGATGGTGAGCTGGCCGTCGGCCTCGGTGACCTGCGCCGGGGCGAGCGGTGCGTCGGCGGGCCCGGACATCGCGGTGCCGTCGGTGGTGGAGAACCGCGAGGAGTGGCACGGGCAGATGATCTCGGTCTCGGTGATCTCGCGCACCGCGCACCCCTGGTGCGGGCAGATCGCGGTGAAGGCGCGGAACTCCCCCTCGGTCGGCTGCACGACGGCGTAGGTGTTGTCGAGCACGAGGCCGGAGCCCACGGGGACCTCGGACGCGGCGACGGTGAGCGTCGGTCCCGACGCGCCGCCCTCGTCCTCGCTCGCGCAGGCGCTCGTGAGTCCGACTCCGGCGAGACCGCCGGTGACGGCGGCCGCCTGGATGACGCGACGACGGGTGGGGCGCTGGATCATGGTTCCTCCTGATCGATGGCGGGTCGGGTGTCAGCGGCCGAGCAGCTCGCGGAGCACCGGCCAGGTGCTCGCCATCCGCTCCCGGCCGGTCGCCTGGTTCGGATGGTCGGGCGGGGCGGTGATGGCGCGGGCGGTCCACGTGCAGGCGACGAGCGCGAGCCGGGTGATCGCGGCGTGCTCGAGGAGCGCGGACTCGGCCGCGGTGAGCGACGCCGAGGTGCCGGCGGCCTCCTCCTCGTACGCCGCGTGCGCGGACCACAGGGCCGCGGTGGGCTCATCGCGGCCGATCATGCACGCGGCGGCGGCGATCGCGAGCTCGGCGATCCGCGGGGCGGTGGCCGCGTCGTTGAAGTCGATGACGCCGGAGATCCGACCGGCGTCGAACAGGATGTTGTGATCGTTGAGGTCCTGGTGGACGACCTGGTGCGGGAGCTCGGCGAAGCGGGGTCGCACCGCGCGCTCGAACTCCTGTGCGTGGGCGCGGACGAGCGCGAGGTCGGCGGACAGCTGCGTGCCGAACTCCTCGGGCACCCGGCCGGCGGCCTCGAGCGCGTTGATGCGGTCGACGGCGAACACGACGTTGGCCCCGCTCGCGGTGAATGACCAGGGGTGGAGCACCGGCGCGGGCTCGGCGGGGGCATCGGCGAGCGCGGTCACCATGCGGGCGGCGACCGCACCGGCCCGGGCGGGATAGCCGGCGCCCGGTTCCGCGGCCGCGGCGTCGCGTCCGGAGAGGAAGGCGTGGAGCCGGACCATCACCGGTGAGCCGTCGATGTCGACGAGGGCGAGCGCTCCGGAGGACTCCCCGGTGGACGGGTCGGTGAACGGGGTGCGGGCCGGCACCTGCGCGGCGACGGGGAGACCCGCGGTGCGCGCCCGCTCCTGGGTGCGGCACACCCAGTCGAAGTGCTCGGGGGTCATCGTCGGCGACGGCCGCTCGGCCTTGAGGACGAACCGGCCGGTCTGCGTTCTCAGCAGGACGTTGATCGCGACGATGCCGGGGAGGAACTCCTCGAACTCGACGTCGACGCCGAAGTGCGCCGCGCACAGCCCGGTGATCTCCTCGGGCTCGAGCGAACTCAGCGGGCGCGTCATACCGCCCAGCCTACCGCCCGGATCCCCCGTCGGGCGGGTGGGAGCCGGGACCCTCCCCGCTCCTCGGCGCGTCTCCGGGCGTCTCCTCCGGCATCGTGCCGGGCTCGCCCTCCGACGCCGGCCACGCGCCGCTCGCCGACGCCGGATCCGACTCCGCCGCACCCTCGTCCGGCGCGCGCGTGCCCGCCGCATGGCTGCCCGAGACCCGCGCCGGTCCGCGGCGCACCCAGAGCGGGCGGAACGCTGAACCGCGCTTCCGGGCCTGCGCGTGGATGGCGCGGAAGGACCAGCCGCGCATGGGCGCCGGGACGCGCCACTGGAGCCGCCAGGCGACCATCCGGAAGACGAAGACGAGAACGACGATCGCGGTTCCCGTCCACACGTTCCACAGCTCGTTGAAGCGGACGAGCGCCGCGGTGAGCGCTCCGAAGAATGCGGGGATGACGTAGATGTCGGAGCCGCTGAAGATCGCGGGGACCTCGTTGGCGACGACGTCGCGGAGCAGCCCGCCGCCGGTGGCGGTGACGACGCCGAGGATGACCGCGGTCGGCAGATTCATCCCGGCGGCGACCGCGATGATCGATCCGGTGACGGAGAACAGCGCCAGGCCGATCGCGTCGAACACGACGATCGGCACCCGGGCCCGCTCGGCGCGGTGGCCGAGCAGATAGACCATGACCGCGGCGAGCACCGGGGGCACGAGGTAGATCGGCTCCCGCAGGGACGTCGGGACGGCGACGAGGATGACGTCGCGGATGATCCCGCCGCCCAGGCCGGCGAGGACGCCGAGGATGAGCCCGCCGGTGATGTCGAAGTTCCGCCGGGCGGCGAGCAGATTGCCCGACACCGCGAAGGCGAAGACGCCGAGCAGGTCGAAGACGAGGAGGAGAACGGAGGGCGAGTTCACGCCTCCCAGAGTAGTCCGGCACAGGAGGCGCCGCGGGCCGACGCCCGGGTCGCGGACAGGGGGCACTCACCGAAAGGCTGACAGGTGGAACCTTCTGACGCCCGGTGTTCCCGGGGGCACAGGCGTATCGTGGACCTCAAGCACCCACCCCGGCACCTGGACCGCGCCGCTGCCCGCACACGGGAGCGCGCACCGCGGTCGGGTTCCGCACGCACCTTGACGAAAGGGCTCCATGTTCACGCAGTCGGCCAAGCTGTCCAACGTCCTCTACGACATCCGGGGACCGGTGCTCGAGGAGGCTGACCGGATGGAGGCCGAGGGGCATCGGATCCTCAAGCTCAACATCGGCAACCCCGCTCCCTTCGGCTTCGAGGCGCCCGACGCGATCCTCGTCGACATGATGAAGCACCTGCCCGAGGCTCAGGGCTACAGCGACTCCCGCGGCATCCCCTCGGCCCGCCGCGCAGTCGTCCAGTACTACGAGACCAAGGGCATCTTCAATCTCGGCGCCGACGACGTCTACCTCGGCAACGGGGTGAGCGAGCTCATCACGCTCTCGCTCCAGGCGCTGTGCGACCCCGGCGACGAGATCCTCGTGCCGACACCGGACTACCCGCTGTGGACCGCATCGGTCGCACTGTCCGGCGGCACCCCGGTGCACTACGAGTGCGACGAGCACGACGCCTGGAACCCCGACCTCGACGACATCCGATCGAAGATCACCCCGCAGACCCGCGGCATCGTCGTCATCAACCCCAACAATCCGACCGGGGCGGTGTACTCCCGCGAGCTGCTCACCGGGATCGTCGACATCGCCCGCGAGCACGATCTCATCGTGTTCGCCGACGAGATCTACGAGAAGATCACGTACGACGGCGCGGAGATGGTCAACATGGCCACCCTGACCGGGGAGGACGTGCTGTGCCTGACGTTCTCCGGGCTGTCGAAGGCGTACCGGATCGCCGGCTACCGCTCCGGCTGGCTCGCGATCACCGGCCCGAACTGGAAGGCCGAGAGCTACATCGAGGGCATCAAGCTGCTCGCGAACATGCGGATGTGCGCCAACGTCCCGGCCCAGCACGCGATCCAGGCCGCGCTCGGGGGGCGGCAGACGATCGAGGAGCTCGTCCTCCCCGAGGGCCGGCTCGGTGCGCAGATGCGCCTGTCGGCCGAACGGCTCAACGCGATCGACGGAGTGAGCTGCACGCCCGCCCGCGGCGCGCTCTACCTCTTCGCCAAGCTCGACACCGAGAAGTTCGGGATCGTCGACGACGAGCAGTTCGCCCTCGATCTGCTGCGGGAGCAGAAGATCCTCGTCAGCCACGGCACCGCCTTCAACTGGAAGGCCCCGGACCACTTCCGACTCGTCACCCTGCCGAGCGTCGAGGTGCTCGCCGAGGCCCTCGACCGGCTCGAGGAGTTCCTCTCCGGGTACCGGCAGATCGCGACGGCGGTCGGCAGCTGAGGAGCCGCAGGGTCGACGCCCGCGCCGATCCGACCCCGGCCGCTCCTGGGACGCGGCTGGGACGCTGCTGGACGTGCCTCCCAGCCCGATTGGGCACAATGGGCCCATGAGTGAGATCAACACCACCCCCGCCGGCGACCCCGACTTCGACGGCACCGCCGTGGACGGGCCCGGACTCGACGACGCGAGGTCCGACGAGGTCGTCGGATCCGCCGAGGTCGAGGAGTTCGAGTTCGACTCCGCCGAGTCCGAGGACGGCACCCTCGACCTCCGTGCCGTCGACATGTCGCTCACGGCCGCCGACGCCGCGGCCCTCGGACTCACCGCGGTGCTCTCCCTCATGCGACCCGACGACGTCGCACCCGGCCCCGGCCGTGTCGCCTATCGGCTGGCCTACGGAGCGCTGTCCGGCGCGACGCTGTGGCTGTCGAGCCCGGTGGAGGAGAGCGTGGAGCTCGATGCCTACGCCGCTCGCAACGTCACCACCGGCATCGCCTTGGGCGGCGGCGTGCTGAGCGCGGCCCTCTTCGACGCTCGGATCGGCGCGAACTGGTGGGCCGATGACCTGCTCGCCCGCCTCGGCATCCGGCACCCCCGCGTCGCCGTGGCCGGAATCACCGTCGCCGCGACCGCCGTGATGACTGCGCTCGAACGGAAGCTCAACGCCCGCACCGCCGGGTTCGGCTTCGCCGGCGGACCCGACGAGGAGATCGAGGTCGAGCTCACTCCCTCGCAGCGCGCGGTGCTCGAACTCCTCGTCGTCGGAGAGTCCGCGAACGCCCGGAGCCTGCGCGATCAGCTCGCCGCCGCCCGCTTCTTCATGAGCGGGGACCACAACTACTACCGGGTCGAGGTGCCGCACGACGGCCCGCGGATCCTCCCCCATTCGCACCTCCATCCCGTGCGCGGCCGCTTCGCCGACGCGGACGGGATCCCGACGCTCGTCTCCCTGCGGATCGAGGACGGCTTCCTCGACGCCGTCGAGGTCGAGCCCGACTGGATCGGGATGAGCGAGGACATCGACGACTGGGAGCCCTACGCGACGGCGGACAGCTGGCCCAAGCCGGCCGCGATCGAGATCGTCCGCGACGAGCGCTGAGGCCGCGCCCGGACCTCTCGTCGACCGCCGCGCGTCAGCGCGCGTCGTAGGCGGCTGCCGTCCACAGGTGCATGAGCGCCCGCGCCCGGTGCGGTCGCCACGGCTCGGCGAGCGCCTGCGCGGTGCGAGCGCTCACCGTCGACTCCTCGCCGGTGCGAGCGGCGAGCGCCTTGCGGAGCACGAGATCGCCCGGCACGTAGGCATCGGCGTCCGCGGTGCACCGGAACAGCAGGTAGTCGACGGTCCAGGGACCGATCCCGGGGACCGCGAGGAGCTGCGCGCGGAGCGGCGCCGAACGCTCGCCCGCACCATCGGTACCCTCGTCGCCGGCGCCCGCGTCGCCGCAGGTCCCCGCGAAGACCTCGGCGGCACCGACGATCGCCCGCGCACGCATGCCGGGGACGCGCAGGATCCCGGCGAGCTCCCCGGGGTCGAGCGCGGAGACCGCGCGCGGCTCCGGGAAGCGCACGCCCTCGGGTGAGAGCGCGGCGTGGAAGCGGGCGTCGAGCGTCCGGGCCGCCGCGAGGGAGACCTGCTGTCCAAGGATCGCGAACACCGCGGTCTCGAACGGGTCGAACGCCCCGGGCACCCGCAGCCCCGGCCGTGCGCGCACGAGCGGCCCGACGAGCGGATCGTCCCCGAGCGCCGCACGCACCTCCGCGGGATCCTGGTCGAGGTCGAGGAACCGGCGCACCCGCTCGAGCGCTTCCGGGTGGCCGGCAGGATCGCCGCCGAGCCGCACGACGACCTCCCCGCCATCCGGCTCGGGCAGATCGATCTCGAGCGGCGTCGGACCGTGAGCGGTCCGCAGATTCCGGGAGTACGTGCGCCCGGCGAGAGCATCCACGCCCTGCACCGCGTGGGCCCGGAGGAAGCCCGCGAACGCCGCGCTGTCGAAGGGCGGGGTGAACGCCAGCCGGTGGTGGACGACCTCGGGCTCCCGGATCATCCCGATGCCGACTCCTCGGACTTCCGGAAGTAGTAGAGGTTCGCGACGACGAGGGCGGCGGCGTCCTCGGTGCGCCCCTCGGCGATCGCCTCGACGAGGTCCACGGTCTCCTCGGCGCTCCGGAGATTCACCGCCGGCGGCTTCTCCCCGAGCTCGCTCACCCGGCTCTGATCGCGCAGCCGGAGCCCGATGTCGGCCGCGCGCGGACCGAGGCCCGCCCGCAGCAGCTCCCCGTGGAACCGCCGGTCGACGCCGAGGAACCGGGGCGCGTCGGCGGCCTGCGCCGCCGCGAGCACCTCCGCGGCGAGCGTCCGCAGGTGCTCGAGGGTCGCGGGATCGCACGCGGCGCACAGCCGCTCGGCCGCCGGCACGGCGAGCAGCGAGCGGAGCAGGATGATCTCCTCGAGATCGGCCTCGGTCACCGGAACCAGGCGATAGCCGCGGTTCGGCACCGCCTCGACGGTGCCCTCGGCGACGAGGGACATCATCGCCTCGCGCACGGGACTGAGCGACATCCCGAGCTGCTTGGCGAGCCCGGCTGCGGAGTAGACGGTGTGCTCGGCGAGCTCCCCGGTGGTGATCGCCGTGCGAATCGCGTCGAGCGCGTGCTCGCGGAAGGAGCGTCCGCGCTCCACCCTGCGGTCTGCGCCCTCGTCGTTCCCGCCCATGCACTCCCTTTCCGGCTCGCGGATTACGCCGCCGACCCTTGACATCGCTGTGATATCCATCACTATACTCTCAGCATTCGGTAATCGATTACCGATCACCCGACATGGAGGCGCCATGACGTCCGACCCCCTGCTCGAACCCTTCACCCTCGGCTCGCTGCAGCTGCGCAACCGTATCGTGTCGACCTCCCACGAGCCGGCCTACACCGAGGACGGCATGCCCAAGGACCGGTATCGCGTCTACCACGTAGAGAAGGCCCGCGGCGGGGTGGGACTGACGATGATCGGCGGCTCCGCCTGCGTGTCCAAGGATTCCCCGGCCTCCTTCGGCAACATCGACCTGTCCGACGACGCGGTGGTGCCGTGGCTCGACAAGCTCGCCTCCGACTGCCATGCCGCGGGCGCCGCGGTGATGATCCAGGTGACGCACCTCGGCGCGCGCACCTCGAACTACTCCGGCGACTGGCTGCCGCTCATCGCCCCGAGCCGGTACCGCGAGACCCAGCACCGGGCCTTCGCGAAGGAGGCCGAGGACTTCGACATCGAGCGGATCGTCGCCGACTACGCCGCCGCGGCCCGCCGCGTCGCCGCCGCCGGGCTCGACGGCCTCGAGCTCCAGCACTACGGGCACCTCATGGATGCCTTCGTCTCCCCCTGGATCAATGCGCGCGACGACGAGTACAACGGCAGCCTGGAGAACCGCCTCCGCTTCCCGCTCATGGTCATCGATGCGGTGCGCGCCGCCGTGCCGAGGGACTTCGTCGTCGGCATCAGGATGAGCGTCGACGAGTGCCGTGAGGACGGGGTGACCGAGGACGAGGCGGTGGAGATCCTGCGGATCTACGCCGAGCACGGCATCGACTTCCTCTCGCTCATCAGGGGCCGGGTCGACTCCGACCGGATCCTCGCGTCCACGATCCCGGGGATGGGAACGCCCTCGGCCCCGGCGCTCGAGGTGTGCCGACGGATCCGCACGCAGATCCCCATCCCGGTCATGCACGCCACCCGGATCGCCGACGTCCCCACCGCCCGGCACGCGATCGCCGACGGCTGCGTCGACCTCGTCGGCATGACCCGGGCCCACCTCGCCGACCCGCACCTCGTGCGGAAGATCGAGGCGGGGCAGGAGGACGACATCCGGCCGTGCGTGGGCGCGAACCTCTGCCTCGACAGCATCTACGTGTCCGGCGCCGCCCACTGCGTCCACAATCCTGCGACCGGACGCGAGCTCACGCTCCCGCAGGAGGTACCCTCTGCCGAGGTCGCCCGACCCCGGCACGTCGTCGTCGTGGGCGCCGGTCCCGGCGGGCTCGAGGCCGCCCGGGTGTGCGCGGTGCGCGGGCATCGCGTCACCGTGCTCGAGGCGAGCGGCGAGTACGGCGGGCAGGTGCGGATCGCCGCCCGCTCCCCGCGCCGCCGCGACCTCATCGGGATCGTCGACTGGCGGTACCAGCAGGCGCGCAAGCACGGAGTCGAGTTCGCGTTCAACACCTTCGCCGACGAGGAGGCGATCGCTGCCCTCGACCCGGACACGGTGATCGTGGCGACCGGCGGCGTACCGGACGCCGCCGTCACCGCGGGCGGCCGGTTCGTCCACGACGTGTGGGACGTCATGACCGATCAGGTGCCCAAGCGGGGGACGGTCCTCGTGTTCGACGACCACGGCCTCAACCCGGCGCTCGATGCCGTCGAGCGCCTCGCCGAGGCGGGAGCGCAGGTCGTGTACGCATCCCCGGAGCGGATGATCGGGATCGACGTCGGCTCGATGAACTCGCCGGCGTACCTCGAGGTGTTCGGACGGTGCGGGGTCGAGGTGCGCCTCGCCGAACGGCTCGTCGACGTCGAACGGGCGGACGGCCGGCTGCGGGCGACCCTGCGCAACGAGTACTCGGACACCGACGCGGTGCTCGCTGTGGACGCCGTCGTCGTCGACCACGGGACGGTGCCCAATGACGAGCTCTACACGGCGCTCAAGCCCGGGTCGCGCAACGGCGGCGCGGTGGAGCAGGCGGCGCTCATCGGTCCGCTGCGCGCCCGGACGCGCGGCTACGCGGCCACCGGCGACGGGCCCGGCTACGACCTGTTCCGGATCGGCGATGCGGTGACGAGCCGCAATGTCCACGCCGCGATCCTCGACGCGCTGCGCCTGGGTCTGCTCGTCTGAGGAGCACCCGCCCCGGCGGGCCCGCGCCCACTCCTCGACGACCGGTCGGCCGTACTCGCAACAGGCCGGTCGGCGGTATTCGTCGTCGGTGGGAGGCGGTCAGCGCTGCGGGCCGTCGGCGGGGCCGCGCCCCGGGCGGTACGCTTCGCCCGCTCTCTCCCCGGCCCCGTCGCCGGATTCCGGAGCATCGGGGCCCGGCGCAGCGGCTCCCCCGGCCGAGGCGGGGCCGGCTCCGCGCACCTCGGCACCGGACTCTGCATCCGACGGTGCGGGCGCCCCGATGACGAGCTCCGCTCCGACGACGCCCTCGAGGACGCGCGGATCGATCGGCTCCCCGGAGGCGAAGACCGACAGCCCGCCGGTCGCTTCGAGGATCACGCACTGGACCGCGTCGGGATTCGGCACTCCGCGCGCCCGCAGAGCGGCCATGATGTCGCTCCGGGTGACATGGGACCGTCGCAGGTGGTCCTCGACCACCCTGCCGTGGGCCATGACGACGACTCCGGACGATTCGAGGAGACGGCGCATCCCCCGCCAGCTCCGGAGCGCGCCGAACACCGCTTCCGCGACCATGAGGGTGAGCAGGCCGATGATGCCGGCGGCGAGCGTCGGCGGGTGGCCGAGGATGACGCGGCCGGCGACGGCGCCGAACATGATCGTCACGACGACGTCGAAGCTCGAGGTCACCGCGAGCACACGGGCGCCGAAGATCTTGACGAAGAGCAGGAACGCGAGATAGATCGCGATCGCGGAGAAGACCACGACCGGGATCCGCCACAGCTCGATCCCGAGTGCGTCGACGAGTGCGTCCCTGCCCGGCATGGTCCCGAGCCTAGCGCTCGGTCACCGTCGCGCCGCACTCACCCCGACACCGGCTCGTCGCACGGCCGTCCTGCCGGGCGCGATCCGGTCTCAGCGCGCGTCGACCGGCGCGGCGTCGGGTGCCTGCGTCCGGCCGGCACCGGCTCGGCGCCGATCGATGTTCTGGCAGATGAGCGCGAACAGCGCTCCGGAGACGTTGTGCCACACGGAGAACACCGCGCCCGGCAGAGCGGCGAGCGGGTTCATATACTGCGCCGCCAGTCCGGCTGCCAGGCCGGAGTTCTGCATCCCGACCTCGATGGCGACGGTCCGACGCGAGGGCAGCGGGAGGCGGAACAGGGCCGCAGCTCCGTATCCGAGGGCCATGCCGATGGCGTTGTGGAGGATCACGGCGGCGAGGACGAGGAGTCCGGCCTCGATGATCCGGTCGGCGCTGCCGGACACGACGATCGCCACGATCGTCGCGATCGTGAGCACGGAGAGCCACGGCAGGATCGGGAGCAGGCGGGTGACGAGGTTCGTCAGCAGCAGCCGGACGACGACGCCGAGGATCACCGGGACGAGCACGATCTGGACGATGGTGAGGGCCATCGGACCCGCGGCCACCGGCAGGTACTGTCCGGCCAGCCACAGGGTGAGGATCGGGGTGAGGAGGGGGGCGAGCAGCGTGGACACCGAGGTCATCGTCACCGACAGCGCGACGTCGCCGCGGGCGAGGTAGGCCACGACGTTCGAGGCCGTGCCGCCGGGCGCGCAGCCGACGAGGATGACGCCGGCGGCGATCTCCGGCGGGAGGCCGAGGATGAAGACGACGAGGAGGGCGACGAGCGGCATGATGACGAACTGCGCGATGACGCCGAGCAGCACCGGCAGCGGTCGCTTGGCGACCATCCCGAAGTCGACCGGGCGCAGCGTGAGGCCCATGGTGAACATCACGATCCCGAGCAGCGGATTCACCGCCGGCGCCGCCTGGGACACGGTGTCCGCGGCGAAGTAGCCGACGACGCCGCCGAGGATGATGAGGAGCGGGAAGACGGTGACGGCGATGTAGCCGCTGCGCGCTTCCCGGGCCGAGGTGGCCGCGGCCCGCGATTCATCCGCAGGGGTGGTGGTGTCCGGCATCGGTCGCTCCTTGGTCGGGGTGATCGGGTGGTCGTGGACCCGAGCGATTCTACGACATGCTCAGGGATCGAGATAGTCGTCTCACATTCTGTCGAAAGCGTGCGGCCGCCTCGGGACCGCGCCCGGGCGGATGCGCAGATGACACCGCGCGTCACCGGATGACCGCGGACGACGGTTCCGGTCGGTCGGTGACGCGGGAGCGGCTCCCGCGCACCCGGTCCGGGCAGAGTGGAGGATGCCGCGCCGGATCCCGAACCTCCAGGAGTGAGACCCGATGACCACCGATTTCGATCCCCGCGACCACGGCCTCGACCCGCGCACGACGCTCGCCCGCGTCTCGGAGGGCGGCGAGTGCAGGCGCACCTCCCCCGGCCACCTCGTCCACTTCATCCAGGCCCGGCTGCTGAATACGAAGCCCGAGCGGTGGCAGGATGCCGTCGTGGTCGAGGCGGATCCGAACGGCGCCGTGCACGGCCGCCTCCTCGACGGGGACGCGCCGTGGTGGGGCGTCCATCACCGGTCCCTCGCCGAGGACCTGCCCCCGGGCTCCCCGGTGCAGGTGGCGCTCGGCAGCTCGGCGCTCTTCCTCGGCCCGGGCCGGGTCCGCTCGGTCCGGTTCTCCACGGACGGGCCGCCGGCACCCCTGGAGCCGTGCCGGGGCCTGCGCCCGATCGTCACCCGGGACGCCGACGGCACCGAGCGGGTGGTCGGCTACACCGCCGATGGATCCGCGGACTGACCTGCGGCCGGCGGCCCGTGTCGCGAGCCTTCCCGCCGACCCGGTCCGGGATCTGCGAGCGCGTCGGTCGTCCCGCGGGCGGCATCGACCCCCTCGGCTCGGTCGGCCGCCGCGCTGATGGCGGCGAGGAGCGCGACCTCGGTCCCGGCCAGTCCCCGGGACAGGTAGATCCGCCGGCCGCCGGCCGGAGGCGTCACGCGACCGGCGGCCACCGCCCCGAGGGGCACGATCGCCCGGGCGCCCTCGGGAGGGAGCAGCGGATCGATCTCGCTCAGGTGCTGCGCGGGAGAGTCCGCGGTGACGAAGGCATCGGCAAGGAGCTCCGAGGGGATCTCGGCGCGGCCGCCCGCGGCGACGCCGAGGGTGTGGACGAGGACGTCGGGCGCCAGGTCGCCGGCGGCGAGGACCGGGGACTCTGCGCTCGTCGCGAGGACGACGACCGTCGCGTCGCGCACCGCCTTGCCGGTCGAGGCGACGGCGCGCGCGGGCAGGCCGAGGGAATCGCGGGCGTGCGCGGCCAGGCGCTCCCGCCGCGCAGGCCGCGGTGAGTGGATGCGCACCTCGGCGATGTCGAGGACGCCGCCGAGCGCCCACAGCTGGTTGCGCGCCTGCACACCCGATCCGATGACCGCGACCGCGTGCGGTCCGGGTCCGGCGAGGAGCGAGGCGGCCGCCCCGCCCAGCGCCCCGGTACGGCGCGGTCCGATGAGGTTCCCCACGGCGATCGTCTCGACCTCGCCCGTCGCCGCGCTGTGGGCGACGACGACCTGCTCCGCCCGCGGGAGGCCGCGGGTGTCGTAGGAGCGGTAGCCGTAGTGGGTCGGGGTGGCCCCGGCGGTGAGGGTCAGCTGGGATCCCCCGAGGTCCGCGGACATGCGCGGCGGGGCGGCGAGCGCATCGCGCCCGTGGTCGGCGAGTGCGGCGAGCATGGTCCCGACGGCGAGCTCCGGGGTGAGCAGCGCCCGGACGTCGTCGTCGGCGAGGAGGCGGGCGAGCATGGTCCGAGGGTACCGCGGCCGGCGCCGGCGGACTCGGCGTGCGGCCTATCATGGCGGTGACGAAAGGCGGTCCCGGTGGCGTTCTCCCTCGTGCAGCTCGCGCACTTCACCGAAGCGGCACGCGCCGGCAGCATGACCGTCGCCGCACGGCGCCTCCATGTCTCCCAGCCGGCGCTCTCGTCCTCGATCAAGCAGCTCGAGCGCGAGCTCGGCACCGATCTCCTCGAACGGATGCCGCGCCGCGGAGTCCGCCTGACCCGGTCGGGCAGGCGGTTCTTCGAGGACGCGGTGCTCCTCCTCGCGCAGGCGCGGGCGATGGAGGAGTCGATCGCGCGCACCGCCGGCCCGCTCGGCGGACGTCTGAGGATCGGCATGTACCAGCCGATGGCCCCCTTCCGCGCCCCGCAGCTGCTCCAGGCGTTCACCCAGCAGCACCCCGAGGTGGCGGTCGAGCTCATCGAGGCCGACCAGGAGGAGCTCACGCGGCTCGTCCACGACCGCCAGGTCGATGTCGCGGTGTCGTCCTCGATGGTCCCCTTCACCGGGCTCCACACCGAGCTCCTCGAGGAGATCCGGCCGCACGCGATCGTCCCGGCCACCCATCACCTCGCCGCGCGGAGCGGCCCCGTCCCGCTCTCCGAGCTCGTCAGGGATCCGCTCATCCTCCTCGACCTGCCGCACACCGGCGCGTACTACCTCGGGCTCTTCCGCTCCGCCGGCCTCACCCCGGGCGTCCGCTTCCGGCTCAACGGCTACGAGACCGTCCGGGGGCTCGTCGCGCGGGGCTTCGGCTTCGCGCTGCTGAATCAGCGGGTGCCGAACGACCGCACCTACGGCGGGGAGGCGCTCCGCACCATCGAGCTCGCCGGGGACCTCGCTCCGCTGCCGGTCCATATCGTGTGCCACCCGGAGGAGGTCGGCAATCGGACCGCCGAGGCCTTCATGGATCTGTGCCGGAGACTCATCACGCCGCGCTGAGCCCGGAGCGCGCCGCACCGGCCCACGGAATCTTTCGATGGTTTCCCATCACCACAATTTATTCTGAAAACTGAAGAGTTAGATGACGGCACCGCATCGGGCCGCCGGTCGATCTCCCGTTCCCCGTGGTCAGGCCGGTAATCCGAGCATCGGCGGCCCGAGTGTCCGCACCGCCGACGCCATACCGCCGTCAACTCCGCGAAACACCGCGGTAACAGCTCCGGCCGGCGGTCCGCGCGGGGAGCTCACCCACCCATTTACTTCGCTTATCCGTATGGCTAACGTCACGTGGCATGACTCACACCACTTCACCGGCTGCCGCCGGCACGACGGGCATCACGCCCATGCAGCGACGCGTCCTCCTCGGGGGCAGCGTCGGGCAGTTCATCGAGTTCTACGACTTCGCGCTCTACGGCATCTCGGCCGTCGTGCTGTCCCAGATCTTCTTCCCCGGCGACAACCAGGCGACTGCACTCCTCGCACTCTTCGCGACGTACGGCGTCGCCTTCTTCATCCGCCCCGTCGGCGGCCTGTTCTTCGGCGCCCTCGGGGACCGGATCGGACGGCGGAACGTCCTCGTCGCGACCCTGCTGACCATCGGCGCGGCGACCACCGCGATCGGCCTGCTCCCCGGGTACGACTCGATCGGCATCTTGGCAACCGTGCTCCTCGTGCTCCTGCGCCTGCTCCAGGGCTTCTCCGCCGGCGGCGAATCGGTCGGCGCCCCGTCCTTCGTGTTCGAGCACGCCCCCGTGAACCGACGCGGGATGTTCGTCAACGTCACGCTCGCCGCCACCGCACTGCCCTCGGTCTTCGCCGCCACGCTCTTCCTCGTGCTCTCCGCGTCGATGAGCGATGAATCCTTCGTCGCCTGGGGCTGGCGCATCCTGTTCCTCCTGGCGCTGCCGCTCGCCTTCATCGGTCTCATCATCCGCGCCAAGACGGAGGAGTCGCCGGTGTTCAAGGAGATCGTCGAGGAGAAGTCCGCCGTGGCCGAGCAGTCGACGCCGGTGCGCGACGCGTTCCGCAACAACTGGGTGAAGATGATCCAGGTCGTCATCATCATGGGCCTCACCGCGATGGGCTTCTACTTCCTCTCCGGCTACTTCGTGTCCTACGTCGAGACGGTCGGCGGCCTGAGCCGCAACCAGTCGCTCCTCCTCAACGGGCTCGCGATGCTCGCGTACACCATCCTCCTGCCCGTGTTCGGCGCGGTGTCGGACAAGGTCGGCCGCAAGCCGATGATGATCGCGGGCACGCTCGCGCTCGCGGTGCTCGCGGTCCCCGCATTCATGCTCGTCACCAGCGGCTCCATGGGACTCGCCCTCGTCGGCCAGCTGATCTTCGTCGTCGCGATCACCATCTACGGCGGCGGGTGCTACACCTTCTTCGTCGAGGTGTTCGAGCCCAAGACCCGGTTCACCTCGGCGGCCTTCAGCTACAACGTCGGCTACGCCGTGCTCGGCGGCACCGCCCCGTTCGTCGGGACCGCTCTCGTCGATGCGACGGACGTCGCGTTCTCGCCCGCCTTCTACGTCATCGGCATCGCCCTCCTCGTCCTCCTGTTCCTCATCTTCGGCCGCGTTCCGGAGACGCGCGGGTTCCATGCCCACGACCACGACGAGACGACCGGCGCCGCGCACGCCTGACGCCGAACCCCTGACCGCCCCGCGGCTCCGTCACCCGGGGCCGACCACCCAGCAGAGGAGACCTGCATCCGTGTCCGCACCGAACATCACCGAGACCTTCCTCGAGAACTTCCACCACGTCGCGACGATCGGCGCCACCGATCGGGGAGGAGTGCACCGACCGGCCGCCACCGAGGAGGACCGACGCACCCGTGACTGGTTCCGCGCCTTCGCCGCCGAGCGCGGATGGGAGGTCTCCGTCGACGGGATCGGCAACCTCTTCGCCCGCGTGCGACTCGTCGAGGGCGCCGAGGAGCACACCCCGTTCATCCTCACCGGCTCCCACCTCGACTCGCAGCCGCGCGGCGGACGCTTCGACGGGGCCTACGGGGTCATCGCCTCCCTCCATGCCGCAGCCGAGGTCGAGCAGCGGATCGCTGCCGGCGAGCTCGTCGCTGAGTACGATCTCGTCGTCGTCGACTGGTTCGACGAGGAGGGCGGCCGCTTCGCCCCGTCCATCATGGGCAGCTCCGTGTACGCCGGCCTCATGGACCGGGAGGAGATGCTCGACGTCGCCGACCTCGACGGGGTGACGGTGCGGGAGGCGCTCGAATCGATCGGGTACCTGGGCTCCGATCCGGCGCCGTCGCTCGACGCGCTCGCCGGCTACGCCGAGATCCACATCGAGCAGGGGCGCATCCTCGAGCGCGAGGGGCTCCCGCTCGGCGCGGTCGACTCGTCCTGGTACACGCAGAAGCTCGACATCGAGGTCCTCGGCGAGCAGTCGCACACCGGCGCGACGGCCATGGCCGACCGGCGCGACGCACTCGTCGGCGCCTCGCACGTCGTGCTGATGTTCCAGGAGATCTGCCGCGAGTTCCCGGAGGAGACGCTCGTGTCGTCTGTCGGGCAGGTGACGGTCGAGCCGAACTCACCGATCGTCGTCAACTCCCGCGTCCACCTCGTCGCGGACCTGCGGGCCGACGATCCGCAGATCGTCAAGGACGCCCGCGAGCGCCTGCTCGAGCGCTTCGCCGAGCTCGGCGAGCGGCTGGGGCTGGAGATCGTCTCGCGCGACTTCGACGTGCGTCCCAATCTCTACTTCCCCGTCGAGGGGGTCGAGCTCGTGGAGAAGACCGCAGCCGACCTCGGGATGGGCATCCGGCGGATCCGGACGATGGCCGGGCACGACTCGATCCCGCTCAACACCGTCGCCCCGACCGTGATGATGTTCATCCCGTCGGTGGACGGCGTCTCCCACTGCGAGCGCGAGTTCACCACGGACGAGGACATGGTCTCCGGACTCACCGCCCTCGTCGCCGTCCTCGGACGGATGCTCGGCGGCGAGCTCAGCGGAGTCGGGTTCCCCGGGTCCGCCTCCGACTGAGACGGGCGCCGGCGGGAAGCGGTCTCAGTCCGGCCGGCCCTGCGTCACGAGCCACTGCTCGTGGAGGTCGCGCCGACGCTCGTATTCGCGCCGGTTGCGCACGCGCGGGTCGTTCCGACCGTTGCCCGTCGCCGGCCCGAACACGTGGAGCAGCATGTACTCCAGGCGTGAGGTGAATCGGTACCAGCGCGAGAAGCTGTCGGCTCCGCTCGGCTTGTCCACGAAGGCTCCCATCGTTCGGTGAGGGCGGGCGGCGCCGATGCGGTCGGCGTTCCCCGGGAGCCATCCACTCTACCGGTACGTCGGGGCCCGGCGACGCGCACTGCGTCACCGGGCCCCGACGTACCGGAGGTTCGGCTCAGCGGCCGAACATCTTCGCGAGGAAGCCCTGCTTCTCGCTCTTCGGGTCGTTCTCGTGACCGGGGCAGCGGTCCGCCCGGGGCACGCCCTTCATCACCTGGTCGACGTGCTGGCCGCAGCCGGCCCAGGTCGTCTTTCCGCACTTCTTGCAGGTCACTGCTCGGCACATGGTTCGGGTCCTCTCATCAGTGGTGCTGGTGTGGGTGGTGGGTCAGGACAGGGAGAGGAAGAGCTTCTCGAGCTCGTCCTTGGTGAGTCCGTCCTCGGTCTCGGCCGCGCCTTCCGGATCGACGATGCAGTACTGCATGGCCGAGGACACGACCATGAAGCCGGCCCGGTCGACTGCGGTGGACACCGCGGCGAGCTGGGTGACGACATCGCGGCACGAGCCCTGCGACTCGACGGCGCGGATCACCGCGTCGAGCTGTCCTCGCGCCCGCTTGAGGCGGTGGAGGATCTTGCGCTGGGTGTCGGGATCGGCGGTGCGCATGGCGGTCTCGCTTTCTCGTGGGGTGGTGCGGCGACCCTGTCGGGCCCCGCACCGGCGGCGGGTGTCAAGCCTGCTGAGCGGCGACGGAACGGTGGATCTCGTCCATGTCGAGACCCTTGACCTTCTCGATGAGCTCCGCGAGCGCGGGAGCCGGCAGCGCACCCGCCTGGGAGAAGACGAGCACGCCTTCGCGGAACGCCATGAGCGTGGGGATCGAGGTGATCTGCGCAGCCGCGGCGAGTGCCTGTTCGGCCTCGGTGTCGACCTTCGCGAAGACGATCTCGGGATGCTCGGCGGAGGCGGCCTCGAACACCGGTGCGAACATCCGGCACGGTCCGCACCAGCTCGCCCAGAAGTCGACGAGCACGATGTCCTGGTCGGCGATCGTCCGGGCGAAGGTGTCGCCGGTGAGGGTGATGGTGGTCATGTCTGTGGTCCCTTCGGGATCGATGGTTCTCGGGTGTGGAGTTCGGGTCGGTCCGCCCGGCGTCCCCGCAGCGGCACCGGACACCGGTCGCCGAGCAGCAGGCAGATCCCGGCGAGCACCGCCGCGAGGGCGGCTGCCGCGAGGACCGCGAGGTCGTACGGGCCGGGGAGCTCCTGCCACAGGACGATGACGCCCATGACGAGGACGAAGACTCCGAAGCCCTTCCGCAGAGCGGCCTCCGGCACCTTCGAGGAGAGCGTCGCACCGATGACGCTGCCGATGATCGCGGCCGCGGTGACACCGAGGACGAGTCCCCAGTCGAGCGACACCGAGGTGAGGTACCCCGCGAGCCCGGCGAAGGACTTGAGGGCGATGACGAGGAGCGACGTCCCCACGGCCGCGGCCATCGGCAGTCCGGCGAGCAGGGCGAGGGCGGGAACGACGAGGAAGCCTCCTCCGGCACCGACGAGGCCGGTGACGAAGCCGACGATCAGCCCGTCGACGACGATGCGCACGACGGGCAGTTCGCGCGAGTGCGCGCTCGGCTCGCCTGCCGCGGCCTGCTTCCTCCGCCCCCGGAGCATGGCCCCGGCGGTGGCGAGCATCATGAGCGCGAAGGCGATCATGAGGATGGTCCCGGGGATGATTCCGCCGAGCAGGCCGCCGCCGAAGGCGCCGGCCATTCCGGCCGCGCCGAAGATCAGACCCGTTCGCCAGCGGACATTGCCCTGCCGGGCGTGGGCGATGACGCTCACCGCCGAGGTCGTGCCGACGACGAACAGCGAAGCCGCGATCGCCTCTTTGGCGTCGAGTCCCGCGACGTAGGAGAGCAGCGGAACCGTGAGGATCGACCCTCCGCCGCCGAGCAGGCCGAGCGAGACCCCGATCGCCACTGCGGCGACGAGGATTCCGATCATGGTGAGGTCCACTGCACCTCCTCCTTCTTCAGTACGGGTGGTGACGGTCGCCCGGGCCGGAGCCCGGGCGACCGGGGTTCAGAGGGCCTGCGGCGCCGCGGGGATCGCACGGATCGAGTTCTCGAGCGTCGGATCGACCGCGGTGCGGTTCCACGGCATCTTCGACAGCGCCGAGGCCATCGCGCACGAGTCGCTCGCCGCCGAGTACGCGAGGCCGGCACCGATCGCGCCGGCGAGGAATCCGAACTTCGGTGAGACGAAGCGGCTGCCGAGCACACCGAGCAGCACGAGCGACCCTGCGGTCATCCGGACCTGGCGATCCATCGCCCAGCGGCGCGCCCCGTGGACGACGTCCCCGCCGGCGGCCTCGAACTCGGCGATGCCGCCGGTGAGCACGGTCGCCTCGGCGAGTCCGACGTCATGGAGCCGTCCGCACGCCTGCTGCGCCCGGTTCCCGGACTGGCAGATGAGGACCACGTGGCCCTCGAGCCGTTCGGCGAGCTCCCGCGTGTGCTCCGACAGGAGCGGCAGCGGCACGTTGTACGAGCCACGGATGTGGACTGAGTCGAACTCCCCGGGCGTGCGGACGTCGATGATCGTCAGCTGCTCGTCGTCGACGAGGCGCTGCCGGAGCTCCTCGGCGTCGATCGCGGTGATGCGGGTGGGGGCGGTCGTCGGTGCGGCGGTCATCGAGCGGCCTCCGCGGACTCGGCCTGCCACGCCGACCATCCGGCGTAGCTGCCCTCGAGCTCGACGATGTCGTAGCCCTCGCGACGCAGCGCGCTCGCGGCCACGGAGTTCCGGACCCCCGACTGGCAGTAGGTGACGATGGGGCCGTCCTGCGGCAGCTCCTCGAGGTTCCACAGGACGCGGCCGGCGCTGAGCTGGGACGAACCCGGGATGTGGCCGTCGGCGTGCTCGGTCTTGTTCCGGACGTCGAGGACGAGGGCGGCATCGAAGGACCCGAGCTCGGACGGGGCGATCATCGCCGGCACGGTCGACGGCAGCCCGTCGATGTCGGGGGTGAAGCCGATGACGGTGTCGATGCCCACGCGCAGCAGGTGATCGCGGAAGTCCTCGGCGGTCTCCTCGTCCGGGGCGAGCAGGATGAGCCCGCGCGATTCGCGCTCCGGATCGTAGGCCCAGCCGCCGTAGGTCGCGGCCTTGGCCGGACCCGGGATGTTGAGCGACCCGGCGACCGTGCCTGCGTGCACCTCGGTGTTGGGACGGGTGTCGACGAAGATCGCCTCGTCCGCGGCGAGCGCCTTCTCGACCTCGTCGCGGGTCATCCGCCGCAGCTCGGGGAGCTCACCGTGGATCCGCGGACCGTCGCGGTTCTCCCGCTTCATCCGCCCGAAGTACGCGTGGGCGTCGGGCTGCCCGTCGAGGAGCTCGTCGACGAAGCCCTGTTCGTCGTCGTCGCGCAGGTACGGGGCCCACCAGGCGAAGTTCCGCTCGTAGCCGACCGTGGTCGACGGGAGCGCGCCGAGCGCCTTGCCGCACGCGCTGCCGGCGCCGTGCGCCGGGAACACCTGGACATGGTCGGGGAGTTCGAGGAACACCGTCTTGAGGCTCGCGAAGAGCTGCTTCGCCCCGCCGAACCGGGTGTCGACGCCGCCGGCGGCCTCATCGAGGAGGTCGGGACGGCCGAGGTCCCCGGCGAACACGAAGTCACCGGAGAGCATGTACCCCGGTTCGTCGGCGAAGGCGCCGTCGGTCACGAGGAACACGAGGTGCTCCGGGGTGTGGCCCGGGGTGTGGCGCGCCCGGATGGTGATGTTCCCGATGGTGATGGTGTCGCCGTCGTGCAGGCGGGTGGCGTCGAATCCGTACTGCCAGTCCGCGTCGCCGTCACCGGAGACGTAGAGCTCGGCGCCGGTCGCGGCGGCGAGCTCGCGGGAGCCGGAGAGGTAGTCGGCGTGGATGTGGGTCTCGGTGACCGCGGTGATGGTCATGCCATGGTGAGCGGCGAGCTCGAGGTACTCGGCGATGTCGCGGCGGGCGTCGACCACGACGGCCTCGCCCTTCGCCTGGCAGCCGATGAAGTAGCTCGCCTGCGCGAGGTCCTCGTCGTAGATGCGTTCGAGAAGCATGTCGTCTCCTGGGTCGGGTGGGTGATGGATCCAGTGTCGCACATACCCCCAGGGGTATGCAAGAACCGCGAGAACTCCGGGCGCGGGCGCCGGATCCGTCCCACGCGGCCCGGGCGCTCACCGCGATCCGTCCACCCGCCCGCCGACCTCGAGCCAGAGGAGCGCCACGTGCACCGCGAGCCGCGATTCGGCGTCCTCGAGCGAGACCCCGAGCGCCGACTCGATCCGGGCGATCCGCGCATAGAGGGCCGGTCGGCTCAGGTGCGACCGGCGGGCCGCCGCCGCCTTGTTGCCTCCACTCTCGAGGAGGACACGGAGGAACCCGATGACTTCCGGCCCCTCGGCGGCGATGAGCCCGCCGAGCTCCGCGCCGGCGAAGGCGCGCATCCGCGGATCCTCCCGGAGCGCCGACAGCACCCCGCGCAGGCGCACGTCCGCGAAACGGTAGAACGGCCGGCGGCGGACCTCCATCGTCGCGACGACCTCGACGATCCGGACGCCCTCCTCGAGCCCGGGGGCCGCACCGCTGAGCGAGTCCGCGGCCGGTCCCACCCCGACGATCCACGGCACCGGCCGCTCCTCGTCAGCGCCTTCGCCTCCGCCGTCGAGGAGCCGACCCGCCCGCTCGAGGAGGTCGCCCAGCCGCCCGTCGACGTCGTCGGCGGAGCCGAGGCCGAGCAGCACGGCGAACGATCCCGAGCGCAGGCCCCCGGCGAGCGCGGGCAGCCGCAGCGTGCGCGCTGCGGCGCTCATCGCGTCGAGGGCAGCGCGCTCCCGCAGCTGGAGCCCGGTCGGGTCCTCACCGGGCACCGGTTCGAGCTGGACGACGAACGGCAGGTACACCGGCGCGCTGCGCATGCCGAGCGCCTCGGCCCGGGCGAGCGCCGGCCGGGGGTCGGTGAGCGCGCCGTCCATGAGCTCCTGGATGAAGCCCGTGCGTGCCTGCTGGAGCAGATCGCGCCGGTCCTGCGCGGCCATCCGCGCAAGCGTCACCGCTTGGCCGGCGCGCTCGAGCACGTGCGCGGCCGACTCCGTCCCGCACCCCGCGTCGGGCACCACGAGGCGGCCCCAGCGCCGCCCGCTCACCCCCACGGGGGTCTGCAGCCGCACCGGCTGCAGACCCCCGACGACCCTCCCCGCCCGCACGGGCGGTCCATTCGGCGAGCAGGGCGTCGACGCTCCCTCCCGCCGCATTGAATGCGAGGACGCGGTGCGCGGCATCCTCCAGGACGACCGCGGTCCCGAGGAGTTCTGCGGTGGTGTCGACGATGCGCTGCTCGTCGGCACCCTCGAGGCTCAGCCCGGTGAACACCTCGTGGACCAGGCGCGCGCTCTCGAGCCGCGCGATCTGCTCACCGATGAGGAGGCGGTGTGCGGCCTGGGTGACGCGCACGAAGCGGGCGCGCCGGTGGAGCACGACGACCGGCAGCGTGCGGCCGACCGCTGCGGAGCCGACGCGGCGGCGCGCCTCGGCGTCGAACGCGCCGTCGGAGCCGACGAGCTCGACGATGACCCCGGCGACCCCGGCCCTCTCGAGGTCGTCGAAGAAGCTGCGCGCCTGGTCGTGGGAGTGCCGGAAGACCGATCCGGTGGTGAGGACGAGCTCCCCGCCCTCGAGCAGCGCTCCGGTGTTCTCGGTGTCGACGATGTGCACCCATCGCACCGGGGCATCGAGGCGGTCGGTGCCGCTGAGCACCTCGGGCGCACCGGCGGCGAGGTCCGGCAGCTCGAGCAGGCGCGCCACGGTGAGCGGGGAGGCGGCGGAGGTGCTGGTGTCGGCGCAGAATTCGCTCATAGGGTGACTGTACAGAGTGTCATGTACCGCACGCTTCATCTGACACTGTGCTCGTTGACGCCCGGAGCGCCGCGGGACAGCCTGAGTGTGAGGGCCGTCACCGACGGCCGCAGGCCTGATCCCGACCCCGAAAGGGCGCGCACGATGACGACGCTCACCCACTGGATCGACGGCGCCCCCGCGCCGATCGCCGACGACGCCCGCCGCGCCGATCTCCACAACCCCGCCACCGGCGAGCGCACCGGCGAGGTCGTCCTCGCCTCGCGGTCCGAGACCGAGGCGGCGATCGCCTCGGCGGCCGCGGCGTTCCCCGCCTGGCGAGACACCTCGCTGTCGAAGCGGGTCTCCGTGCTCTTCGCGTTCCGCGAGCTGCTCAATGCGCGCAAGGAGGAGCTCGCCGCGATCATCACCGCCGAGCAGGGCAAGGTGCTCGCCGACGCGCTCGGCGAGATCAGCCGCGGCCAGGAGGTCGTCGAGTTCGCGTGCGGCATGCCGCACCTCCTCAAGGGCGGCCACACCGAGAACGCCTCCTCCGGGGTCGACGTGCACTCGCTGCGCCAGCCCGTCGGGGTGTCCGCGATCATCTCGCCCTTCAACTTCCCGGCGATGGTGCCGATGTGGTTCTTCCCCATCGCGATCGCCGCCGGCAACACCGTCGTGCTCAAGCCCTCGGAGAAGGACCCGTCGGCCGCCAACTGGATCGCCGCGCTGTGGAAGGAGGCCGGTCTGCCCGACGGCGTCTTCACCGTGGTCCACGGCGACAAGGAGGCCGTCGACACGCTCCTCACCGACGAGCGGGTCGCCTCGGTGTCGTTCGTCGGCTCCACCCCGATCGCCCGCTACGTGTACGAGACGGCCACCGCCTCCGGCAAGCGGGTGCAGGCCCTCGGCGGCGCGAAGAACCACATGCTCGTCCTCCCCGACGCGGATCTCGACCTCGCCGCCGACGCCGCGGTGAACGCGGGATACGGCGCGGCCGGTGAGCGCTGCATGGCGATCTCCGCCGTCGTCGCGGTCGAGTCGATCGCCGATGCGCTCGTCGGGAAGATCGCGGAGCGCACGCGCACGCTGCGGACCGGCGACGGCACCCGCGGCACGGACATGGGCCCGCTCATCACCGCCGCCCACCGCGACAAGGTCGCCGGCTACATCGATGCCGGGGTCGAAGCGGGAGCGCGCCTCGTCGTCGACGGACGGAAGCCCGAGGTCGACGCCGACGGCGAGGGATTCTTCGTCGCCCCGACGCTGTTCGACGACGTCACCCCGGAGATGTCGATCTACACCGACGAGATCTTCGGTCCGGTGCTCTCCGTCGTGCGCGTCGCCGGCTACGACGAGGGCATCGAGCTCATCAACGCCAACCCCTACGGCAACGGCACCGCGATCTTCACCAACGACGGCGGGGCCGCCCGCCGGTTCGAGAACGAGGTCCAGGTCGGCATGATCGGCGTCAACGTGCCGATCCCGGTGCCGATGGCCTACTACTCGTTCGGCGGCTGGAAGAACTCGCTGTTCGGCGACACCCACGCCCACGGCACCGAGGGCGTCCACTTCTTCACCCGCGGGAAGGTCGTCACCAAGCGCTGGCTCGACCCGAGCCACGGCGGCATCAACCTCGGCTTCCCGACCAACGCCTGACCGGCACCCGACCCCGGAAGGACTTCTCATGACCACGACGGTCGAATCGGTCACCCGGACCGACAGCCCCATCACCGAGGCCGACATCGCAGCCGGCCGCCGCGCCCACGAGCTCGACCGGGCGCACGTGTTCCACTCCTGGCAGGCCCAGGGGCCGTTCTCCCCCATGACCGTCCTCCGCGCCGAGGGCTCGCGGGTGTGGGACGGCGAGGGACGCGAGCTGCTCGACTTCTCCTCCCAGCTCGTCAACACGAACATCGGGCACCAGCACCCGGCGGTCGTCGCGGCGATCCAGGAGCAGGCGGGGAAGCTCTGCACGATCGCCCCGCAGCACGTCAACGACGCCCGGTCCGAGGCCGCCCGCCTCATCACCGAGCTTACCCCCGACGGCCTCGACCACGTGTTCTTCACCAACGGCGGCGCGGATGCGAACGAGCACGCGATCCGCATGGCCCGGCTCCACACCGGCCGCCAGAAGGTGCTCTCGGCGTACCGCAGCTACCACGGCGGGACCCAGCTCGCGGTCAACGTCACCGGGGACCCGCGGCGCTTCCCCAACGACTACTTCGCTGAGGGCGTCGTCCACTTCATGCCCGCGTACCCGTACCGGAGCTACTTCGGCTCGGAGACCGAGGAGCAGGAGACCGAGCGGGCGCTGCGCCACCTCGAGGACCTCATCGTCCTCGAGGGGCCGGACCGGATCGCGGCGCTCGTGCTCGAGACGGTGCCGGGCACCGCGGGGATCTACGCTCCCCCGCCCGGGTACCTCGTCGGCGTGCGCGAGCTCACGCGGAAGTACGGGATCGTCTACATCGCCGATGAGGTCATGGCCGGCTTCGGACGGACCGGCGCCTGGTTCGCCGTCGACCACTGGGACGTCGCACCGGACCTCATCACCTTCGCCAAGGGGGTGAATTCGGGTTACGTGCCGCTCGGCGGAGTGGCGATCTCCCGGCCGATCTACGAGACCTTCGTCGATCGCACCTATCCGGGCGGCCTCACCTACTCCGGCCATCCCCTCGCCTGCGCGGCCGCGGTCGCGACGATCACCGCCATGCGTGAGGAGGGAATGATCGAGAACGCCGCCCGGCTGGGTGACGAGGTCATCGGACCGCGCCTGCGCGAGATCGCCGAGCGCCACCCGTCCGTGGGCGACGTGCGGGGACTCGGCTGCTTCTGGGCGGTCGAGCTCGTCAAGGACCGCACGACCCGGGAGCCGCTGGCGCCCTACGGCGGCAGCTCACCGGCGATGGCGGAGCTGACGAAGGCGCTCGTCGACGGCGGGGTCCTGCCGTTCGCGAACTTCAACCGGATCCACATCGTGCCGCCGCTCAACACCCGTGACGAGGACATCATCCGAGGCCTCGACGTGCTCGACGAGGCGCTCTCCCTCGCCGACGCGCACGTGGGGTGAGGGACAGAGCTGATCCGGCGGGGTGGGGCGACGATCCGCCTCACCCCGTCGGCGGTTCCCACAGCTGCACCTGCCGGATCTGTCGGACGAGCGCCCGTTCCGGAGTGAGACGGAGCACCAGATCCCGGGCGCTGCTCACGAACCTGCCGCGCACATGGCCCATAGCGCCCACGAGGCGCGAGGCCCGCGCGATCGCCTGCGAGCGCGGCAGCCGGAGCGCGTCGTACCGGGAGATCGCCTCCGCGAGCGCCGCGGGATCGGGGGAGGCGTGCTGCGCGAACGGCCGCAGCAGCAGCGTGAGCACGGCGGCGTCCTCCATCGCCTGCCCACCGCCCTGTCCCAGGTTCGGTGTCATGGCGTGCGCGGCGTCGCCGAGCAGCACCGTCCGGCCGCGGACGTAGGACGGGAGCGGACCGGCGAGCTCGTTGATCGGCAACCGGTGGACGCGGTCCGCGGGCGTCGCCTCGAGCAGCGCGGGGATGGGTGCGTGCCAGTGCCCGAACGTCGCGCGGACTGCCGCCATCTCGTCCTCGATCCGCACGTCCTGTGCCATCGTCGCCACCGCGAACCAGTACACGCGCCCGTCGGACAGGGGTGCCAGGCCGAAGCGCTGCCTGATGCCCCAGGTCTCCCCGGCCTCGCCGTACAGGTCCACCGGCCGGTCGGTGATGCCCCGCCACGCGGAGTAGCCGGCGTACCGGATGCCGGGGTCGCCCGGCCAGGAGCGCCGGACCGTACTCCGCAGCCCGTCGGCGGCGACGACGAGGTCGAAGGAGTCGTCCGATGTCCCGGACGGCCCGGCCTCGGCGTCCTGTCCGGGGGCCGGAGCACGGTCTGCCTCGGGCTCCCTGCCCGGGTCCACAACCACGGTCCCGTCGAGATCCGCCCGGACAATGCGGCATCCCGAGCGCACCGTGCCGGGGGCGATGTGGTCGAGGAGGAGATCGTGGAGCACCGCCCGGTCGATGACCCGGAGCTCCGCGACGGCCTCGATGGGGATGCGCGCGAGCCAGGCGCCGTCGGGCCGGCGATGCCCTCCGCGCAGCTCCCGCACCTCGGCCGAGGTGGCCTGCCGGAAAGCGTCCCCGGCACCGATGACGTCGAGGGCGCGGAGTCCATTGGCGAACACGGACAGACCCGACCCGCCGGCGCGGAGCACCGGGGCCTGCTCGAACACCGTCACCTGCGCTCCCGCACGCTGCAGCCCGATCGCCGCGCACAGCCCACCGATCCCTGCTCCCACGATCCCGATCCGCATGTGCGCCTCCTGCTCCCTCAATACCGGCCGTCGACTGCGACCGGCGATGCTCCTGCCAGTCTGACCCGACTCGCACCTCGGCGGTAGGGGACGATCAGGTCGCGGTGGGTCCCCGGGTCATGGACCCCGGCCTCCCCCGCCCGGAACCCGGGCACGCTTATTCCCAGCGAGTACAGAGGTATTCAAATCGAGTCGCACACTGATTGAAGCCTGTGGGCGGCGACGCGCAGGCGCGAGCGCCTCGGCCCCGATCGTTGAAGCGTCAACGCACCGATTTCGGGAATGTCGTCCACCCGGCGTTCACCGACGGCATGGCAGGCCCGCTTGTCGGACGAACCCGCCGGTGACAGCGTTGTGGACGTGGTCGCGATCACTGCTCGCGGCCCGTTGCGAAACGGAATCCATACGAAAGGTTCGAGACTCATGCGCACAGTACAGACTGCACACTCCTCCACCCGCCCCCTCCTCCAGCGGATCGGCGTCCTCGGAGCCGCCGGCGCCGTCGCGGTCACCGGATTCGGGTTCGGGGCCGACGCGATCGGTCTCGGCACCGCACCCGTCGCCGCCGCAGAGGCCTCCGGCACGCAGAGTCCGTCCTACGTGGCGATCGACCAGTTCCAGGGCCAGCCCACCCAGGACGCTGACTGCGGCCCCACCTCCGCGGTCATCGCGATGCTCGCCGAGGGATACCAACCGCAGGGCTACGACCAGGGGCCGCGCGCTGCGATCGAGACCGCCCGCGGACAGACCGGACTCGCCTCGGGACCGACCGTGGAAGCCCACATGGTCAGCATCCTCGACGCGCAGGGCGTTCCGGCGAATGCCGACACCGACTTTACCGGCGCCCTCGACGAGGTGCGCGACGGCAAGTCCGCGATCATCACCGGCTACATGGACGCGCTCCCCTACGTCTACGACTACCGGGCCGCCCAGGGCGTCAACCCGCACATCGTCCACGCCGTGGTCATCACCGACTACGACTCCGCCGACGGCACATTCCGCATCCTCGACCCGAACACCGGAGTCGATGCGCGGGCCACCGCCGGCCAGCTCGAGACCTTCCAGGGCAGCCTGTCCCCGGCCGAGCAGCACCAGACCGTCGTCGGCTGAGCACCGCGGCCGTTCCCAGCACCTCTCGGAGCACACGACCGGCACCGCCGCAGTCATCGCCGACTGCGGCGGTGTCGTGCTGGGTGCTCCCGCCCGCGGGGCCCGCCGGTGCTCGCCCGGCGTCTGCGGTGCACCGCGCGTCGTCTGGGACGATGGTCCCGTGGAGAGAATTGTGGAGTGGTGGGATTGCCACCAGGTCACCCTCTATCTCGTGGCGATCGCCGTCGGGGCCGGGATCGGCCTCGGTCTGCCGGCGCAGGCGCCCGCACTCGCCCACGCGATCGAGCCCGCGCTCTTCCTGCTCCTCTTCGCCACCTTCGTGGGCATCCCGCTCATCACCGTCGGCCGGGCGCTGCGCGATGTCCGCTTCCTCCTCACGGTCCTCGTGGCGAACTTCCTCGTCGTCCCGATCATCGCCTTCGCGCTCTCCCGCGTCGTCACCGACGACCCCGGACTCGAGGCGGGCGTCCTCCTCGTCCTCCTCACCCCGTGCATCGACTACGTCATCGTGTTCACCGGTCTCGCGGGAGGCGCGCGCGACCGGCTCCTCGCCGCGGCCCCGCTGCTCATGCTCGTGCAGATGCTCCTCCTTCCGGCCTATCTCCTCGCATTCACCGGCGGCACCGCGGCGTCCGCGATCGACCTCGCTCCGTTCGGCCGGGCATTCCTCGTCCTCATCGTCCTGCCCCTCGGGGCGGCAGCCGCCGTGCAGGCCCTGGCGCGGCGGCACCGGGCGGCTCGGGTGGCGACCGACGCCTCGGGGGCGCTCATGGTGCCGCTGATGATGGTGACCCTCGTCGTCGTCATCGGCTCGCAGATCGCGGCGGTCGGCGGGCAGATCACCGCGGTGCTCCGTGTCGTTCCCCTCTATGCGGTCTTCCTCGTCCTCGCAGTGGGGGTTGGGCTGCTCGCCGCGCGCAGCGCCCGCCTCGACGTGCCCGGTGCGCGCGCCGTGGTCTTCTCGACCGCCACCCGGAACTCGCTCGTCGTCCTGCCGCTCGCCCTCGCCATGCCCGCGGAACTCGCCCTCGCTCCGCTCGCGGTCGTCGCGCAGACGCTCGTCGAGCTCCTCGGCATGGTGCTCCTGGTCCGACTGGTGCCGGTGCTCGTGCCGCACCGCCCGGGTGGGATCAGGGCGACCGGACCCCACTGAGCAGGTCGGCTCTCCTCCGCTAGCGTGGATCCCATGCTGACCCCCACACCTCGCGCCCGCCGCTTCCGCTCGATGATCACCACCCCGCAGCCCGAGGCTACCGACGCCGGGGTCGAGGTGCTCGCCGCGGGCGGCAACGCCGTGGACGCCGCGATCGCCGCGGCCATGGTCCAGGGCGTCGTCGACCCGCTCATGTGCGGGATCGGCGGGATGGCCGACATGCAGATCGTCACCCCGGACGGCACCCGCCACATCATCGACGGCCTCGGCACGAGCCCGGCCGGGGTGCGCCCGGACATGTGGGAGGCCGACCTGCTGGGTCCCACCACGGACGGCTTCGGCTACCGGGTGGCGGGCTTCGTCAACGAGACCGGCGCCCAATCGGTGATGACGCCGGGCACCCTGCGCGCCTTCGGCCGCCTCCACGCACGGTTCGGCTCGCTGCTGTGGGCCGATCTCTTCGCCGCGGCGATCCGGCTGGCCCGCGAGGGATGGCTCGTCCGCCCCCACACGTACACCGTGCTCACCCAGAACGAGCGCCGCTACGGGCGGATGAACATGGGCGAGAAGCTCGCGATCACGCCTGATGGCCGCCGCATCTATCTGGGCGAGGGCGGCAGCTTCCCGAGCGTCGGCGACACGATCATCAACCCGGAGCTCGCCGACACCCTCATCCACCTCCGCGATCACGGCGCGGAGGCGCTGTACACCGGTGAGCTCGCCACGGCGGTCGCCGATTCGGTGGCCGCCGACGGCGGATTCCTCACCGCCGCGGACCTCGCCGACTACGAGCTCCACGAGCCCGCACCGCTCTCCGCGAGCTACCGGGGCCTCACCGTCTCCGCCGCCCCGGCACCGGCCGGCGGGGTCCAGCTGCTCCAGACGCTGGGCATCATGGACCGGTTCGACCTCTCCGCACTCGAGCACAACAGCCCCGAGCACATCCGGATCCTCGCCGAGGCGATGAAGACCTCGCTGCGGGACAAGGAGCGGCTGTGGAACGAGGCCGATGCCTCACCGGAGGACTTCGCGGCCCTCCTCACCGCCGACTCCCTCGACGCGGCGGCCCGGGCCGTGCGCTCCGGGGAGAAGGCCGACGTCGACGCCGCCCGGCCGCAGGTCTCATCCCACGAATCCCGGCACACCACGCACCTCTGCGCGGCCGACGAGTCGGGGCTGACGATCTCCCTCACCCACACGCTCGGCAACCCGTCGGGCTACATCCCGGCGGGCACCGGTTTCGTGCTCAACGGCGGCATGAGCACCTTCGATCCGCGGCCGGGCCACGTGAACTCGATCCAGCCGGGCAAGCGCCGCAACACGACGATGGCCCCGGTCGTCGTCATGTCCGGCGATGAGCCGGTGGTGGCGATCGGCGCACCGGGCGCTTCGTGGATCACCCCGGCGGTGGCCCAGGGGATCTCGAACATCCTCGACTTCGGGATGAACGCGCAGGAGGCGGTCATGGCACCGCGCGTGGTCGCCACCTCGAACGCGATCGACATCTCCAACCGGATCCCGCGGCGCGTGCAGACCGCGGTGGAGGACATGGGCTACGAGGTGCGGCGCTCAGCGCTGTCCTACGCCTTCGCCGGCGTGCATGCACTCACCCGGTTCGAGGGGACGCTGGCCGGCGGCGCCGACCCGCAGCGCGACGGGTACGCCTCGGGCGTGTGAGCAGGTCAGCGCTCGCCGAGCGCTCTGTACCCGCCGGCGGTGCGCGGCGCCGCACACGGTCCGCGGCGCCGCGTCGCGAACCTCAGCCCAGGTCGAGAAATCCGCTGAGATCGGCGAAGGCCTCGCGGACGACGGTGTAGTGCGCCCAGCGACCGCGCTGTTCCCGGGTGAGCAGGCCGGCGTCGACGAGCTTCTTGAGGTGGTGGCTCACCGTGGGCTGGCTGATGCCGAGCTCGTCGAGGAGATCGCACGCGCACACCGCATCGCAGCCCTGCGCGGCGATCCGGGAGAGCAGGCGCAGCCGCGTCGGATCCGCGAGCGCCTTGAGCTTCACCGCCATGTGCTCGGCGTGCTGGGCATCGAGCGGCGAGTCCGAGAGCGAGCAGCAGGGGGTGCTCTCCGACCGGGAGGAGCGTGCCGGTCCGCTCGGATCCGCGGACCGGGGACCCGTGGCATGGGCGGTCGCTGCAGTCATGCCGATATCATACATTGACGCCTGTCGATCCGCCGGAGTACTCTCTCATCGACAGCCATCGATATGAGGAGAACGTCCCGATGAGCGCGACCCACACCCGGCCCCGGTCGGATTCCGCGACGGTGGCCGGCGAGATGTCGTTCCTCGATCGCTGGCTGCCGGCATGGATCCTCCTCGCGATGGTCGCCGGACTGCTGCTCGGCCGGTTCGCCCCGGGACTCGGCGCTGCGCTCGACGCGGTGAAGATCGGGCAGGTCTCGGTCCCGATCGCGCTCGGACTGCTCGTCATGATGTACCCCGTGCTCGCCAAGGTCCGCTACGACGAGACCCACCGCGTCACCGGCGACCGCACGCTCCTCGTCCTCTCCCTCGTGCTCAACTGGGTCGTCGGCCCGGCGCTGATGTTCGTCCTCGCGTGGATCTTCCTCGCCGACCTCCCCGAGTACCGCACCGGGCTCATCATCGTCGGCCTCGCCCGCTGCATCGCCATGGTCCTCATCTGGAACGATCTGGCCTGCGGGGATCGGGAGGCCGCAGCGGTGCTCGTCGCGATCAACTCGGTCTTCCAGGTCATCGCGTTCGGGGCGCTCGGCTGGTTCTATCTGCAGCTCCTGCCGTCGTGGCTGGGCCTGCCGACGACCTCGGCGGAGTTCTCGTTCTGGGCGATCGTCGTCTCGGTCCTCGTGTTCCTCGGCATCCCGCTCGTCGCGGGGTTCCTCACCCGAGTCGTCGGCGAACGGGCCCGAGGACGCGAGTGGTACGAGGAGCGCTTCCTGCCGAAGCTCGGGCCGTGGGCCCTCTACGGCCTCCTCTTCACCATCGTGCTGCTGTTCGCCCTCCAGGGGGAGGCGATCACCTCGCGCCCGTGGGATGTCGCTCGCATCGCACTGCCGCTCCTCGTCTACTTCGTCGTGATGTTCGGGGTCGCACTGCTCGCGGCGAAGGCCGTGGGCCTGGACTACGCGCGGTCGACGACCGTCGCCTTCACCGCCTCGGGCAACAACTTCGAGCTCGCCATCGCGGTGGCGATCGGCACCTTCGGAGTCACCTCGGGGCAGGCCCTCGCCGGGGTCGTCGGCCCGCTCATCGAGGTCCCCGTGCTCGTCGCCCTCGTCTACGTCTCGCTCTGGGCCGGCCGGAGGCTGTTCCCGAACGACCCCACCTATCCCGGCCGTCCGCTCACCTCGGAGGAGTCCCGATGACCACCGCAGCATCGCGCCCCAGCGTCCTGTTCGTCTGCGTCCACAACGCCGGCCGCTCGCAGATGGCGGCGGGCTACCTCGAATCGCTCGGAGCGGGGCGGATCGAGGTGCGCTCCGCCGGCTCCGAGCCGGCAGACCGGCTCAATCCGGTCGCCGTCGAGGCGATGGCCGAGGAGGGCATCGACATCACCGCCTCCGCTCCCACCGTGCTCACCCCGGATGCCGTGCAGGCCTCCGACGTCGTCATCACCATGGGCTGCGGGGATGCCTGCCCGATCTTCCCCGGCAAGCGCTACGAGGACTGGTCGCTCGAGGACCCCGCCGGCCAGGGCATCAACGCGGTGCGCCGGATCCGCGACGAGATCCGCTCCCGGGTCGAGGCGCTCGTCGCCGGGCTCCTCGACGGGCAGGCACCTGTGCAGTCCTCGACGATCACCGGTCCGACGGACCCGCCGGACCGCAGCTCTCGATGAGAGGGATGACCTTGACCACCGAACCCATCGACCCGAACTCCGGCCGCGGGTGCAGCGGCCGGCGCGAGCACCGACGCCACACCGCTCGATACCGCTGTCCTCGGTCGCATCGCCGTGGAGCTCACCGCCGAATATGCGGGGAAGTTCTCCGCGGAGACCATCGAGCGCTGCGTCTTCGAGTCCTACACGACGCTGTCGCGCACGGCGAAGATCCGCACCCACCTCGCCTCACTCGCCGGCCGTTTCGCCGACGACCGCCTGCGCGCCCTCGCCCTGTCGCAGGGCACCATCACCACTGATGTTCCCCAGGTGCTCTTCGTCTGCGTGCACAACGTGGGCCGCTCGCAGATCGCCTCAGCGCTCCTCGCCCATCGCGCCGGCGCCGGGGTCGAGGTGCGTTCGGCCGGGTCGCTGCCCGGCTCCGAGGTGCACCCGCTCGTCGTCGAGGTGCTCGGCGAGCGCGGCGTCGACGTGTCCGGTGCGTTCCCCAAGCCCCTCACCGACGACGTGGTGCGTGCCGCGGACTACGTCATCACCATGGGCTGCGGCGATGCCTGTCCGATCTACCCGGGCAAGCACTACCTCGACTGGGAGCTCGCCGACCCGAGTACGGAGGACCTGCGCGGCGTCCGCGCGATCACCGACGAGATCGACGAGCGGGTGGAGCGACTGTGGTCGGAGATCAGCGGCGGGCCGGGCTGAGCTCCGCACCAGCGCTCCGAGCGCGTCACGCTGTGGTCGCGCCGAGCACCACGAGCACGAATCCCGCGAGTTGCAGCGTCCCGCGGACGGCCTGGAACAGATCCCACCGGCGACGCATGTGGATGAAGGACTCGGGGGCCTCGACCATCCTGCGGGTACGTTCGTTGATGGGGACATTGCCGGCGATGGTGACGACGAGCGCCACCGTGAAGGTGATTGCGGCAACGATGAACCAGGTCGAAGAATCTCGCGCAGCGGCGACACCGGCGAGGATCGGAACGGCGGTCATTCCGATGGGCATGACCCGGCCGAAGGTCGTCAGCAAGCCCTTCTCCATGATGAACTGCCCGTCTTCGGGAAGTCGGCGGATAACGGGGTGGACGAGGACGACGGAGGCGAACTCCGCGCATCCGACGAATCCGGAGGCGAGGAGCAGTGCCGCAATGAGGACATCCATGCGGGCGCGACCTTTCAGGAGAGTGTTATGTGAACATCGTTCACTTTACGCATGTTACACTTCGGATGTGAACACCGTTAACTACTCGACGTCGCGGGCCACCTATCGGCATGGCGATCTGCGGAGGACGCTCATCGGGATCGGCGTGGAGCTCGCCGCGGACGGGGGGCCGGACGCGGTGGTCCTCCGTGAGGCCGCTCGCCGGGCGGGAGTGTCCGCCTCAGCGGCGTACCGCCATTTCGCGAACCAGAAGGAGCTCCTTGCGGAGGTGCGCAACGAGGTTCTCGATCTGCTCGCCCGGAGCATCGGTTCTGCTGTCGATCGCCTGCCCGACGCTGCGAGCGCGCGCGAGCGGCTCGCGGCGGCCGGGCACGCGTACTTCGATTTCGCGGTGCACCACCGCGACCACTTCGCGTGCCTCATCGATGCGGTGCCGCTGGGCAGCGCCACGGTGAGCACGAGCCACGAGGACCCGCTGACACTGCTCCGTGCGCTCGTCACGGCCGCCCGCGCCGATGCGAGCGCCGTCGCGCCGCAGGGAAGGTGCGACGGCGCGACGATCCACAGCGAGATGCGCCCGGACACGGTCGACGACGATCACGCTGATCCGGACACCGTCGATCCGGACCTCGTCGCACTGTGGGCCCCGATCCACGGCGCTGCAGTCCTCTGCAGCGTCGGTGCGCTCAGCCGGCTGCCGTCGAGTTCCCACGCGGCATGCTTCGAAGCCACCCTTGCCACGGCGCTCCGGGGATTCCTCGGTCCGCGGCACTGACGCCGGGCTGGTCACACCCCGGCGGCGCAGCCGTCCCGCTGCGGGTCCGCCCCGCCGGCGAGCACCCCATCGAACCGGGTGATCGCGTGCACGGCGGCGAAGGCGTGGCTCAGCGGTGAGCGCCGCACGTCGTACCCCCGCGCCTCGAGCGCCGACTGCACGCGGCGCGGGATCCGGTTGGAAATGTCGATGGCATTCGACGTCGCGACGATCCGCGGAGCCATCGCCGCCTCCTGCGCAGTCATCCCGAAGTCGAGGATGTTCGAGATCCCCTGTGCCACTGCCGGGGTGATCCAGGAGGCACCGGGAGCACCGATGGCGATGACCGGCTCGGTGCCGTCGAACACGATGGTCGGGCACATCGTCGTCGGGCGGCGACTCCCCGGCACGATCGAGTTCGAGCGGCCGGGCCGCGGATCGAAGATGCTCATCCCGCCGTTGAGCATGAACCCGGTGCCCGACGGGATGTATCCCGAGGGGTTGCCGAGCGAGTGGGTCATCGTCACGGTCAGGCCGGCGGCGTCGACCACCCCGAGGTGCGTGGTGTCGCGGGGATCGCTTGCCTCGACGGGCGGTCTGAGCGCCTCGAGATCAAGCCGCTCACCTGCGCGGATGTGATCGGCCGCGGCGGCGAGGGACTCCTCGGCCAGGAGGCGGGAATGGTCGTCGGGCCCCGTATCCGGGTCGGCCCACAGCCTCTCCTTGTCGAGCAGCGCGCGCTTCATCGCCTCGACGAGGATCCGGATGTGCTCGGGCCCGTTGTGATCGAGCGCGCCGACGTCGAAGCGGTCGAGGATGCCGAGGGTCTCGAGCATCTGCACCCCGCCGGCCGGTGCCGGCGGCACGGAGACCCGCAGACCGCGGTAGTCGTGGGTGAGCGGGTCGAGCGACCGCACGACGTATCCGGCGAGATCGGCCGTGCGGAGGAACCCGCCGTCGCTCTCGATCGAGGCGGCCACCGCGGAGGCGAGCTCGCCCCGGTAGAGGTCCTCGGCTCCCCGGCCGCTGATGTGGATGAGGGTGTCGGCGAGCTCCGGATTGCGGATCGTGTCGCCGATCATGGGGTAGGCGCCGTCGGGACCGAGGTAGATCCGACGGCCGTCGGCGGTGAGCCCGAGCTTCTCGCCGATGTTCATCCGCCCGTACTTCCGCTCGTCCTGGTGGAACATCGTCGAGGTGTGCGGACGGACCACCCACCCGTCGCGAGCACAGCGGATGGCGGGGGCGACCAGGTCGGCCCACGGCAGGGACCCGAACCGGGCGTGGAGCTCGCCGTAGGCGCGCCGCGCGCCGGGTGTGAGGACCGCCTGGGCGCCCGCCTCGTTGACGAAGCCTGCCACCCGGTAGCCGAAGCCGTCGGTGGTGAGGCCGAGGTACCGGCCGGCCCACATGTCCTCGGAGACTCCCTGCGGGCTCGTGCCGAGCCCGTCGAGGACGTGCGCCCGGCCGTCCGGAGTGGCCACCTGGATGATCGCCATGCCGCCGATCCCGCACATGAGCGGGTCGACCACACCCTGGACCAGAGCCGCGGCGACCGCGGCGTCGACGGCGTTGCCGCCGGCCGCAAGCACCTCGGCGCCGGCGTCGGTGGCCTCCGGCTGCGGGGTGACGATCATGGAGCGGTGCTGCGGGATGCGGGGCGACGGTGCCTTCATCGTTTCAGGGTAGCGGCGGCGGAGCGATGTGGGGAGGGGGCGGCGGGACGCGCCGGAGCCCGCCGCACCGGCCCGTTCGAACCCGCCGCCCGCGGCCCGACGCCCTGCTCGCCCCGGGCGCCCGATTGATAGGACTTCGACCATGTCTCCCACCTCGCGCCCGGTCGAAGCGCTGGCGCGGGGACTCAAGCTCCTCGAGGCGCTCTCCCGCGCCGAATCCGGCACGATGACGAACAGCCAGCTGGTGCGCAGCACCGGCCTCGCCCCCTCCACGGTGTCCCGCCTGGCCAGCACCCTCATGGAGCTCGGCTATCTGCGCACCGATCCGCTGTCCGGCGCCTATGCGCTCACCCCGAAGAACCTCCGCCTCGGCTATTCGGTGCTCGCGAACATGCCCTTCATCGGCCGCACCCAGGCCGAGCTCGCCGACCTCACCGAGGCCACCGGCCTGACCTCCGCGCTCGCCGTGCCGGACGGTGTGCACGCGACGTTCGTGTCGACCGCCCAGGCCCGCGGAACCGATGCCGTCCCGCTCGCCGTGGGCGGGCGCCTGCCGCTGTCGAGCACCGCGACCGGCTGGTGCCTGCTCGCCAATCTCCGCGGACCCGTCGACGGCCAGGCTCTCGCCGCAGTGGAGAACGACATGCGGCAGCGCGGCACCGACCCCGCAGCGCTGCGCCGGACCCTCGAGGCGATCGATCCGCGGCTGGTCCGCAGCCACGGGACATGGAAGCAGGACTTCGTCGGCTTCGCCGCCCCGGTGAAGTCCGGGCGCGAGATCTACGCACTCACCCTCATCGGCACCGCCCACGCGGGATTCGACGAGGAGACCGTCGTCGCGCACGTCCTCCGCACCGCCGAACGCATCACCGACTAGGCCGCCCGTCCCCGCCCTGACCGCCCCCTGAAGCCCTCCGTTCCGCACAGCAGAACAGGCTTCCATCCTGCGGAAACCCCTTCTGTGACGACAGGCACATCCGCGACCCTCCGGTCGATACCATCGAAGACCAGCAGGGCCGGGCACCGACACCCGCCCCAGGAACTCGACGAGGAGCTCATGAGCACGATCTTCGCGGTGGACGCACCGGGCCGCCCGGCCGACCGACGGCAGGTCCCGACCCCGGAGCCCTCCGGGCACGAGGTGCTCCTGCGGGTGATCGCCTCCGGCGTGTGCCACACCGACACCCACCTCCAGGAGGGCGGATACGACCTCGGCTCCCGCGGCTTCCTCGAGATGACGAGCCGCGGCATCGACTACCCCGCGGTGTTCGGCCACGAGGTCGTCGGGGAGGTCGTCGCCGTGGGCCCGGAGGCCGGCGGCATCGCCGTGGGCGACGTCCGGCTCGTGTACCCGTGGCTCGGCTGCGGCGAGTGCCCCCGCTGCCGCGCCGGCCAGGAGAACTACTGCCCGCACAGCCGCGCTCTGGGCGTCTACGCCTCGGGGGGCTTCGCCGAGCACATCACCGTCCCCGACCCGCGGTACCTCCTCGACATCGGCGACCTGCGGCCCGAGGCGGCCGCGACCCTCGCCTGCTCCGGCGTCACCGCGTACTCCGCGGTGTCCAAGGCGACCGTCTACACCGACCCCGACGATCCGGTCGTCGTCATCGGCGCCGGCGGGGTCGGCCTCATGGGAATCGCGATGCTCAAAGCCCTCGGGCACCGGAACATCGTCGCCGCCGACACGAACCCGGCCAGCCTCGACATCGCCGCCGGCATGGGGGCGACCGCCACAGTCGACACCTCCGGCCCGGACGCCGCCGCGCGGGTCTCCGAGGCCTGCGGGGGCCCGGCTCCGGCCGCCGTCGACTTCGTCAACACCGGGGACACCGTGGAGATCGCGTTCGAGGTGCTCGGCAAGGGCGGCACGCTCGTCCAGGTCGGGCTGTTCGGGGGTGAGTTCCGCCTGCCCACGGTGATGATGCCGCTCAAGATCCTCAGCCTCCAGGGCAGCTTCGTCGGGTCGCTCGCCGAACTCGCCGAGGTCGTCGAGCTCGCCCGCGCCGGCACGCTCCCCACCGTGCCCCTCATCCCCGGAGAGCTCTCCGCCGACGGCGTCAACGCCGGTTTCGACGGACTCCGCCGGGGCATCGTGCGCGGCCGCATGGTGCTCACCCCGGGCAGACCCGCATCCCCTGTTCCCCAGGACTCCTGACCCGCGCATTCCCGCCACCCGGTGCGCAGCCCGCCGCGCCGACCACCACGACCTCGCACCACCTCACCATCACCGAAGGACACACCATGACGATCAGTCACCACCCCCGCACCCGCGCAGCCGTCGCCGTCTCCGCGTTCTCCGCCCTCGCGCTCACCCTCACCGCCTGCGCCGGCAGCGCGGGCAGCGGATCCGGGGGCGGCGAGCGCGGCGAGGGCTATGCGTTCGGCGCCTCCCAGGAGGAGATCTCCGCCGCCATCGAGGACCTCGAACCGGTGACGGTCGACTACCAGATCCCCGCCACCTCGATGCAGTCCCCGCAGTCCCCCATGGGCACCCACTTCAAGGAGGCCGTCGAGGAGATGTCCGACGGCAAGATCACCGTGGAGCTCCAGTGGAACCAGTCGATCGCCTCCTACGACGAGCTCCACAACGCCCTGGCCGACGGCCGCGTCGACATGGCCTTCACCCTGCCCTCCTACGACCCGGCCAGGTTCCCCGCCTTCAACGCCCTCAACCAGATCCTCGCCGGCGACGAGTCGACCCCTGTCGTGGGCGAGCTCGTCACCAACCTCGCGGCCGCGGAGCTGTCGTGGAACTCCCCGGAGATCCTCGCCGAGTACGAGGAGAACGACGTCACCCCGTTCGTGCCCGTCATGGCGTCGGGCGAGTACTACACCGTGTGCACCGATCCCGCGACGGACCTCGATGCCTGGCAGGGGCTGCAGGTGCGCGTCGGCTCTCCCGCGGCCTCCGACATGGTGAGCCACGTGGGCGGCTCCCCGGTGTCGATCGCCGGCGTCGAGGCCTACGAGGCGCTCCAGCGCGGCACGATCGACTGCTCGCTCGCCGTGCTCTCCGACGTGGTCCAGGGCGGATTCTTCGAGGTCGCTCCCAACCTCGGCTACACGACGTCGACGAGCTTCCCCCGCGTGTCCGGGGCGATCCTCACCGGCACCGACGTCGAGCAGATGCCGCTGGCCTACCAGCAGATCCTGTTCGACAGCTTCTCCGCGTACTTCCACGGCCAGCAGGTCGCGAACATCAACGCCAAGGCCGAGGCCGTCGTCGCGGCCAAGGACCAGGGAGTCGGCATCGAGGAGGCCGCCGAGGACCTCCAGGCCGAGGTCAACTCCTTCGCCGACGGCAAGCGCCAAGAGGTCGCCGACTCCGGCATCATCGGCGACGACATCCTCGACCGGATGGCGACCGTTCGCGAGGAGTGGACCACCGAGGTCGAGGAGCTCGGGTTCTCCGATGGCGGATCACTCGCGGACATGGACGAGTGGTACGACATGGACACCGACTTCCGGCCTCTCGGCGACGCCTTCATGGAGAAGACGATGATGGACCACCGCCCCAGCTGATCGTGAGCGGGCAGCACGCACACGAACGGCCCGAGGCATTCGCCTCGGGCCGTTCTGCTTTCGCTCATCACCTGACGGTGCTCACCTCGGTGTCACTCGGTGGGCCGGTGGTCGAGCGCTCCGGTGTTCTCGTAGACGTCCTTGGCGTACGCCGACCAGTCGTCGTCGGCGCTGTACCACTCGTCCATCTCCTCCATCGTGCCCTCGTCCTCGTACCCGAGGTCGGCGACCCGCTGGGTCCACTTGTCGGTGAGATCCGCGATCTGCTCCTTGATGTCCTCGGGCAGGTGACCGTCCTCGATCGAGCCGTCCTGGAGCTCGATGAGGAAGTTCCCGAGCTCGTCCTGGAACGCGTCGTCGAACTCCGCGATCGTCCCGTCGACGCTCGCGAGGTCGGTGACGTGGACGGCGTTGGAGTCGACGTAGCTCTGCGTCGAGCCGCTCACCAGCGTTCCGCCCTGATCGAAGATGATCTGCTGGTAGGCGAGCGGCAGGTCGTTGAACTTCTGTCCGGCGAGGTAGGTCGCGGAGAACCGCGGCCAGTTCGCCTTCGTCGAGTACGCGAGATGCGGAGCGGCCTCGTAGATGCCGCTGATCTCCTTCGCGCTCATCGGCGACAGGTCGCAGTCGACCGTGCGCCGCTGCAGCGCCTCGAACGCCTCGGTGAACTCGAGGCTCGTCGGCACCGCCCCGAAGTGCTCGAGCGACTGGCTCTGCGGGGCGCTGCCGGCACGCACCTGCTTGCCCTTGAGGGTGTCGGCAGTGTTGATCTCCGAGTTGCAGTTGAGCGAGTAGGCGCCGTTGGCGAGGATCGGGGTGATGACGGTGACGCCCTCGCCCTCGTAGCGATCGAGCAGCGCCTGGTCGTTCCAGCCGATCTCGGATCCGACGGCGTTCGCCACCATCTCACCGACCAGGGGCGAGTACGGGACGCTGCCCAGCGCGGTGCCGATCGCACTGGCCTCGGGGAAGCGCTGCGGTTCGTAGGACACGAGGTGGTAGGAGATGTCCACGCGGCCGTCCGCCACGGCGTCGACCGCCTCGGGGTAGCCCGCGACGGCCATGCCCCAGATGACCTCGATCTCGATCTGCCCGTTCGAGGCCTCCTCGATCGCGCGCTTGTAGTCCATCGTGCGACGGCCTGAGACCGAGTTCTCCGCCGGCGCACCGGACTGGACGGTCAACGTCACCGGTTCGAGGTCGGCGATGGCCTCGTTGATCTCCTCCTGCGAGGCGCCGTACTCGTAGCCCTCACCGCCGCCATCTCCGCCGCCGCCGCCGGAGCCGGCGCTGCCGGCACAGCCGGAGACGGTGAGCAGCGCAGTGGCGAGAACACTGCCGGCGAGGAGCTTGGTGTTGCGTGTGGCGAGCGCTCGGCTCGCTCCCGTGCGGATCCTCAAAACGTCGTCGTCCCTTCTCGAAGCGGCCGCCCCGCCCCGGTGGACGGGGTCGAACCGTGGTGCTTCACGCGTAGCCGTGGGAGAGCGGGCGACGTCGCCCGGGTCGCACCCCGCGTCGGCATGTGTGACGGGTATCACCATCGATACCGTGTGCTGAGCGTAGACCGGAGCGGTGGGCAAGTCCAGATCAGACGTTCGATATGTGAACACTTCGTGACCTGCGAGCGATTGTCGACGGCAGCGGACGGGGGCCGGTCAACAGCCGCGGATTCGGGTTGTGGACCCATCCGCGATACGCTGGAGGAACTTGCGAACCCGTCACTCGGGTTCCCTGCGTCGTCAGGACTCCTCTGTCTCAGGAACCGTGTCCGTTCCCGGTTCGTCTTTCTGAAGCTTCTTCCTCGCGGCGATCGAGAGCACCGTCCGGTGCTCCCGCCACCAGTCGGACCCGAGGCCTGACGCGCCGCAGCGCGCGGTCGCCTCGGCCCGGCACTGTGAAAGGCTCCGCCATCACTCGTACACCGAACTCCTCCTCGTCCTCCGTGCGCTCGCGCAATCGCCGTCGCCCGCGGCGGGCCACCCGCCCCCAGGGCGCCCCCGGAGCCCAGCGCACCGAGACCGCTCGCGATCGGCAGCAGACCGCGGCGTCCGCTCCGACGAGCGCCGCCGGCCCCGTCACCTTCGCGGAGCTCGGGGTTCCCGCTCGCATCGTCGACGCGCTTGCCGCCGACGGCAAGACCGAGGCCTTCCCGATCCAGCAGGACACCCTGCCCGACACCCTCGCCGGCCGTGACGTGCTGGGCCGCGGCAAGACCGGCTCCGGCAAGACCCTCGCGTTCTCCATCCCGATGGTCACGCGCCTCGCGGACGAGTCGAGCAGCTCCGCCCGCCGGCCGCAGCGCCCGCGCGGGATGGTGCTCGCTCCCACCCGTGAGCTCGCCACGCAGATCGATGCGGTGCTCAAGCCGCTCGCGGCGACCTACGGCATGCGGACCGCGACGATCTTCGGCGGAGTGAGCGCCGGCAAGCAGATCAACGCGCTGAAGAACGGGGTCGACATCATCGTCGCCTGCCCCGGCCGCCTCGAGGACCTGCTCCAGCAGCGGGTGCTCACGCTCGACGACGTCGAGATCACCGTGCTCGACGAGGCCGACCACATGGCCGACCTCGGCTTCCTCCCCGGTGTCACCCGCCTGCTCCAGAAGACGCCGAGAGGAGGGCAGCGGATGTTCTTCTCCGCGACCCTCGACAACGGCGTGGACGTCCTGGTCAAGCGCTTCCTCAGCAATGAGATCTTCCACTCGGTCGATGACCCGACCTCGCACGTGTCGGCGATGACCCACCACGTGTTCGAGGTCGAGAACGAGGACAAGAAGCCGCTCATCGCCAAACTCGCCTCAGGCACCGGCAAGCGGATCCTCTTCACCCGGACCAAGCACCAGGCCAAGCGGCTCGCCCGGCAGCTGACGAATCAGGGCATCCCGGCCCGGGACCTCCACGGCGACCTGTCGCAGAACCAGCGCGACCGGAACCTCGGCGCCTTCGGCAGCGGAGAGGTGCGCGTCCTCGTCGCCACCGACGTCGCCGCCCGCGGGGTGCACGTCGACTCCGTCGAGCTCGTCGTGCACGTCGACCCGCCGGCCGAGCACAAGGCGTACCTCCACCGCTCCGGCCGCACCGCGCGCGCCGGCAGCGCCGGCGACGTCGTCACCGTCATGCTCCCCGAGCAGCGCAAGGACACGAAGGATCTCCTGCGGAAGGCCGCGGTCAAGGTCCAACCGGTCAGCGTGACCGCGGAATCCGACGAGGTGACCCGGCTGGTCGGGACGATCGCGCCGCACGTCGAGCCCGCACCTCGGGCCCCGCAGCAGCAGGGACAGGGCCGGGGCCGTTCGGGCGGCCGGTCCGGTTCGCGCGGCCAGGGGTCGAGCGGACGCCCGAGCAGCCAGGGCCGAGGTTCCGGCGGCGGACGCCGCAGGAGCGGCCGATCGGGCCGGGGCGGCAGCAGAGGCTGAGCCGGGGAGGCCCATTACGACGTCGGCGAATCTCCCTCGTCGGAAGACTTGAGCAACTTCTCCAACTTATCGATCAGGGCTTCCGCTTCTTCCGCTACTGGAAGGCCGCTCACGCGATCTCTGAGCTGGTCGATCGGAGAGGCCGGAATTCCTGCCTCCCAGGACTCTACCCACGAGTTCCGCTCGAAACCGCTCCCGCTCGCAAAGATCAGATACTCGACCTCGTCGCGGCGAATGGGATCGCCGAACTCCTTCTCGAGTTCACCGGCCCACGTATCCAGGCACCTCAGGTACTTTCGATAGCTCTCTGTGTGCCACCACACCACGGTGAGGGGACAGTCCTCGACATGTTCGCGGAACCAGCGTTGAACGACCGCGTCCATCACGGGTGTTGATTCCTTGCGGTCGGCCTGCGCGGTGACGAAATAGATGTACTTCGTCCCGAACGCAGGGCCGAGGTACTTGAGAAACGAGCCCGATCGCTTGCGTCGGTCGGCGATCAGTTCGAACGCTGAGAGACCCCCGTACTGCTGAGCAGCCTGGGCGACTTCGTAGAGCTCGGTCTTTGCCTCCGGTCGGGAGAGAATCCGGTGTGTCCGGTACGGCCCATAGCCGACCGTGCCGTAGCCCCAAAGCATGGCGAGAAGGAACACGTGGACAGCGGTCTCCTCGTTCTCGATATCAGGCGCGACGTCGACCACCTGGTCCCGATTGAGGCGGTTCGTATCGAGGCCACGAAGAAATGCTTCGTGGTCCGACAACCGCCCGACCCAGGCATCCGTATTCCACTGGGAGGCGATCTGAGTCGGGCGGCCATGTCCTGACCATTGTGTGTACGCGGTCTTCAACGCAGTCGGAATCGTCATGCAGACACATTAACGCCTCAGATCACAAATGCGCCGATTCTCGGTGAGAAGACCACGTGGAACACTTCGCCGAACGCACGGTCGAATCCGAATCCTAGCGAACCCGGCCCGCGTCGACTGCACTACACGAAGACTAGGACACCGCGCGGGATCGGTGCCGACCAGCGCAGAGGGCGGATCGGGTGCCGAATCCCCCGACCCGGGCTCAGCAGGACACCGGGCTCAGCCGACGACCTCGGAGCTGAGCGTCACCGGGGTGTTCCACGGGTCGAGGACCCGGACGGCGGCGCCGTCGTCCTGGAAGTCGATGCGGCGGTCGCGCAGGCGATCGGCGACCGCCTCCACCGAGGTGCGGTCCGGCAGCGCGATGCGCACGTCGCCCAGACCCAGACTCGCGGCCCGCGGGCCCGCGCCTCGGCTGTTCCAGATGTTCATCGCCATGTGGTGGTGGTATCCGCCGGCGGAGACGAACAGGGCGCCGGGCATCATCAGGGTCTGCTCGAACCCGAGGGTCTCGACGTAGAACTGCTTCGCGGTGCGAATGTCGCCGACCTGCAGGTGGACGTGGCCCACCTCTGCCGCAGCGTTCTCGATCCCGGTTCCGCCCGGCGTCCCGGGGCCGGTATTCGTCAGGTGCATGCGCAGATACTCGTTCGGATCGAGATGGATCGTGTCCATCGCCACCTGGTCACCGGTCCACGTCCAGTCCTTGCGCGGACGGTCCCAGTAGAGCTCGATCCCGTTGCCCTCCGGATCGGTGAAGTAGAAGGCCTCGCTGACGAGGTGGTCGGAGCTGCCGACGAAGGCCGAGCGCGGGTGGCGGGCAGCGGAGAGCACGGTGGCGGCGAGCTCGGCCTGGGTCGGGAAGAGGATCGCGGTGTGGAAGAGCCCCGCATCGTGGCGGGACGCGGACGGGAGGCCCGGCCGGTGCTCGAGAACGACGAGCGGTGTCGTGCCGCGCCCGAGGACGGACATCGCCGGAGCGTCCGAGGCGGCATGGTGCCGGGTGTCGGTGAGCTCCACGAGGCCGAGTGCATCGCGGTAGTACGCGGTCATCGCCCCCAGATCGCCGACGGCGAGGGTGACGACGTCCATCCGGAGGTCGTCGGGCAGCAGTTCGCCCGTCGTCCGGCGGTGCTCGTCCCGGGTCACGTCGATCGTGGGCCGCTGGCGGGTCGCGGTCTGGTCGGTCATCATCTTCCCTCTCGAGCGCGACGGGAGTCGTGGTCGGGAGATCGCCGCGCCATATAGTCCAACATTCAACTACATGAGAGCATTCCCGGCAACCGGGGTGATTCCGGAAGCGGGTCAGTAGGACCGGGGCAGGCCGAGCACCTTCGTGCCGAGGTAGTTGAGAACCATCTCCTGGCTCACCGGAGCGATGCGCATGAGTCGGACCTCACGGAGGTAGCGCCCGACGTGGTACTCCTCCGAGTACCCCATCCCGCCGTGCACTTGGAGCGCCCGGTCAGCGGCCTCGTACCCGGCCTCCGCGCACAGGTACTTCGCGGTGTTCGCCGCGCGACCGCTCGGCAGGCCCTGATCGTAGGTCCAGGTGGCCTTGCGCAGGGCGAGTTCCGCGGCATCGAGCTTCGCCAGAGCGTCGGCCAGCGGGAACTGGATCCCTGGTTCATGCCGATGGGGCGATCGAAGACCACCCGCTCCTTGGCGTAAACGGTCGCCTTAGCGAGCGCCGCCCGCCCGATGCCCAGCGCCTCTGCTGCGATGAGCATCCGCTCCGGATTGAGCCCATCGAGGATGTAGGTGAATCCCTTGCCCTCCTCGCCCACCCGGTGGGATTCGGGGATGACGAGGTCGTCGATGACGAGTTCGTTCGAGGTCACCGCATTGCGGCCGATCTTCGGAATCGGGCGGATCGAGACCTTGTCCCGGTCGAGGTCGGTGAAGAACAGGGTGAGCCCGTCCGTCGGACGCTCGACCTCACTGCGCGGTGTGGTGCGCGTGAGCAGGAGGATCTTCTCCGACTCCACGGCCTTCGAGATCCACACCTTGCGACCACGCACCACGTAATCGGATCCGCGCCGGGTCGCGAAGGTCGTGATCCGGGTGGTGTCGAGACCCGCGTCCGGCTCGGTCACGCCGAAGCACACGTGGAGATCGCCGGAAGCCACGCGCGGCAGATTCTCCTGCTTGAGCTCATCGGAACCGTGCACGATGACCGGGTGCATGCCGAAGATCGTCATGTGCACGGAGCTCGCGGCATTCATCGCACCCCCGCCGGCAGCGATCTCCTCGAGGAGGAGCGTGGCCTCGGTGATGCCGAGTCCCCCGCCGCCGTACTCCTCCGGCGTGGTGATCCCCAGCCATCCGTGCGAGGCCAGGTGGTCGTAGAACTCCTGCGGGAACTCCTTGTCCCGGTCCTTCTGCGCCCAGTACTCATCGTCGAAGGCGGAGACGATCTCCCGCGCTCCGCGGCGCACGTCGACCTGCTCCTCGGTGAGTCCGAATTCCATGACTGCTCCCTCGATCTGGGTGTCCGTCATTCAACGGTACCGGGGCAGGAGACCGGCCGCCGGGCTTCACCTGCGGAGAATGTCCCGGGATCGAGCCGATCATGGGACGTCTTCCGCAGGTGAAGCCCCCTACACCCGCAGCACTCGTCCTGCGGCCTACCTCGGCATGTTCGCGAAGCGGCTCCGCGCGCCCTGGAAGGCGACCTTGATGTCGCCGGTCGGCCCGTTGCGGTGCTTGGCGACGATGATGTCGGCCTCGCCGGCGTGCGGGGATTCCTTGTCGTACATGTCCTCCCGGTGGATGAGGAGCACCATGTCCGCGTCCTGCTCGATCGATCCCGATTCGCGGAGGTCGGAGATCATCGGTCGCTTGTCGGTGCGCTGCTCGGAGGACCGGTTGAGCTGCGACAGCGCGATGACCGGCACCTCGAGCTCCTTGGCCAGCAGCTTGAGTGAGCGCGAGAACTCCGAGACCTCCTGCTGACGCGATTCGACGCGCTTGCCCGAGCTCATGAGCTGGAGGTAGTCGATGACGACCATCTGCAGATCGTGCTGCTGCTTGAGCCGTCGGCACTTGGCGCGGATCTCGGTGAGCGCCATGTTCGGGGAGTCGTCGATGAACAGCGGCGCCTCGTTGATCCGCGCCATCGTCGACGCGAGCGTCGTCCAGTCCTGCGGGGTGAGCTCGCCGCGGCGCAGGTCCTGCAGCTTGATGCTCGACTCCGCACTGAGCAGGCGCATCGTCAGCTCGATGCGCCCCATCTCGAGCGAGAAGATCACCGTCGTCTGATTCGAGTGGATCGCCGCCGAGCGCACCATGTCGAGCGCCAGCGTCGACTTGCCCACGCCGGGGCGCGCGGCGATGACGATCATCTGCCCCGGGTGGAGTCCGTTGGTCAGCTGGTCGAACTCGGTGAAGCCGGTCGGCACCCCGGCGGTATCGCCCTCGTGGTCCCCGGACCGCTCGATCTCCTGGGCGGTGGTCTCGAGGATCTCCTTGAGGAGCACGTAGTCCTCTGCCGTGCGCCGTTCGGTGACCTGGTAGATCTCCGACTGGGCGCGGTTGACGAGCTCATCGGTGTCGCCTTCGGCGTCGTAGCCCATCTGCACGATCCGGGTGCCGGCCTCCACGAGACGGCGCAGCAATGCGCGTTCGCGGACGATCGTGCCGTAGAAGCCGGCGTTCGCCGCCGTCGGCACCGAGGACATCAGGGTGTGGAGATAGGCCGCACCGCCGATCCGCGCGAGCGCGCCCGCCTTCGACAGGGAGTTCGCGACGGTCACGGCGTCGGCAGGCTCGCCGCGGGCATAGAGGTCGAGGATGCACTCGTAGATCGTCTCGTGCGCCGGCTTGTAGAAGTCCTCACCGCGCATGCCCTCGACGACGTCGGCGATCGCGTCCTTCGACAGGAGCATCGCGCCGAGCACGCTCTGTTCGGCCTCGAGGTCCTGCGGGGGCGTCCGCAGTCCGCCCTCGGCCCGCTGCCAGTCGTTCGATTCGCTCATCGTCCCCATCCCGCGCACTGCTCGATCCGCCGGCGTCCCACCGGCCAGACAACTCTATCGCGCACCGGGGACGCGGGCGGTCTCACCAGCGTCAGCCGACCGACCCCGGACGGCACCACGCCACGGGCCGGCGACGCTCTCACGTCACCGGCCCGCGCCTCGGGAGCGGATTCCCGGGCCGGCGGCCTCGGGATCCCGGGAGATCACTCCCATTCGGCCGAATCCGGGTCGACCCCGTGCGCTCGCGCATTCGCCTCGACGGCCTCGCGCAGCCAGGCCGCCAGCCCGGTCTCACGCGCATCGTAGTGCTCGCGGAAGCGCGGGTCCTCGGTGTAGCCCCGGGCGATGAGCACGTGCTTCGCATGGCTCGCCTCGAACCACTGCCCGATCGAGGCGCGGTGCCTCTCAGCGAGGTCGTTCGCCTCCTCGGACCCGGGGGTCGTCCCGGAGCGGAACGCGCCGGCGAGGTCGGCCTCGAGCGCCTCGGCCTCCTCCTTGACCCGCTCCCAGTCGGAGCGGTCCATCTGCGCCTTGCGCGCCTCGGACTCGGCCCATTCGTCGGTACCGCCCCAGCGCTCCTCGGCCTCGTAGTGCCACTTCGGGTCCCAGTTCGAGCCGAGGACCTCGGCCTGCTGCTCAGGGGTGAGCTTCTTCCCCATGGTTTCCACCTCCATCATCTGTTCGACCGCAGACTTCATGGCCTGCAGGCGGGCGATCCGATCGGCGAGGAGATCACGCTGGTCACGCAGCTGCTCGGCCACATCGGCGTCCGAGGCGTCGAGCATGCCACCGATCCGCTCGAGACCCATCCCGAGCTCCCGGTAGACGAGCACCTGCTGCAGCCGAGCGATGTCCGTCCGCCCGTACAGCCGGTAGCCGGCCCAGGTCCGGGCGCTCGGGCGCACGAGCCCCAGCGAATCCCAGTGATGGAGTGTCCGCACGCTCACCCCCACGAGCTCGGCCGTCCTTCCGACGGTGAGCCCGTCCCCGGCAGGTTCGCCGGGCCCGAGGTGATCCGCTGCTTCCGGCATCACTGCAATCGTTCTCCTTCGATCGTCGTCCACGGAATCACTGTCGTACCTCACGGCGCGTGAGGGTCAAGCGGGTGGGTGCGACGGGGTCAGCCGGAACTGTCGTCCCGATCCCGCTCCCGAGGTCATCGACGTGCCGCCTGCCCCTCAGATCCGCGGGAGCACGAGGGTGATCGCGTGGATGACGAGGCCGACGAGCGCACCGATGACCGTGCCGTTGATCCGGATGTACTGGAGGTCGCGGCCGACGTAGAGCTCGATCCGGTCCGAGGCCTCGCGCGCGTCCCAGCCGGCGATCGTGTCGGAGATGACGCTCGCGAGCTCGGGACCGAACGATTCGGCGAGGTCGCCGGCGGCGGTCGCGATCCTCTCGTCCATCGACCGGGCGAACTCGACGTCGTCGACCATCCGCTCGGCGATCCGGGCGAGCAGCTGCCGGATCCGGCCGTGCACCTCGCCGTCGGACTCGAGGACGGCTCCGCGCAGCAGCCGCTTGAGCGAGGCCCAGATCTCGAGCACCGAGTGGACGACGCCCTCCTGCCGGAGCAGATCGTCCAGCACCCCCTCGGCCCGCTCGGCGATCGAGGTGTCGGTCTTGAGCGCCTCGGCGAGCTCGAGCAGCCAGCGATCGAGCGCCTGCCGGGCCTTGTGGTACGGGTTGTCGCGCACCTCGGCGACCCACCCCAGCACCTCTTTCCGGAGCCGGTTGGACACCGTGTCGTTGAGGAAGCTCGGCACCCAGTCCGGTGCCTTCTGCGCGACGATCTCGTCGATGACCCGGGGGTTGTTCGACAGCCAGATGTAGGCCTCGCCCACGACGAGGTCGACGAGCCGGTGGTGCGCCCCGTCCTGCACGATCTCCTGGAGCAGCCGGCCGAGCACCGGGGCCTTGTGAGTGGAGACGAGCTTGGGGACGAGCACGTTGCGGGTGATCCCCTCGATCGCGTCGTCATCGACCCGCTTGAGCACGTACTCGAGGCCCTGGCCGGCGCGCTCGACGACGATCGTCTGGTTCTTCTCCTGCGCGAGCCAGTTCCCGGCCCGCCGCGTGATCTCGGCCTTCCGCAGCTTGGGCGCGACGGTGTGCGACTTGAGGAAGTTCACCGCGACGAAGTTCGACAGGCTCTCCCCGAGGACGTCCTTCTTCCGCGGGATGATCGCGGTGTGCGGGATCTTGAGCCCGAGCGGGTGGCGGAACAGCGCGGTCACCGCGAACCAGTCGGCGATCGCGCCGATCATCGCCGCCTCCGAGGCGCGCGCGACGAAGCCCCACACGCCCGTGCTGTCGGTGAACAGGTGGGTGAGGAGGAAGATCACCGCGGCGAGGACGAGCAGCCCGGTCGCGAGCCTGCGCATGTTCCGCAGGCCGACGGCCCGGTCACGGTCCTCCGGGGACGTCATCGCGCCCGGGGACACGGCGGCGGGACCGTTCGGCGGAGCCGCTGCGGGAGTCATGGCGCTCGTCGGGTTCGCACTCATGGTCGCCATTCTTCCACGGCAGCGTCAGATGGGTATAAGGGACAGGTCCGGGAGAACCTGCCCTGCGACGGGACAGCAGCGGTGAAACAGCAATTTCCGGCGGTTCCGTTCTCAGGAACCGCCGGAAATTGCTGTGTGAGTGGAGATCGAGGCCGGGTGATCAGGCCTTGCCGATGACGTCGAACTTGGCGTTCGCCGTGATCTCCTCGTGCACGCGCACGGTAGCGGTGTACGAACCGGAGCTCTTGACGTGACCGGGCAGCGCGACGGAGCGGCGGTCGATGTCGGTCCCGGCGGAGGCCGAGAGCGCCTCGGCGACGAGAGCCGGGGTGACGGCGCCGAACAGGCGACCCTGGGCACCGGCCTTCATCTCGATGCGCGCGGCGGTCGACTCGAGCTTCTCCTTGAGAGCCAGGGCCTCGTCGCGGTCCGCGATCTGACGCGTCTGGCGCGACTTGCGCAGGGCGTCGATCTGCTTCTGCGCGCCCTCGCTCCACGGGGTCGCCCAGCCGCGGGGGATGAGCAGGTTGCGCGCGTAGCCCGCACGCACCTCGACGACGTCCCCGGCGGCACCGAGGCCGTCGACCTCATGGTTGAGAATGAGCTTCTTCGTAGACATGGTTGATTCCCTCCGTATCAGCGAGACGAGCCCGAGTAGGGAAGCAGAGCCATTTCGCGGGCGTTCTTCACGGCCTTGGCGATGACGCGCTGCTCCTGCACGGTCACTCCGGTGACGCGGCGGGCACGGATCTTGCCGCGGTCGGAGATGAACTTGCGCAGTGTGGACGTGTCCTTGTAGGTGATCTGCGAAGCCTCACCCGGCTTGAGCGGGTTCGCCTTCTTCTTGATCGGCTTCCGGGGATCCGGCTTTGCCATGAGTGTCTCCTGTCAGAAAAATGTGGTGATCAGAACGGGGGCTCGTCGTCGGTGGGGTTGCCCCAACCGCCGCCGCCCTGGCCGCTCTGAGGATTCGACGACGCCCAGGGGTCGTCCTGCTGCGGGCCGCGGTTGTATCCGCCCTGGCCGCCCTGCTGGTAGCCGCCGCCACCGCCGGCATTGGGGTTCTGGCCCCATCCGCCGCCGGAGTTGCCGCCACCCTGGCCGCCCTGGTTTCCGCCGCGTCCGCCGAAGTTCCCGCCACCGCCGCCGTAGCCGCCGCCGCGCTCGTTCTTCGTCACGCTCGCCGAGGCGTAGCGCAGGCTCGGGCCGACCTCGTCGACATCGAGCTCGAAGACCGTCCGGCGTTCGCCTTCCTTGGTCTCGAAGGTGCGGGACTTCAGACGTCCCTGGACGATCACTCGGGAGCCGCGCTGCAGGGACTCCGCGACGTTCTCGGCCATCTCGCGCCAGGCGCTGCAACGGAGGAACATCGTCTCCCCGTCCTTGAACTCCTGGGCCTGACGGTCGAAGGTGCGCGGGGTCGAGGCGACCGTGAAGTTGGCGACCGCGGCGCCGTTCGGGGTGAACCTCAGTTCGGGGTCCGCGGTGATGTTCCCAACGACGGTGATGATGGTCTCGCCTGCCATGCTGGCTCCTTAGTTCGGCTCCGGTGAGTGATTACTTGGCGTCCGGGCGAAGGATCTTGGTCCGCATGACGGTCTCGTTGAGACCGAGCTGGCGGTCGAGCTCCTTGGTGGTCGCCGGGCTGGCGTGGAAGTCCACGACCACGTAGTAGCCTTCGGCCTTCTTCTGGATCTCGTACGCGAAGCGGCGACGACCCCAGACATCCACATTGTCGACGGTTCCGCCTTCAGCGGGAACCACCTTGAGCAGCTTCTCGACAGTGGCACTCACATTGCGCTCGTCGAGTTCCGGATCGAGAATGAGCATCAGCTCGTAATGACGCACGTGTAACCCACCTCCTCTGGTCTCAGCGGCCATGGTCGGTCCATGGCAGGAGGGTACATACGTTGTGTCCGGCCGGCGCAGGAATCGTTCCGACGACAGCACAGACCTCACCATTCTAGTCCTGCGACCGCTCCGTGTCACGTCCGCGCCCGGTCGCCGCAGCGTCCCCGCGCCGACCGTCATCGTCGCGGTCCGCGCCCGAGGTGACCGTCGGCCCGCGCTCGGCCGCGGGCACGGGAGCTGTGGCCGCCGTCCGAGGAGCGGGCGGCACTCCGGAGGCTGCCGCGGAACCCGGCGCGGCAGGCCTCGGTCCGGCGCCCGGCGCACCCTCCGGCGGAGCGTCCTCGGGCACGCGCAGGCGTTCGGCGGCGAGGTGGACGAGGAAGGCGAGGGCGAAGAGCCGCAGCAGCGTGAAGATCGACAGCCACATGGGCGAGAGCCCCTCGGAGGACTCGAGCGGCGTGACGTCGGAGAGGTGGATCGCGATCGCGAGGGCCGCCTCGGACAGGCCCCACGCCACATGGATCCACAGGTGGCGCACGGCGAGCGCGGCGAACGGGACGAGCCACAGGGCGTTCCACGTCGGGGCGGCCGGCATGAAGAGCAGGCTGAGCCCGAGGAGCATCGTCGCCACCGCGGGCAGCGACAGCGGCGTGCGGTGCCGCCCGGCGAGCATCACCGCGGAGGCGATCACGAGCGCGGCCGCCCATGCGATCACCGAGACGAGGGCCAGCACGGTCCGGTCCAGGCTCGGCTCGAAGCTCAGCAGCGAGACGATCGAGCCGCGGTCGACGGCCTCGGCCCACCAGGCCGCGAGCCGGCCGAACAGCCGCCCGTCGACGACGATGAAGATGCCGGAGACGAGAACGAACACCCCGCCGGCGACGGCGAGCTCATCGGGGCGCCGGCGCGACACATGGACGAGGGTGAGCGCGAGGAGCAGGATGAGGCCGAGCGGATTGATGAAGGTCGCGAGCGCGAGGAGCACCCCTGCCGCGATCGGCGAACGCGGCGCGACCGGACGGGCCGCGGAGCCGGCGGCACCCTCCTGGGCCCTGTCCCCAGCGGTGGCCCCAGCAGTGCCGGCGGCACCCTCCCCGGCGCTGTCCCCGGCACTGTCCCCAGCGGTGCCGACGACCGCCGCTCCGGGAGGCCGTTCGGCGGGCAGGGGTCGGAGCAGGACGCACGCCCACAGGGCGAGGGCGACGGCGATCGGGTCGAGCGACTGGCCGAGCGAGAAGACGATGACCGGCGACACGAACGCCACCGGGACCCACATGCGCTCCGCGCGGGTGCGGGCGAGCGCGATGAGGGCGATGCCGCCGGCGGCGACGGCGAGCACGTTCGCGAGGAGGACGAGCACCATGAAGAAGGCGACATCCCCCGCCGATCCTGCGGCCCCGGACCAGCGTCCGAGTTCGATCACCCACGCGGTGAGCGGCGAGAACTCCGCGATCGCCCCGGGTGCCCGTCCGGCCGCGTCGGGGAAGGTCGCACCGGTCAGGCCGTTCGCCAGCGGCGAGGCGCACATCCGGAAGGAGGCGTAGGGCAGATCCCAGCCGCGGGCGATGCACGGCGCCTGGACGAGCACGCCGATGAGCGTCGTCGCGGCCAGCAGGCACATCGCGAGCACTCCGCCCACGGCACCCCGGCGCGGCCCGGCGTTCGCGAGCCGGGCACCGCGCGGTCCGCCCAGCAGCGGGCGGGCGAGGGTCGCGGGGGTGTAGCGGGTCATGGGGTCAGCCTAACGGGGCGACCGGGAGCACGCGCGTGCTCCTGCACGCCGCTCCCAGGGCCGGAACAGGGAATCGCGGGGCCGGAGATCGCTCTCCGGGCCCCGCGATTCCGCGGTGGTCGGTCAGGACCGCCGATCCTCAGCCGGATCCGCCGCCGATCCCGCCGCCTCCACCCGGGTCGGGCTGGGGCCGCACCGGCGGGGGCTCCGGCGCGGGCGGCGGCTCCGGTGCCGGCGGCTCGGGTGCCGGGGGCTCCGGCGCGGGCTCCTCCTCGGGCGGTGGCTCGGGTGCAGGCTCCTCCTCCGGGGGCTCCTCCTCACGCGGCTGCTCCTCGATCGGGGCCTCCTCCTCGGGCTCCTCCTCGCGCGGCCGCTCCTCGCGCGGCCGCTCCTCGCGGGGTTCGTCGTTCTCCGGCCGATCGGGGCGGTCCGGAGCCGGGCGGGCGGGCGGTGCCTGGCGCGGCACGCCGGAGTCGTTGTTCGGCTTCTCGACGTCGGGCAGCTCGCCGCGCTCGGGGAACTGCTCGACCTCCTCGCCCTCGAGTGCATCCTTCATGTAGTTCGTCCACGCCTGCACGGGGAAGGAGCCGCCGGTGATCGAGCCGCGACCGCCGTAAGAGCCGATCTCCATCGGGTTGCCCTTGTCGTCCTCGCGGTAGATCGCCACGGAGGTCGCGAGGTTCGGGGTGTAGCCACTGAACCACGCCGAGTAGTTGTCCTGCGAGGTGCCGGTCTTGCCGGCGGCGGGCCGACCGAGGTTCTGGGCGTAGGAGCCCGAACCGGAGGTCACCACGCGGGAGAGCGCGTAGCTCGTCTCCGCCATGACGGCCTCGTCGAAGACGCGCTCGCCCTCGGTGTCCGCCTCGTGGATGACCTTGTCCTCGGCATCGATGACCTCGGACACCGAGTGGGGTGCGCGCCGGATGCCGTTGCTCGCGAACGTCGCGTAGGCCGTCGTCATCCGACCCACCGTGGGGCTCGCGGTGCCGAGCACGTTCGCGGCGTTCGGCTCGAGGCCGCTCGTGTCCTCGCCGAGCCCGGCGCGGATCGCGACGTCCTGGGTCTTCTCCGGTCCGACCTCGATGTTCAGCTGCGCGTAGGCGGTGTTGATCGAGCTCTGGGTGGCCCGGAGCAGACTCACCGAGCCGTAGTTCGCACCGCCGTAGTTCTGCGGACGCCACGGGGTGCCGTCGTACATCATCGTCGTGCCGCTGTTGCCCGCGAAGTGGTCGGTGAGGCGGTAGCCGTTCTCCAGGCCGGCGACGAGCGTGAAGGGCTTGAAGGTCGACCCGGCCTGCGTGATGTCCTCGGTGGCCTGGTTCTGCTGGCGCTCGAGGTAGTCCTCACCGCCGTACATCGCCTTGATCCCGCCGGTCGACGGGTCGATCGACAGGAGGCCGACGTGCATGCCCTTCTTGAGCTCGGGCAGGTCCTCGACCGCCTCGATCGCAGCCTCGACGTCCTCCTGGTTGTAGGTCGTGTGGATCGTCAGACCGCCGCGGTCGATCATCTCCGGGGTGATGCCGGCGTTGACGAGCTCCTTGCGGACGTTGTCGAGCAGGTAGCCGTTCTGGCCGCGGAACTGGTTGTCCCGCTGCGGGTCGGTGAGCTCGGGCATCTCCGTCGAGGCGGCCTCCTCCTCGGTGATGTAGCCGAGCTCGGCCATGTTGTCGAGGACGTACTGGAAGCGGTCGGCGTACTCCTCGGGGTTCTCCGCGGGGTCGGCGGCACCCGGGCGCTGGATCATCGCCGCGAACAGCGCGCTCTCGGCGACGTCGAGCTCGGAGGCGGGCTTGTCGAAGTAGTTCTCCGCCGCGACCTCGATGCCGTAGCTCTGACGCCCGAGGAAGATCGTGTTGAGGTAGTTCGCGAGGATCTCGTCCTTGGTGAGCTCCTGGTCGATCTTGATCGCGATGAACATCTCGCGCACCTTGCGGTCGAGGCTGCGCTCATTCGTGAGATAGAAGTTCTTGACGTACTGCTGGGTGATCGTCGAGCCGCCGCCGGCGTAGTTGTCGGTCACCACGCCCCACACCGCGCGGGACAGACCCTTGATCGAGATGCCGCGGTTCTCGTAGAACGATTGGTCCTCGGCGGCGATCGCCGCCTGCTGCATGGCCGGGGAGATCTCGTCGATCGTGACGCTCTCGCGGTCCTCGATGCTGAAGGTGCCCAGGGGGGTCTCTCCGTCGTCCCAGTAGACCGTCGAGGTCTGGCCGGCGGCCTCGACGTTGGGCTCGGGGACGTCGGTCACCGCGTAGCCGATGCTGAACAGGCCGATGACGAGGACGAACAGCGCCAGCACCCCGACGCCGATGAGGCGCAGGGACGGCAACCAGCGGGTCCACCCGGTCACCCCCGAGCGGGGGTAGTTGAGCAGACCCTTGTTCACGCTGGTCTTCGCCGCGGCCGAACGGCCCCCGGCGGTCTTCTGGTGCTTGGCCAAAGAATCCCCCTGAATCACTGACCTGAGTCACTGAACTGGGCAATTCAAGCATTCATTCTTTGGAAGTCAATGGGCGCACAGTGGGAGGACGGGTCGCCCGCGGAGCGCACCCGGACGCGCGCCGCACGGTGAAATCCCTGGTCACCGCCCTCACCCGGGAGACCGCCCGCTCTGCGCCCGGAGCGCCGCCCGGGCCCGCACCGAGTCGGGGAAATGAGGGGCGGATCACAGGGCGACCTGCTCGGATCAGCGGGTTCTGCCGGGTTCGGCCGCGCACTCCCGGGCAGGGCACCGACCGATGTCCGCCCGTGCCGACCCGCGCCGACCGCGGGCGACCGTGCTCCGCGGTGCGCTCAGCCGCGCAGCTCGGGGAAGTCGGTGTCGGCGTACTCGGTGTGCTCGACGGTCGACGCCCCGGAGTCCGGATGCAGCTCGCGCTCACGGGACCGCAGCTCGACCCGCCGGATCTTGCCGGAGATCGTCTTCGGCAGCTCGGTGAACTCGATCCGCCGGATGCGCTTGTAGGGGGCGAGGTTCTCGCGGCAGAACCCGAGGATGTCGCGCGCGAGCTCCGGCGAGGGCTCCCAGCCGTACCCGAGCACCACATAGGCCTTGGGAACCGCGAGGCGCACCGGGTCGGGCGAGGGCACGACCGCGGCCTCCGCCACGGCCTCGTGCTCGATGAGCACGCTCTCGAGCTCGAACGGCGACAGCCGATAGTCGCTCGCCTTGAAGACGTCGTCCGCCCGCCCCACGTAGGTGATGAAGCCGTCCGCGTCGCGGGAGGCGACGTCCCCGGTGTGGTAGACCCCGCCCTCGAACGCGTCCGCAGTCCGCTCCTCGTCGTGCCAGTAGCCGGAGGTCAGCCCGACCGGTCGCGGATCGAGGCGCAGGCAGATCTCGCCCTCATCCCCGATGTCCCCGGTCGCGGGATCGCGCAGCACGACGTCGTAGCCCGGCAGCGGCTTGCCCATCGAGCCGTACTTGATGGGCTGTCCGGGGGGATTGCCGATCTGCAGGGTGGTCTCCGTCTGGCCGAAGCCGTCGCGGATGAGCACCCCCCAGGAGTCCTTGACCCGGTCGATGACCTCGGGGTTGAGCGGCTCGCCGGCGCCCAGCGCCTTCTGCGGCGGGGGCGGCAGCAGGCTGAGATCCGCCTGGATGAGCATCCGCCACACCGTGGGCGGCGCGCAGAAGCTCGTCACCCCCACCCGCTCCATGACCTCCATGAGTGCCGGGGCGTCGAAGCGCGAGTAGTTGTAGAGGAACACGCAGGCCTCGGCGATCCACGGGGTGAAGATGTTCGACCACGCGTGCTTCGCCCAGCCGGGGGAGGCGACGTTGAGGTGGACGTCACCGGGCTCCATGCCCATCCAGTACATCGTCGACAGATGCCCCACGGGGTAGGAGACGTGGGTGTGGGCGACCATCTTCGCCTTCGAGGTCGTGCCCGAGGTGAAGTAGAGGAGGAGGAGGTCGTCGGCCGGGGTCGGGCCGTCCGGCTCGAACTCGGCGGGGAACCCGTCCGCGCTCGCATAGGCGATGTCGCCCTCGCGGGTGGGATCGGCACCGACCACGACCCGCGTGAGCGGGAGGTCGACGGAGTCGAACTTCGCGGCGTCCGCGGCGGTGGCGACGACCACCGTGGCCTCTCCCCGCTCCGCGCGGTCGGTGAGGTCGACGGGCTGGAGCTGCGTGGTCGTCGGCAGGAGCACGGCGCCGAGCTTGATGCCGGCGAGCATGGTCTCCCACAGCTCGACCTGGTTGCCGAGCATGACCATCATGTGGGTGCCGCGGGTGACGCCGGCGGCGCGGAGCATGTTCGCCACCCGGTTCGAGCGCTCCGACAGCGTGCGGTAGCTCCAGATCCCCTCGGTCCCGTCCTGTTCGACGATCCACAGCGCCGGGGCGTCGTTGTCGCGGGCGATCTCATCGAACCAGTCGAGCCCGAAGTTGAAGTGCTCGAACCGGGGCCACTCGAACTCGGCGCGGGCCCGCTCATAATCGGTGCGCATCTCGAGCAGGCTGTTGCGGGCCTGCCGGAACGTCTCCGTCGCGGTGCTCATACGGTCTCCTTTGATGTATTCCGTCACCTCTGGCACTCAAGGTACCAGGCACCGGTGACGCGCTCGGGGGCGTCCCACTCCGGCGCCGGGGCGGGACCGCGCATCGGATCCGGACTGCCGACCGATCACTCGTGACGCGCGGCCCACCATGCGCGGAGCAGCTCGGCGGCGCGCTCCTCGCCGAGCGGCCCCTGCTCCATCCGCTGCTCGAGGAGGAAGGAGTAGGCCTGCCCCACCTCGCGGCCGGGCGGGATGTCGAGGAGCGCCATGATCTGCGTGCCGTCGAGGTCGGGGCGGATCGCGTCGAGCCTCTCCTGCTCGGCGAGCGCGGCGATCCGCGCCTCGAGGTCGTCGTAGGCGCGGGCCAGCCGATCGGCCTTCCGGCGGTTGCGGGTGGTGACGTCGGAGCGGGTGAGGATGTGGAGTCGGGGCAGCAGGTCCCCGGCATCGGTGACGTAGCGCCGGACCGCGGAATCCGACCAGCCGGCGTCGCCGTATCCGTAGAACCGGAGGTGGAGCTCGACGAGCCGGGCCACCTTCTTCGTCGTGTCCTTGTCGAAGTGGAGCGCCTTCATCCGCTTCGCCGTCATCTTCGCGCCGACGACGTCGTGGTGGTAGAACGTCACAGCGCCGCCGGGTTCGAAGCGGCGGGTCGCCGGCTTTCCGATGTCGTGCATGAGCGCCGCGAACCGCACGACGAAGTCGGGCACCGGCAGGCGCCGCGGATCGTCGGCGGGGAGTCCGGCCTCTGCCTGCTCGGCGGCGTAGCGGCCCTCGAGCCCGATCGCCTGGTCGAGGACGGTGAGGCTGTGCTGATAGACGTCCTTGTGGCGATGGTGCTCGTCGCGCTCGAGGCGCAGCCCCGCGACCTCGGGCAGGATGCGGTCGGCCAGCCCGGTGTCGACGAGGAGCTCGATCCCCGCGCGCGGCCGGGCTCCGCACACGAGCTTGACGAGCTCGTCGCGCACCCGCTCGGCGGACACGATGTCGATCCGCTCGGCCATCCCGGTCATCGCCTCGACGACCTCGTCCGCGGCGGCGAAGCCGAGCTGGGCGGTGAAGCGCGCGGCGCGCATCATCCGCAGCGGGTCGTCGGTGAAGCTCATCGTCGCACTGCCGGGGGTGCGGATCCGGCCCGCCTCGAGGTCGGCGAGGCCGCCGAACGGATCGACGAACACCCGGCCGGGCAGCCGCACCGCCATCGCACCGATGGTGAAGTCGCGGCGCAGGAGGTCCTCGTCGAGGGAGTCGCCGAACGCCACGGTGGGCTTGCGGGACTCCGGATCGTAGGCCTCGGCGCGGTAGGTGGTGATCTCGATCTGGCGACCCTGCCGGATCATCCCGATGGTGCCGAACCGCTTGCCGATGTCCCAGTGCGCGTCGGCCCAGCCGACGATGAGCCGGAGGATGTCGTCGGGCCGGGCGTCGGTGGTGAAGTCGAGATCGGGCATGCCGCGCCCGAGCAGCGCATCGCGCAGCGAGCCGCCGACGAGGGCGAGCTCGTAGCCGGCGTCGGCGAAGCGCTCGCCGAGCGGCCCGAGGATCGGGTCGAGCTCGTCGAGAGCGCCGGCCAGTCGGGCGTGCGCCTGGGCCAGGAACACCGGGGACCTCCTTGGTTCGGGTGACCCGGCCGGCGGGCCGGGAACCCCACCAGCGTACCGGCGCTCGATCGCGTGCCGGGCACCGGCGGGCGCCACGGCCACGGAACTCCCAAGGTGCGGACGATACAGTGATGACATGGCCAGGCCGCTGCCCAAGCCGGGACCGTTCCCGGCCCGCTCGAACACCGTGGAGGAGACCTCCGCGGGCGGCATCGTGGTCGATTTCGCCCGGCCGGAGCTCCCCGTCGCGGTGATCGCGCGGATCAACCGGGCCGGCCGCCTCGAATGGTGCCTGCCCAAGGGCCACCTCGAGAACGAGGAGACGGCCGCGCAGGCCGCCAGCCGCGAGGTCGCCGAGGAGACCGGCGTCGAGGGCAGCGTCGTCGCCCCGCTCGGCAGTGTGGACTACTGGTTCTCCGTCGCGGGCTACCGGGTGCACAAGGTCGTCCACCACTTCCTGCTCCGCGCCACCGGCGGCCGGATCACGGTGGAGAACGACCCCGACCACGAGGCCGTCGACGCCGCGTGGGTGCCTTTCGCGGAGCTCGGCTCCCGCCTGTCGTTCGCCAATGAACGGCGCATTGTCGCGGCGGCCCGCACCATCCTTCCCCGGTTCCTGCCGTGACCCTCGCTCCACCGCGCCGCACCGCGCCGCTGCTGGTCCTCGCCCTTCTCGTCCTCCTGCTCACCGGGCTCCCGCTCGCCCTCGCCCCGGCGGCGGCCGGGCCCGTGCCCGAACCCCCGGTGGAATCGTCCCCGCCGGTCGCCGATTCCGGGTCCGCCGGGGCACCGACTCCGACCCCGCAGGAGCCCGCGGCCGTGGTGCTCGACGAGATCACCCCGTGGCTCGACGCCGAGGGCACGCTCCGGGTCGCGGGAACGGTGACCAATCGCGGTGCCGAGCCCCTGCGCACCCCGGCCCTCGATCTGCGGATGTCGACAGCGCGCCTCGACTCGCGCCTGCTCATCAACCGCTGGGCCGACGGCCGGGGCCGCTACCGGGAGCTCGCATCGTCGACCGACGCCCCTCCTGCGAACGACGGTCCCGCCGCGGACGAGGGGGACGGCGGGTCAGCCCCCGCGGTCCCCGACCTGCCCGCTGCGCTCGATCCCGGGGGCTCCGTCCGGTTCGCCTTCGAGGTGCCCGCCGACGACCTCGAGCTCAGCACGAGCTCGCCCATCAGCGCCTGGGGCGCCCGCGGCCTCTCCGTCGCGCTCACCGGGCAGAGCGACTCCGGACCGGTCGCGCACACCGCCGCCGGCTTCACCACCTGGTACCCGGACCCGGATCCCGACGCCACCTCGATCACCCTGCTCATGCCGGTCACCCTGCCCGGCTTCTCCTCGACCGGTCTCATCGCCCAGCAGGATCTCGAGGAGGCCGCCGGCCCCGGCGGCGCGCTCACCTCGCTGCTCGAGGCCGCCGAGGTCGATCCCGCGATCGCGCTCGCCGTCGACCCGCGCCTGCTCAGCTCGATCGACTCCGCTCTCCGCTCCTCCGAGGTCGAGGTGCCCCAGACCACCGCACCGGTGCCGGACCCCGCTGCGACCACCACCGCGTCGGCCGAACCTGCGGAGCTCGCGAGCGAACCGGCCGACGGCACCGACCCGACGCCGCAGCTGCGCGAGTGGTTCACCCGCTTCGCGGACCTCGCCGGCTCCCGCACCCTCGTCGCCCTGCCGTGGGCCGACGCCGACCTCGCCTCGCTCACCGCGGGCGGCCTCGGCGGGCTCGCCGAGAGCGCGCGCGGCGATGCCGCGATCGTCACGGAGATGTTCCCCCACGCCCGGACCGACCTCGTTTGGCCGGTGTCGGGCACCGTGACGCCGGAGAACCTCCCGCAGCTCGTCGACGCCGACACCGAGGCCGTCGTGCTCTCCGATCTCCAGCAGCCGGCCCTCACCGGCTACACCTCCGATGCGCACGCCACCGTGACCGTGGCGCCGGCCGCGGGCGACGACACCGATGCGGGAACCGATGCCGGGAGGATCGTCGACTCGCTCGTCCTCGACACCGGTCTGTTCGACGCCGTCGCCGCCGCAGGCACCTCCGCCGCGCCCGCCACGGCGGTGAGCGAGTTCGTCGCGGAGAGCTCGGCGATCACCAGCGAGCGCCCCTACGACTCCCGGCACCTCTTCGTCACGCTGCCGCGCACCGCCGCCGACCCCTCGTGGGTGAGCATCGCCCAGGCGACCCGCTCAGCGCCCTGGCTCTCCCTCCGGCCGCTCGACGACCTGTTCGAGAGCCAGCCGGTGTCCCGCGCCCCGGTCGCGGACACGACCCGCCGAGCGGGTCTGTCGGCCGAATCGGTCTCCAGGATGGGGCAGGCGCACGGCGCCGCGGACGAGTACGCGGCCGTGTTCACCGAGCCCGGGCTCGCCCGTCGCGACCTCGAGCGCACGGTGCTCGGCTGCGCGCAGGCCGCCTGGGCGGACGCCCCCAACCACGCCGCGTGCACCGAGGCGCTCGGCACCGAGATCGATGCGCTCACCTCGAGCATCCGTCCGGAGGAGGGATCGCCCGTGCTCCTCGTCACCGGCGAGCGCACGACGATCCCGGTGCGGGTGGAGAACGCCTCCGACCGGCCGGCCACCGTGACGGTCCGGGTCACGGCCCCCACCCCGCAGCTGCGCACGCAGGCGAGCGAGACGATCGAGCTCCAGCCGCGCGAGAGCACCCGGGTCGACGTCCCCGTCGAGGGGATCGCCAACGCCGACGTCGAGGCGCGCGTCGAGATCGTCGCGGAGAACGGATACGTCGTCCCCTCGACCGGCGAGCTGCTCGTCCGGGTCCGGGCGGACTGGGAGAACATCGGGATTGCGGTCATCGCCGCCGGACTGCTCATCGTGTTCGTCGTCGGCCTCGTGAAGTCGGTGTCCCGCGGTCGGCGTAAGATTCCCAAGAGCCAGCTCGAGGCCGCAGTGGCCCGGGCGCGGCAGAACGACAGCAGGTAGCCGGGGCCGCGTCGCCGCAGTCCTCCGGGACCGGCGCGCCCGCACCACGATCGACCGCGAGAGGAGCACCGGTGGCGGCCACCCGGCTTTCGTCCCTGGCGAGATCCTCGGCAGTGATGACCGCCGGCACCCTGGTCTCCCGGATCCTCGGGTTCGTCAAGACGATGCTCCTGGCGACCGCGATCGGCGTGACCGTCGGCGGTGCCGCCGACGCCTTCGACGTCGCGAACAAGGTGCCGAACAACCTCTACATGCTGCTCGCCGGCGGTGTCCTCAACGCCGTCCTCGTGCCGCAGATCGTGCGCGCCACCCGGCGCACCGACGGAGGCCGGGACTTCACCAACCGGCTGCTCACGCTCACGGTCGTCCTCCTCCTCGGCGTCACCGTCATCGCGACGCTGTGCGCGCCGCTCCTCGTGAGGCTGTACTCGTCGGCGACGTGGAGTCCCGAGCAGACCGCGCTCGCCGTCGCATTCGCCTACTGGTGCCTGCCGCAGATCTTCTTCTACGGCCTGTACACGATGCTCGGTCAGGTGCTCAACGCGCACTCGTCCTTCGGCCCGTACATGTGGGCGCCGGTCGTCAACAACCTCGTCGCGATCCTCGGCCTCGTCGCATTCATCTTCGTGTTCGGCCCGGGCGAGACCGGGCAGCACGCGGTCGGCACCTGGGACACCGCGAAGATCGCGCTCCTCGCGGGCTCCGCAACCCTCGGCGTCGTCCTCCAGGCCCTCGTGCTCCTCGTCCCGCTCCGCCGCATGGGCTTCGCGTTCCGGCCCACCTTCGGCTTCCGCGGCTTCGGCCTCCGCACCGCCGGCACCGTCGCCGGCTGGACCTTCGCCGCCGTCCTCGTCGGCCAGCTCGGCTTCGTCGTCACGAGCCGGGTGGCGGCCTCGGCGAGCTCGGCCGGCGGCGAGGTGTCCGCCTCGAACGCGGCGTACTCGGTCTCCTACCTCATGTTCATGCTCCCCCATTCGCTCGTCGCGGTCTCGCTCGCGACGGCGCTGTTCACCTCGATGAGCTCCTTCGCCGCCGACGGCGACGTGCGCTCGGTGCGGTCCTCGCTGGCCCTCGGCCTCCGGGTGGTCGGGCTCGTCAACATGTTCGCCACCGTCGCCTTCATCGCGCTCGCCGGCCCGGCGGCGATGCTCATCGGCGGCGGCACCCAGGAGCAGGCCCGGTCGATCGGCCTCGTGCTCATCACCATGGTCATCGGCCTCGTCCCGTTCAGCGCGAACTACCTGCTGCAGCGGGTGTTCTACGCCTACGAGGACGCCCGCAGCCCGTTCTGGGTCCAGCTCCCCCAGGTCGTCCTCACCTCCGGCGGCGTTCTCGCCTCGGGCGCCCTCCTGCCCCAGCAGTTCGTCGTCGCAGGCATCGGACTGTCGATGAGCCTCGGCTACCTGTTCGCGTGCCTCGCGAGCGCGCTCCTGCTCCGCCGGCGCCTCGCGCACCTCGACTCGACGCCCATCCTGCTCGCCCACCTCAAGTTCGCGGTGGCCGGTCTGCTCGCCTGCGGAGCGGGGATGGGTCTGCTCGCCTGGGTGGGTCCCGGCGCGTGGGAGGCGCGGCTCGGCGCGCTCGTCACCGTGGGCTGGATCGGCACCGCCATGCTCGTCGTCTACCTCGGTGCGTGCTGGGTGCTCCGCGTCCGCGAGCTCCGATCGGTGCTCGACACGGTGCGGCGGCGCCTGAATCGCGGCGCGCCGTGAAACGGTAGTATTCGACTCTGAGGCGAAGCAGGATCCTGCGGAGGTGGTCCCCCTGATCAACATCGAGCGCGGCACGGTCGTCGCCGGCCGATACGTCGTCTCCGAGGTCCTGCGACCCTGGCTGGCGGGGTTCCCGGAAGCCGGTACCGTCTGCCTCGTCATCGACGCGATCCTCGACGAGCCCGCCCAGCTCTACGTCGCCGACTCCACCCGCTCGGGCGACCTGCTCGACGCCGCCCGACGCGCCGCTCTGCTCACCGACCCCCGGATCCCGGGGCTCCACGACGTCGGACGCGCCGACGGCCTCGACTTCGTCGTCTCGGAGCGGCCCACGGCCACCCCACTGCCCGCTCTCCTCGCCTCCGGACCCCTCGATCCCGAGGCCGCCCGCGCCCTCATCGGCGAGGCGGCGACCGCCCTCGTCCACGCCTCGAAGCGCGGACTCCACCACCTGTGCCTCGGCCCCGACTCGATCGGCCTGACTCCGGAGGGGGAGGTCGAGGTGCGCGGCATGGCGATCGATGCGGCCGTCGCCGACGAGCCCTACGAGCTCGGCCTCGACACGATGTCGAGCCGGGAGGCCCTGCGCGAGGATGCCCTCGCCCTCGTCACCCTCCTCTACGCCGCGCTCACCGCGCACTGGCCCGGCGAGGAGTCCCGCTCCGGTCTGCCGCCCGCACCCAAGAAGAACGCGCTCATCGTCCGCGCCGAGACCATCACCCCGGGGATCCCGCGGGACCTCGAGGAGTTCGTCTCCGGGGTCATCACCCGCACCGAGGCCGGCCCCCGCAGCCCGAGCGAGATCGTCCGCTACCTCGGCGAGTGGGATACCCGCGCTCTCGTCCGCCTCGCCCGCGGCGGCGCCTCCGCCCCGGCCGACGAAGACCTGTTCCCCGGCGGCGCCGAGGGCTTCAGCGGAGCCGACGCCCGCACCTCCCGTCCAGAGGCCACCCCCGGCCCCGCAGCACCGAGCACCGCGGCACCCCGCACCCCCAGCGCAGCGCCGAGCACGACCGCCGTCGACCGAGCACCGCGGCACCCCGCACCCCCAGCGCAGCGCCGAGCACGACCGCCGGCGCGGCGGGCGCAGGTGTGGGCGGAGCTGCCGTCGCCGGAGCCGGCGCTGCGCGGACCGCCGAGGCCGGAAGCATCCCCTCGGGCCCGGCAGCCCATCCGCCCGCAGCAGCTGCCGCCCGCGACGGCGGCGCCGGGGTCCGCCCCAGCCGCACGCCGGCTCCCGGCCCGCAGGAGGACGCCGAGGAGGCCGCACCGACCCGCCGCGCCACTCCGCAGCAGCTCCAAGCCGCCCTCAAGCGCATCGGTATGTCCCGTCCCGGCACCTCGGGCCTCGCGGCGGGCGTCGCCGGGAGCGAAGCCTCGCCGTTCGACGAGCACATGCAGATGCGCCGCGCGACGACCTTCCCCGTGTCCGTCGATTCCGTGGACCGCGCCATCGGGGACACCCGCGAATGGCAGCCCGAGGACACCTTCTCCACGTATTCCGAGTACGCCTCCCGCGAGCACGACGAGAACCTCACGGCACCGATCCTCAACCGCGACGATCTGTGGACCGATTCCGAGGACACCCAGGTCATCGAGCTCGATCGGCACGACGACGCCCGGCACGATGCGGAACCCGGCGAGGAGGACGACGGCTCGTGGTTCCTCGGCGGGATGTTCACCACTCGGGAGGAGGAGCTCGCGCGTCAGCGCGCCGACTTCGAGCGCGAGCGCCGGCTGCAGGCGGAGACCGTCGAGAAGCTCCGGGGCACATCCGCCGCACCTGCGGCGACCGCATCCGCGCCCGGCGATCTCGGACACGATCTCTCCGATTCGGGCTCGCTCAAAGAGTCAGAGCAGGGTTCGGACCCTTTCGATCCAGGACCGACCCAGCCCTTCAACTTCTCTGAAACTGAACGTCAGAAGGGTACGGACCCTGAGGACGCACAGCTGTCGGGCCGCGGTGCGAGCGACGGGGCGACGGCTTCGGGAACTCGGCCGGGCGGCGGCGGATCCTCGAAGGACGGAGGTTCCCCGAGCACCGCGCACGGTGGTGCTCGCCAGGGCTCCGGGACGAAGCGGTCCGCCGGCACCGCCGCCGCAGCAGGAGCGGTCGCCGCTGCCGCAGCCGGCGCGAGCCGGCCCACCGCGGACGGCACTCCCGATCGCACCGATCGCGCGCAGTCGACCTCACCCGGCACGGGCGCGTCCGGGACGGGCACATCCGGTTCCGGCGGTTCGCGCCGGATCCTGCCACTCGTCGTCGGAGTGCTCGCCGTGCTCGTCGCCATCGGCCTCATCATCGGACTGTTCGTGCGACCCGGGTCCTCGCCGACGGCGGAGGAGACACCGCAGCCGACGAGCGAGCCCACCGAGGCCTCCCCGGCCCCCACCGAGGACGAGGCACCGGCACCGGTGATCGCCTCGGTCGAGGCGCTCGACCCCGAGGGCGACGGCAGTGAGAACGACGACGATGCGGAGAAGGTCCTTCCCGACGTCTCCGGGACGTGGGAGACCGATCGCTACAACTCGGCCGAGTTCGGCAACCTCAAGACGGGCCTCGGCCTGGGCCTCGAACTCGAGGAGGAGGCCGCCGTGTCAGCCATCACCCTGATCTCCGGCACCCCGGGCGGAACCATCGAGATCCGCGTCGGCGACTCCGACGACCCGGAGGAGGCGGAGACCGTGGCCACCGACGAACTGCCCGACGGCTCCGGCACCATCGAGCTGGACGAACCCGCGACCGGAACGCACGTCTTCGTCTGGATCACCGAGCTCCCCTCCGACTCGGGGGGATTCCGCGCCCGGATCAGTGAGGTCGAGGTCTCCTGATCCTTCGGTGCTCTGCCCGCATTCGCGTGGGGAGCATGCGGAATAAACCGTACCCACCGGTCTGTTGTGAGTACGTCGCCCACTTCGCACCTCGGCTCCCGCCGGGAGTCCGTCCGCGCCCGGCCCGATGCCGGACGCCCTAGGAGAATCCATGACCGAACACCCGCTCGTCATCATCGGCTCCGGCCCCGCCGGCTACACCGCGGCCATCTACGCCGCGCGCGCGAATCTCTCGCCCGTGGTCATCGCCGGCTCGGTCACCGCCGGCGGCGAACTCATGAACACCACCGATGTCGAGAACTTCCCCGGGTTCCCCACGGGCATCCAGGGACCCGAACTCATGGAGAACATGCGCGAGCAGGCCGAGCGCTTCGGTGCTCAGGTCGTCTACGACGACGTCTCCGAGATCCGGTTCGAGCCGGGAGCCCATGGCATCACCACCGCGCTGGGCAGCGAGTACACCGCCCAGGCGGTCATCCTCGCCACCGGATCGGCGTATCGCGAGCTCGGCCTGCCGAACGAGAAGGCGCTGTCCGGCCACGGCGTGAGCTGGTGCGCGACCTGCGACGGCTTCTTCTTCAAGGACCAGCACATCGCGGTCGTCGGAGGCGGCGATTCCGCCCTCGAGGAGGCGACCTTCCTCACCCGCTTCGCCTCGAAGGTCACTCTCATCCATCGGCGCCAGGAGCTTCGCGCCTCGCAGGCGATGCAGGACCGTGCGAAGTCCGACCCGAAGCTCGAGTTCCTCCTCGACGCGGAGGTCGCGGAGATCCACGGCGACACCGGCCTTACCGGGCTCACCGTCCGGAGCACGGCCACCGGCGAGACGAGCGAACTGCCCGTCACCGGCCTCTTCGTCGCGATCGGATCCGATCCGCGGACCGATCTGTTCAAGGACGCTCTCGAGATCCGTCCCGACGGGTACCTCGCCGTCGACGGACGCAGCTCCCGCACCACCGTTCCCGGCGTCTTCGCCGCCGGCGACGTCATCGATCCCGTCTACCGTCAGGCGATCACGGCCGCCGGCTCCGGCTGCGTGGCAGCCACCGACGCCGAGCACTACCTCGCCTCGCTCAACGATTAAGGAGAACCGCAATGTCCAAGGAAGTCACCGACGCCACGTTCGACGCCGAGGTCCTGCAGTCCGATAAGCCCGTCCTCGTGGACTTCTGGGCGCCCTGGTGCGGCCCGTGCCGCATGGTGTCCCCGATCGTCGACGAGATCGCCGAGGAGCAGGCCGACTCGCTCACGGTCGTCAAGGTCAACACCGACGAGAACATGGAGACCGCCGCGAAGTACGGGATCACCTCGATTCCCGCCCTCTACGTCTTCAAGGACGGCGAGGTCGCCAAGACGATCATCGGCGCCCGCCCGAAGCCCGCGCTGCTCCAGGAGCTCGCCGAGTTCACGGGCTGAGCTTCCGCTTCCAGCCGTCGGCAGGGCGCCTGTTGTAAACTCAACAGGCGCCTTGCCCATTCCTACCCTGCCGACAATTGCGAGAACGATGACTCCGACCTCACGCTTCCCCTCCCTCTCCGAAGGGGACCGCAGCGACATCCTGCTGGCGACCAAAGCCCAGCTGTCGCGCCTGGGATATGCGGTCGGAGACGAACGTTCCCCGGAATTCGATCACCAGTTCGATTCCGTGGTCCGCAGGTTCCAGCAGGACCGGGGATTGCTGTGCGACGGGCTGCTCGGACCGGAGACCTTCAGTCAGATCGAACTCGCACGCCACCGCCTGGGCGATCGCGTGCTCCGCTTCGACCCCGTGCGCCCCCTCGTCGGAGATGACGTCGCCGAGCTCCAGAAGGCGCTGAGCCGGCTCGGCATCTACACCCACCGCGTCGACTACGTCTTCGCCGAGGCCACCGACGCCGCGGTCCGCGAGGCCCAGACCGGCCTCGGCCTCCGCCCCGACGGCATCGCCGGCCCCACGACCCTCGCCGGGCTGCGCGCCGTCCACCGCGATCAGAGCGTCGGCAACGTCTTCGCCCTCCAGGAGCGCGCACGCGTGACCGCCTCCGGTCCGTCGCTGGCCGGCCGGGTCATCGTCATCGAAGCCGACACCTCCTCCACCGACTTCTTCCGCACGCACTACACCCCTGAGAACCGGGAGCTCGCGAGCGCGTACGCCACCGACATCGCCCGTCGTCTCGAAGGACGGCTCTCCGCGCTCGGCGCGGCGACCGTCTTCCTCTCCGGTGAGCACGGCCGCGGGTCGCTCGGCGACGAGCTCGGCGCCTCCGCCATCATCACCATCAACATCGACAGCCAACGAAACCGGAACGCTCAGGGTGCAGCGACCTACTACTTCGGCAGGGCGGACGACGGGTCCGTCGCCTCGCCCGTGGGCAGAGCCCTCGCCGACCTCGCGCAGAAGGAGATGTGCGCCCGCACCGAGTTCCTCGACTGCCGCACGCACCCCCGCACCTGGGAATCGCTCCGCGCAGTCCGGTCACCGAAGATCCACGTCATGCCCGGCTACATCAGCAACGAATCCGATCGCGCGGCTCTCGAGAACGCGGACGTCCGGGACGCCGTGGCCGAATCGATCGCGGTGTCGGTGCAGCGACTCTACCTCCGCGATGAGGTCGATCCGCCGACGGGAACGCTCGATCTGGCAGCGGTTCGCGCACAGCTCTGAAGCACGCGCAAATTCGTCTCTGCGCTGACTCGTCCCAGGTGAGACAAGGTACGTACCCTGTGGTGTGCCGCCGATCCGCCTATCCTTGAAGGGCACCCATCGCCTTTCCCTGCGTATCGCCGGAGCGTGGTTACGCCACTACGGATGGCTCCTTGGAAAGTGACACCCAGGGCGCCCTCCCGGTTCCTCAGCACAGTGGAGCCCGAACGATGCTCTCACCGCAACGGTGTCACCCGAAAGCCGAGTGTCACCCGCGATCCAAGAGACGTCCTGCAATCTGGATGAACTCCTGCAGGCGACGGCGAGCGGACGATCGCAGGTCATCCAACGGCTGTTCTCCGACCTGGCGAGCAAACTTCCCCGTTATCAGAAGACGCGAGCCATGGAGCGATCATGCTCGGGTCGTGCGATCCCGCTTCCGCCCTGGCGGCGCCCATCCTGAACTCTGACGTTAGGTGACGATCGGGGCGATGTTTCACGTGAAACCGACTCGTGGCGTTCTCAACTCCTACCGAAAACTCAATAGGGTCGCTGAGACGATCGCCTACCCGAGGGCACCGGGCTCTGAGCGTTGGGTCATGGCATTGGGCACCAGGCACTGGGTGTCGAGTATTGGGTATTGGGCACCCGAACTCTCCTGCGGGCACCGATCATCGCTCGACAACGGTGGCAGATGGTCATCCGCCCCGGAATGCTCCATACCGAGCCGCATACTCAACCTGCCGGGGCGGATGAGCCGTCGAACCCGCCACAAGCCACTGGCCGCGCCAAGCTCGCGCTGCTGATTACTCAAGGGCCCACCACATGAAGTGGTGGGCCCTTGGTACACGCGTGACGCTATCAGGGATTATCCGACGTGTTCCCGTCCGACGAGGGCGAAAGTCCCAGAACCCCGAGGATGCGCGTGAGATCGTCCTCATTCGCGAAGTCGACGCTGATCCTGCCCTTCCGCTTACCCATGGTGATACGCACCCGAGTATCCAGCTGATCCCCGAGAGAACGAGCCAAGCCGGAGAGTTCCGGGTCCAGTGCGGGCGTTTCACGTGAAACATTCACCCGATCACCCCGGTTGAGGAGGACCACAGCCTCTTCCGTCGCGCGTACGGACAGGCCTTCCGCGACAACCCGTTGTGCGAGCACCTCCATCGCCGCGGCGTCGACGAGACCGAGGATCGCCCGGGCGTGACCCTGAGAGATCACGCCGGCGGCAACCCGGCGCTGCACGAGGGGCGGGAGCTTGAGAAGGCGCAGCGTGTTGGTGATCTGCGGACGCGATCTGCCGATACGGGTCGACAGCTCCTCCTGGGTGCACTGGAAGTCGTCGAGCAGCTGCTGATACGCAGCCGCCTCTTCAAGCGGATTGAGATCGGCCCGGTGCAGGTTCTCCAGCAGGGCATCACGGAGCAGATCGACGTCGTCGACCTGTCGAATGATCGCCGGAACGGTCTCGAGACCAGCCTCACGCGATGCACGGAGTCGCCGTTCGCCCATGATGAGCTCATAACGAGGTGCTTCGGCGTCGACGAGCCGCACGACCACGGGCTGCAGGACACCGACCTCACGGATCGAATGGACGAGCTCATCGAGAGCATCCTCATCGAAGATCGCGCGGGGCTGGCGAGGATTCGCGCTGATGGATTCGACGGGGAGGAGTCCGAACGCAGTCCCGGGAACCGACTCCAACGATGTTTCACGTGAAACGTCGTCCCCGCGCGAAGCTGATTCGCTGGCTGCCGATCGGTCAGCGACGTCACGCGCCGGCGTCGTCGTGGTGCGCGAGGCCGACACCGTCTGCTCGGTGGGAGACGATTTCTCGACTGTCTTCACTGTCTTGCCTGTCGCGACATCTCCCGCAGCACTGCCGGAATCCTTCGCCGCCCCGGCCTTGGTCGTCGACGAGGAACGCTTGGTTCCCGGCTTTGCCTTCTTATCGGTGCGAGCCCGGCGCATCGACACGGCGGGGTCCTTCGAGGAGCGTTCCTCCGACGTTTCACGTGAAACATCCCCAGAACCCTCCTGAGAGGGGAAGAACACATCGATCGGCCGCTCTTCGGTCACTACATCCGGGATCAGCGCTCCGAGTCCACGACCCAGGCCGCGTCGACGTTCAGCCATTCTTCTTCACTCCTCGCATTGAGATCTGTTCCGCTGCCTCGCGGTACGACAGCGCACCCGACGAGTTCGGTTCATAGGTGATGACGGTCTGCCTGTAGCTCGGCGCCTCAGAGATCCTCACCGACCGGGGGATGGCGACATCGAGGACCTGTCGGGGGAAGTGGGCGCGCACATCTTCGGCGACCTGCGAGCTGAGGTTCGTCCGCCCGTCGAACATTGTCAGCAGGATCGTGCTCACCTGCAGCTCGGGATTGAGGTGCTTCTGGATGAGCTGGATGTTCTTGAGCAGCTGGCTCAGACCCTCGAGAGCGTAGTACTCGCACTGGATCGGGATGAGCACCTCCCGAGCGGCGACGAATGCGTTGACGGTGAGAAGCCCCAGGCTCGGGGGACAATCGATGATGACGTAGTCGACGCGGTCGCCGGCATCCTCGCGCTCGGCGAGGTAGGTCGTCAGGGCCTTCTGGAGCCTCTGCTCTCGCGCGACGAGTGACACGAGCTCGATCTCCGCGCCCGCGAGATCGATCGTCGCGGGAACACAGACGAGGTTCTCGAGGTCGGGGCACTGGGCAACGGCGTCCGCCATCGGCAGGTCATCGATGAGCACGTCGTAGATGCTGTTGACGTCGGTCGAGTGCTCGATCCCCAATGCGGTGCTCGCGTTGCCCTGCGGATCGATGTCGATGACGAGGACCCGCAGACCCTGGACCGACAGCGCCGCTGCGATGTTGACCGCGCTCGTCGTCTTCCCGACCCCGCCCTTCTGATTCGCGATCGTGAAGATCCGCGTCACGTCTGGACGCGGAAAGGTGGTCGCCTCGAGCCTCTGCGCGCGGCGGTTGTCGCGCGCGATCTCTGCCCCGAGGGGAGTCGACTCATCCATGATCGGCATCGTGCATGCTCCGTCCCTGGGAAGTGTGTACCCGTGAAGTCTAGCGAGTCCGTCACACCGTTTCACGTGAAACATGCACGGCGGGTACGCGGCGGGTACGCATCGACCGATGCCCGGTGTACTATTTATGTTCGATTATTACCCCGGTCCGCACCGCGTGCCGGTCGTCTGCCGACCGGACTCAGTGCCGCCGGAGCTCCACCACCCGCGTCGGCGTCTCGAGCGCCCCGACACCGAGTTCGTGGACGACTGCTTCGCTCAGGCGCGCTCGCCGGATCTGCTTCTTCGCCTTGTCGATCTCCGCGTCCACGGACGCGCCCTTGAGCGCAAGGATTCGGCCGCCCGGCCCGAGCACCGGAGCGCACCACTCGACGAGGACCGCGAGCGACTTCACTGCACGTGCGGTGACTGCGGTGAAGATCTCGTCGTCGACGAGATCCTCCACCCGTGCGCGCACGATCCGGACGTTCTCGAGCCCGAGGTCGTCCACAACGATCTGCAGCCAGTCGACGCGTCTCTCCATCGGCTCGACGAGGACGTAGCGAGCGTTCGGCTGAGCGAGCGCCAAGGGGATGCCCGGGAGTCCCGCTCCCGATCCCACATCCCCGACGACGTCGTCCGGGGTGATGAGCTCGGCGACGACCGCACAGTTGAGGATGTGGCGGGTCCAGAGCCGGGGCAGCTCCCGCGGACCGATGAGGCCCCATTCCACCCCGGTGGTCGCAAGATGCTCGGCATAGCGGCGAGCGGCCGCGATCCTGTCGCCGAACACTTCGGCGGCGTAGGCCGGCTCCCGCTCGACCGCACTCATCATCATCGGATCACTGCGCGTGGATGACCACGTGCCTGCGATCGCCCTCGCCCTCGGATTCCGAGCGGAGGCCTGCCTTCGCAGCCTGGTCGTGGACGACCTTGCGCTCGAAGGAGTTCATCGGGCGGCACGTGTACGGCTCTCCGGACTCGTTGACCTTCTCGATGGCGCGATCCGCCAGGGCCCGCAGGTCGTCCTTGCGACGATCCCGGTACCCGTCGATGTCGAGCATGAGCCACGAGCGCTGGCCGGTGCTCGTCTGCACGGCGAGGCGCGTGAGCTCCTGGAGGGCGGTGAGGACCGCGCCGTCGCGCCCGACGAGGGTGGACAGATTGGAGTCCTCGTCCTCGCACACGATGGCGACCTCGGCTCGACCGTCGGCGACGTCGATGTCGATGTCACCGTCGACGTCAGCGATGTCGAGGAGCTCCTCGAGGTAGTCCGCCGCGATCTCCCCCTCCTCCTCGAGCATCTGCGCGCGGGTGGGCCGGGTGTCCTCGGCGGCGTTCTCCGCGGTGGTCGCATCCGCGTCCACGGGTGCGGCCTCGGCGCTGGTCACCGGATCGGGCTGGGTGTTCTCGGTCATCGCTCTCCGAACCTCTTACTTCTTCTTCTTTTTCTTCTGGCGGGCCTTGCTCACCGGCTGCTGGCGCTGGCCTCCGGCGGGCGCCTCGGGCTCCGGGGTCATCTCGATCGGCTTCGATCCGGGCAGCGGGGACTTGCCCTTCTTCGCCCGCCGCTCCATGAGCTCCTTCTCGGCCTTCGATCCCGGCGCCGGCATGTTCCGGATGACGACGAACTGCTGGACCATCGTCCAGGTGTTCGACACGAGCCAGTAGACGAGCACACCGAGCGGGAAGTAGATGCCGCCGACGGCGAACACCACCGGCATGATGTAGAGGAGCATCTTCTGCTGCTGCATGAACGGGTTGTTCATCGCGGCTTCGGACATGTTCTTCGTCATCATCTGCTTCTGGGTGATGAACTGCGTGACACCCATGATGATGATGAGGACGGCCGTCAGGGCCTTGACGCCGATCCCGTCGGACAGGAAGGTCGCCTGCAGCGGGATGGAGAAGATCGTCGCGGAGTCCGCCGACTGGGCGAGCGCCTGGGTCATCCCGCCGATCGGCGGCAGATCACCCACGGCGACGCCGTGGGTGTTGTTGATGACGCGGAAGAGGGAGAAGAAGATCGGCAGCTGGACGAGCAGCGGCAGGCAGGATGCCCACGGATTCGTTCCGTGCTTCTTGAACAGCGCCATCTGCTCCTCGGCCATGGCCTGCCGGGAGAACTGATCCTTCTTGCCCTTGTACTTCGCCTGCAGCCGCTGGATGTCCGGCTGGATCAGCTGCATCTTGCGCTGCGCCTTGATCTGGTAGACGAAGAGCGGGATGAGGACGCCGCGGATCACCACGGTGAGACCGGCGATCGACAGGACCCAGGTCCAGCCGCTGTCGGCGTTCATGCCCAGGCTGGTGAACACCTGGTGGAATATTGCGAGGATCCACGCGACCACCCACTGCAGGGGCAGAAGCAGATTGTCAATCCATGACATTCAGTCTCTCCTTGGCCGCGGATCGGCGCGGTCGTCCGTGTTGAGGTCTCGATACATTGTGCCACTTCTGCGCCCGGCCTCGATCTCCCGGCTCCGGTGCTCCATGAGCGACCCCGGAGCGTAGTCGACGCCGCCCGGGGAGAACGGATTGCAGCGCAGCACCCGCCACGCCGTCAGACCGAGTCCCCGCACCGCACCCTGCGCCTCGAAGGCGTCGAGCGCGTACTTCGAACAGCTCGGGTAGTACCGGCACACGTCACCGTACAGGGGTGAGATGAGCAGCCGATACAGCCGCATGAACCACACGAAGGGCATCCGCGGAGCGATGCGTGCGCCGTGGAGCACCGCTGCCCAGCGCCCCGAGGGGCGAGCCGGCAGGGACGACGGGGTGTCCTCGCCGTGCCTCACCGGGCGAGCCGTTCGAAGGCCCGGCCGACCGACTGCTCGAGGCCGGCGAAGTCCGCGCCGGCAGCGGCCGGCAGCGCACGGATGACGACCATGTCCCCGGCGGCGAGACCGGGGAGCCGGGAGTGCATGATGGCCCGCAGCCGGCGCTTGACGCGGTTCCGGGTCACGGCATTGCCCACTGCTCTGGAGACGACGAATCCCACGCGCGGGGCGTGGGATTCATCAGCTGTCGGCAGGAAATAAATCACCAGGTGCTTCGTCCCGGATTTCCGTCCGGTGCGGAAGACGCGGCGGAAGTCGTCGCCCTGATGGATCCGGTTCCTCCCCGGAAGCACGATCAGGCGGACAGCGCGCGGCGTCCCTTGCGGCGACGCGAGGCCAGGATGGCGCGACCGGCGCGCGTCCGCATGCGCAGACGGAAGCCGTGGGTCTTGGCGCGCTTGCGGGTGTTGGGCTGGAAAGTACGCTTGCTCACTTCGGTTCTCCGATAATCTGTCGTTGCTGGTGCCGGGCAGCACGGATCTGCGATCGTCGGCCACGCTCAGGTGGACCGCTCTGGGCCGTGCACTCCTGTCGCTGTTGGCCGTGGGGAAGTCGCTCGCAACTCGGAAGGGGCCCGCAACACAGGACACCCCAGTTTAGACGGCACGCCGAAACACGGTCAAACCGGGGATCCGACGCGCACATCGTGTAGGGGCGTCCGGTCCGGGTGCAACGGCGTCCGGTCCGCGTGCAGCGGAGTCCGCTCCAGGCGTCGTGGAGTCCGGTCGGGCCGGATCGTTCTCCGGCCCGTGTGCCACCCACCCCGAGGTCCCGTCCACCCGACGTCATGCGTCCGGCATCGTTCGCCGGACACCGATCGCTGTTCATCGCCGGGCCGGTCGCCATTCACTCGCCGGTCATCGCACACAGGCCATGAACACCCCGATCCACAAATCACATCGGTGTGCTTTCCACACCTTTCTCCACCGATGTGGATGAATCCGGGCCAGTTGCGGTCTCTCTCCACATTGTGTGGAAAACTATGTGGAAGCGACACCCCCTTTGTCCACAGTCCTGGGGGAGACGGGAACGGAGCAGCAGTGAGCACGACGAGCCGGGCCGACGACCTGCAGGAGATCTGGCAGGTCGTCCTGTCGAATCTGCTCAACGATGCGAGCATCACCGCCCACCAGAAGGGGTTCCTCACCCTCGCCGTGCCGAAAGCGCTCGTCGAAGGGCAGCTCGTCGTCCTCTCGGTGCGCAACGAGCTCACCCGGACGACCCTCGAGACCCACCTCCGGGAGCCGCTCGCCCGCGAGTTCTCCGCGGCGCTCGGCCACGACGTCACCTTCGCGATCGCCGTCGACCCCGCCCTCGACGTCCCCGTTCCGCTGCCGCAGGATGCCGCCGAGGCCACCCCCGCGCCGGGGATCCCCGCAGTCCCCGCACCGGCGAGCGACCCCTCGGCGGCCGAACCCGCTCCCACCTCCTCCCCCACACCCGAGGCTCCGGCACCGGTCGCCCGACCCGCCGCCGCCTCGGCCCCGGCCGGCGCCGCGCCCACGCCCGCCGACGATCCGAGCGGGGTGTCCCAGCTCAACGCGAAGTACACCTTCGACACCTTCGTCATCGGCGCCTCGAACCGCTTCGCCCATGCAGCGGCCTTCGCCGTCGCCGAATCGCCGGCAAAGGCGTACAACCCGCTCTTCATCTACGGCGACTCCGGGCTCGGCAAGACCCACCTCCTCCACGCGATCGGCCACTACGCCGCGCAGCTCTACCCGAACATCCGGGTCCGCTACGTCTCGAGCGAGGAGTTCGTCAACGACTTCATCAACACCATCGGCGCCTCGACCTCGAGCTCGCTGCGGCCGGCGTTCCAGCGCCGCTACCGCGAGGTCGACATCCTCATGATCGACGACATCCAGTTCCTCCAGGGCAAGGACGCCACCGTCGAGGAGTTCTTCCACACCTTCAACGCCCTGCACAACGAGCACAAGCAGGTCGTCATCACCTCCGACCAGCCGCCCAAGATGCTCAAGGGGTTCGAGGAGCGCCTCCGCTCCCGCTTCGAATGGGGGCTCCTCACCGACGTGCAGCCGCCCGACCTCGAGACCCGGTTCGCGATCCTGCGGAACAAGGCCGCCGGCGAGGGTCTCGCCGTTCCCGACGACGTGCTCGAGTACATCGCCTCCCGGATCTCGTCGAACATCCGGGAGCTCGAGGGTGCGCTCATCCGCGTCTCCGCCTTCGCCAACCTCAACGATCAGGCGATCGAGGTCGGACTCGCCGAGACCGTGCTCAAGGACTTCATCACCCACGAGGACACCCCGGAGATCACCGCCACGGACATCATGGGGCAGACGGCTGCGTACTTCGGCCTCACCCTCGACGACCTGTGCGGCGCGAGCCGCTCGCGCACGCTCACCACCGCGCGCCAGATCGCGATGTACCTGTGCCGCGAGCTCACCGACCTCTCCCTGCCGAAGATCGGACAGGAGTTCGGCGGGCGCGACCACACGACGGTCATGCACGCGAACAAGAAGATTCGAACACAGATGGCCGAGCGGAGAGCGCTCTACACCCAGGTCACCGAGCTCACAAACCGCATCAAACAACAGCATCGGCTGTGATCCGGACTGTTCACAGCTGTGGACAACCCTGTGGGCAGACCCCCTGATCCTGGGTACGGAGACGTGCACGGAGACCACGCCGCCGGTGGATGGCTGTGTAACCACACCGGTGTGATTCACAGGCGCGCTCTCCTGCGCACAGCGGGGTCCACACGTCGTCCACCGGGTGCCGGAGCCGCTCCCGCCGATGAATGCTCGATGACATCGATGTAGTTCCACAGTTTCCACACGTGCTGGTACTACGACTGCCCATTCACCCAAGACATCTCCTCCGCACCGCTCATCGCGGTGCTGCCCCGGCTGCGCCCGGACGGACCTCGATGGTCCGGCGGAGTGCTCACGGGATACGATTCGAACGGTTCGCAGGAGGCTCTGACGCGCTGTGTGCGGAGGGTCGCTGAAGCACATCCACCGGGGTGATTCCAATTCGCCACGCCGGGGGGCTGAGTGTAGAGTTTCAACTCGCCAAGACCGCGCTGCCGCGCATGCGAGACCTCAACCACAGGAGTGCCGTGAACGCCGAATCCGCCGGGGCCGTGAAGTTCAGAGTCGAGCGCGATGTCCTCGCCGAAGCTGTCACCTGGGCAACGAAGAGCCTCCCGCAGCGGCCGGCCGTCCCCGTCCTCACCGGCATCCTCATCACCGCTGACGCCACCGGATCGGTCGAGCTCTCCGTCTTCGACTACGAGGTGTCCTCCCGCGTCGAGATCGCCGCCGAGGTCGAGATTGCCGGCACCCTCCTCGTGTCCGGCCGACTGCTCGCCGACATCGCCAAGGCGCTGCCCAACCAGCCCGTCACCCTCGAGCGCAACGGCAACAAGGTCGACCTCACCTGCGGGTCCTCGCGGTTCTCGCTCATGACGATGCCGGTCGAGGAGTACCCGGCGCTTCCCGCGGTGCCGGACACCTCCGGCGTCGTGTCGGCCGGCGAGTTCAGCCACGCGGTCTCCCAGGTGAGCATCGCGACCTCGCGCGACGAGACGCTGCCGATCCTCACGAGCGTCCGCGTCGAGATCGAGGGCGACACCGTCACGCTGCTCGCCACCGACCGCTACCGGCTCGCGGTGCGGGAGTTCCGCTGGAACCCGCGCACCCCCGACATCTCCGCCACCGCGCTCGTCCGCGGCCGGACCCTGTCCGATGCCGCCAAGGCGATGGGCGGCGACGTCGAGATCGCGCTCGCGGAGTCCGGCGGCAAGGACATGCTCGCATTCTCGTCGAGCGGCCGGGTCACCACCTCGCTCCTCGTCGAGGGCGACTACCCCAAGGTCCGCTCCCTGTTCCCCAAGGACGTGCCGATCCACGCAGTCCTCGAGACCGCAGCGCTGCGCGAGGCGGTCCGCCGCGTCGCCCTCGTCGCCGAGCGCAACACCCCGATCAAGTTCGAGTTCGCCGACGGGGCACTCACCCTGCGCGCCGGCGCCGGCGACGACGCCCAGGCGAGCGAATCGCTCCCGGTCGAGATCTCCGGCGAGGACATCACCACCGGCTTCAACCCGGGCTTCATCTCCGAGGGCCTCGCGGCGATCGACACCCCGTTCGTCCGGTTCTCCATGACCGAACCGAAGAAGCCCGTCGTGATCTCCGGTCAGCAGGAGATCGACGGTGACTACGACCCCTCGTACCGCTACCTCCTGATGCCCATCATCAGATTCTGATGTGGGTATCCCGGCTCTCGCTGCGTGACTTCCGCTCGTACGGATCACTCGATCTCGAGCTGGAATCGGGGGTCACCGCCTTCGCCGCCCCCAACGGGTGGGGCAAGACCAACCTCGTCGAGGCCGTGGGCTATCTGTCGGGTCTCCGCTCGCACCGCGTGTCCCAGGACGCTCCGCTCGTCCGTCACGAGCGTCCCGAGGCCACCGTGTCCGCTCTCGCCCACCGCGGGGAGCGCCAGGTCACCGTCGAGGTGACGATCAAAGCCCGTGGCGCCAACCGGGCGCGCATCAACCGCCGGGCCGTCCGCACCCGCGAGGTCCTGGGGCTGCTGCCGAGCGTCGTCTTCGCCCCCGAGGACCTCGGTCTCGTCAAAGGGGAGCCGGCCGACCGCCGGGACTACCTCGACACCCTGCTCGTCGCCCGCCAGCCCCGGATGAGCGGCGTCATCGCCGACGTCGAGCGGGCCCTGCGGCAGCGCAACGCCCTGCTCAAGAGCCTGCGGGCGACCCCGGATCCCGCCCTCGAGGCGACCCTCGACATCTGGGACCAGGCGTTCGCCGAGGCCGCCGGGCAGCTCGTCATCGGTCGTCGCGAGCTCCTCGCCGACCTCCGCGAGCCGCTGGCCGAGAGCTTCGCGTACGTCGCCGCCGAGGCCCGCAGCGAACGCCGGCAGGCCGCCGTCGACTACGCCTCGCGCCTCGATTACGCACAGGTCACCACCCCCGAGGAGGCCCAGGCGGTCATCGTCACCGGACTCCGCGATCGGCGCCGCCCGGAGATCGAGCGCGGACTCACGCTCATCGGCCCGCAGCGCGACGAGGTGCAGCTGACGATCGGCACGATGCCGGCGAAGGGCTACGCATCGCACGGGGAGAGCTGGTCGCTCGCACTCGCGCTGCGGCTCGCCGGCTGGGAGCTCCTCGCCGGCGGGTCCGAGGGGCGGGAGGATCAGCCGGTGCTCGTGCTCGACGACGTCTTCGCCGAGCTCGACACTGGCCGTCGCCGTCGGCTCGCCGCGCGGGTCGGCCAGGCCGAGCAGGTGCTCATCACCGCGGCGGTCGGCGCGGACATCCCGGAGAACCTCGAGGGCCGGGTCGTCGATCTCACCGAGGTCACCGCACCATGAGCATCGACCCCGGGGACCTCACCGCGGCGCCGGCGGCTGCGCTCGAGGCGCTCGACCGCGTGCGGCGGATGGCCGACTCGGACTTCCGGCCGTTCTTCCGCTCGACCCGGGTGAGCGGCGGCACCGTCGAACCGGTGTACTCCGGAGCGAAGGCCGATCCGCGCGATCCCCAGCCGCTCGGCGCCGGTCTGTCACGCATCACCCGCGACCACGGCTGGGCTACCTCGCTCAACGTCGGCGCGGTGATCGGTCGCTGGCCTGAGCTCGTCGGCCCCGACGTCGCTGCGCACTGCACGGTCGAGAAGTTCGAACCGCCCGTCCTCGTCGTCCGCGCCTCGTCGACGACCTGGGCCACGCAGCTGCGGATCATGACCTCCCTGCTGCTCGACCGGTTCGAGCGCGAGCTCGGCGCCCGGGTCGTCGAGGACCTCACCGTCCTCGGGCCCGCGCAGCGCTCGTGGAAGCGCGGCCGCCGCAGCGTCGCCGGTCGCGGACCGCGGGACACCTACGGATGAGGCGCTGATGGTCACCGAACCCCTCGATCTGCTCGACCGCGCAGCGGATCCCACCGCTCTGCCCGGTGCCCCGCTCGTCCTCGTCCTCGCAGCGCTCGTGGTCGCCCTCGTCCTCGTCGTCCCCGGGGCGGTGTGGCGATTCACCGGGATCGCCGTGACGATCGTCCACGAGCTCGGACACGGATTCGCCGGTCTGCTCACCGGCCGGCGGGCGGTGACGATCCGCCTGTCGGGGGACCACGCGGGCCTGACGACCTCGCACGGGCGGGCCGCGTCGGTCCCGTGGACGACGTTCTGGGGGTATCCCGCACCGGCCGTGCTCGGTGCCGGCCTCGTGCTCGGCGGGGTGCTCGGCCGGGCAGCGACCGTGCTGGCGGTGTGCGTCGTCGTCCTCGTGCTCTCGCTGATCTTCATGCGCGGTGCGCTCGCCTGGTTCGCGGTGCCGCTCACCGGGGCGATCCTCCTGGGCCTGCTGTGGGCAGCACCCGATCCCTGGCTCACGAGCGCGGTCGTGGGGATCGGGCTGTTCCTCGTGTGCGGGGCGGTGCGCGCACTCGCGAACCTCTCCCGCAGGCACGCGCGCGGTCGGACCGAGGCGAGCGATGCGCAGATCCTGCGGCGGGAGACCGGGGTTCCCGCCGGGGCCTGGATCGTCCTCATGTGGATCGTCGTCCTCGCCGGTCTCGCGGCGTCCGGCTGGGTGCTGTGGCGCGTGGTCGCCGGCGCCTGACACGGCTGTCGCGGCAGCGGCGTTCCGGGAATTGCGAGAACCGCTCACACGGCACCAGCACCCCGGGAGACGAGTCGGGGTACGGTCGGCGGCGTGAAAATGCGGATTCGCGGCCTTTCCGGGTCTGCCAGGGCAGGATTCGAGCCGGGTCCGGGGTAGAATCGAGGGAGATTCTGACCGACGACAAGGAGATCCATGGCTGCCGAGGAGAACCAGCAGTACGACGCGGGTGACATCACCGTCCTCGAAGGTCTGGAGGCGGTGCGCAAGCGGCCCGGTATGTATATCGGTTCGACCTCGGAGCGCGGCCTCCACCACCTCGTGTACGAGATCGTCGACAACTCCGTCGACGAGGCCCTCGCCGGCTTCTGCAGCCATATCGAGGTCACCGTGCTCGCCGACGGCGGTGTGCGGGTCGTCGACGACGGCCGCGGCATCCCGGTGGCCATCCACCCGACTGAGGGCATCCCGACCCTCCAGGTCGTCCTCACCATCCTCCACGCCGGCGGCAAGTTCGGCGGCGGCGGATACGCGGTGTCCGGCGGTCTGCACGGCGTCGGCTCCTCGGTCGTCAACGCGCTCTCGGTCCGCCTCGACGCGGAGATCCACCGCGACGGCTTCGTGTGGCGCCAGGACTACCGCCGCGGTGTGCCCACCGGCGAGATCGTCAAGGGCGAGGCCACCGACCGCACGGGCACGATGATCACCTTCTGGCCCGACGACGAGATCTTCGACACCACGGAGTTCACCTTCGAGGTGCTCCGTGCGCGGTTCCAGCAGATGGCCTTCCTCAACAAGGGACTGAAGATCTCGCTCCGCGACGAGCGCGTCGAGCAGGTCGACGACGACGACGTCCAGCTCGAGGCGGAGGAGACCGCGGAGTGGAAGCCGCGCGAGGTCACCTACCTCTACGAGAACGGGCTGCTCGACTACGTCGCCTACCTCAACTCCGCGAAGAAGTCCGACCTCGTCAACGACGAGATCATCGCCTTCGAGTCCGAGGACACCGAGCAGACGATCGCGCTCGAGGTCGCCATGCAGTGGACGACGGCCTACAACGAGTCCGTCCACACCTACGCGAACACCATCAACACCCATGAGGGCGGCACCCACGAGGAGGGCTTCCGCACCGCCCTGACCTCGCTGCTCAACTCCTATGCCCGCGAGCAGAAGCTCCTCCGCGAGAAGGACTCGAACCTCACCGGCGACGACGTCCGCGAGGGGCTCACCGCGGTGCTGAGCATCAAGCTCGGCGAGCCGCAGTTCGAGGGTCAGACGAAGACGAAGCTCGGCAACTCGGAGGCCAAGACCTTCGTGCAGCGCGTGGTGCGCGACGAGCTCGGCCACTGGATGGAGTCGAATCCGAACCAGGCCAAGGAGGTCGTCCGCAAGGCGATCCAGGCCTCGCAGGCGCGGCTCGCCGCCCGCAAGGCGCGCGAGGCGACCCGCCGCAAGGGCCTGCTCGAGTCCTCGGGCATGCCGGGCAAGCTCCGCGACTGCCAGTCGAAGGACCCCTCGCTCTCGGAGATCTTCATCGTCGAGGGCGATTCCGCCGGCGGCTCCGCCGTGCAGGGTCGCGACGCGATCCACCAGGCGATCCTCCCGCTGCGCGGCAAGATCCTCAACGTCGAGAAGGCCCGGCTCGATCGGGCGCTCGGCAACCAGGAGATCCAGTCGCTCATCACCGCCTTCGGCACCGGGATCGGCGAGGACTTCGACATCTCGAAGCTCCGCTATCACAAGATCGTGCTCATGGCCGATGCCGACGTCGACGGACAGCACATCGCCACCCTGCTGCTCACGCTGATCTTCCGCTATATGAAGCCGCTCGTCGAGCACGGGTACGTGTATCTCGCGACCCCGCCGCTCTACCGCCTCAAGTGGAGCAATGCGCCCCACGACTACGCGTACTCGGACCGGGAGCGCGATGCGCTGCTCACCGAGGGCCGGGCCGCCGGCAAGCGCCTGCCCAAGGACATGGCGATCCAGCGGTACAAGGGCCTCGGCGAGATGAACTACTCGGAGCTGTGGGACACGACGATGAACCCCGACCATCGCCTGCTCAAGCAGGTGACGCTCGACGACGCCGCCCGCGCGGAGGAGATCTTCACCATCCTCATGGGCGAGGACGTCGAATCCCGGCGCCGGTTCATCCAGGAGAACGCGAAGGACGTCCGCTTCCTCGACATCTGAGGCGGGCGACCCGTTCGACAGCGATCGATACGACGATCTAGGACATTCACGATATTCGCTGATACACACCGATCAGCTCCGAACACGAGGTAAGAAGGCACGTGGCCGACGACATCGAGAACACCCAGCACACCGATTCCGCGCTCCCGCCCGAGGGCAACCGCGTCGAGCAGGTCGATCTCAATCTCGAGATGCAGCGCTCGTACCTCGACTACGCGATGAGCGTCATCGTCGGGCGTGCGCTCCCCGACGTGCGCGACGGGCTCAAGCCGGTGCACCGACGCGTGCTCTACGCGATGTACGACGGGGGGTACCGCCCGGAGCGGTCCTTCAACAAGTGCTCGCGCGTGGTCGGCGATGTCATGGGCCAGTACCACCCCCACGGCGACTCCGCGATCTACGACGCGATGGTCCGCCTCGTCCAGCCGTGGGCGATGCGCTATCCGCTGATCTCCGGCCAGGGGAACTTCGGCTCGGCCGGCAACGACGGCGCGGCCGCCCCGCGGTACACCGAGTGCAAGATGGCGCCGCTGGCCATGGAGATGGTCCGCGACATCGAAGAGGAAACCGTCGACTTCCAGGACAACTACGACGGGAAGAACCAGGAGCCGGTCTACCTGCCGAGCCGGTTCCCCAACCTCCTCGTCAACGGCTCGGCCGGCATCGCGGTCGGCATGGCGACGAACATCCCCCCGCACAACCTCCGCGAGGTCGCCGCCGGCGCCCAGTGGCTGCTCCAGAACCCCGAGGCGACGAACGCCGAGGCGCTCGAGGCCCTGCTCGGGATCATCAAGGGCCCGGACTTCCCGGGCGGAGCGACGATCCTCGGCCGCAGCGGCATCGAGGACACGTACCGCACCGGCCGCGGGTCGATCACCCAGCGCGCGGTCGTCGAGGTCGAGGAGATCCAGGGCCGCACCTGCCTCGTCGTCACCGAGCTGCCCTACATGGTCAACCCGGACACCCTCGCGGCGAAGATCGCCTCCTACGCCAAGGACGGCAAGGTCGCCGGCATCGCCGACATGCGCGACGAGTCCTCCGGCCGCACCGGCCAGCGCCTCGTCATCGTGCTCAAGCGCGACGCGGTGGCGAAGGTCGTGCTCAACAACCTCTACAAGCACACGCAGCTCCAGGACAACTTCTCCGCGAACATGCTCGCGCTCGTCGACAACGTGCCGCGCACGCTGAGCCTCGACGCGTTCCTCCGGCTGTGGGTCAAGCACCAGATCGACGTCATCGTGCGCCGCACCCGCTACCGTCTGCGGAAGGCGGAGGAGCGGGCGCACATCCTGCGCGGCTACCTCAAGGCCCTCAACGCGCTCGACGAGGTCATCGCCCTCATCCGCCGCTCGCCGTCCTCGGACGAGGCGCGCACCGGACTCATGGAGCTGCTCGAGGTCGACGAGATCCAGGCCAATGCGATCCTCGACCTCCAGCTCCGCCGCCTCGCCGCCCTCGAGCGCCTCAAGATCGAGGAGGAGGCCGCGAAGATCGAGCAGCTCATCGCGGAGTACAACCACATCCTCGAGACGCCGGCGAAGCAGCGCGAGATCGTGTCCGCCGAGCTCTCCGAGGTCGTCGACCGGTACGGCGACGACCGCCGCACCCGGATCCTCGCCGGATTCGACGGCGACGTGTCCATGGAGGACCTCATCCCCGAGGAGGAGGTCGTCGTGACGATCACCCGCGGCGGGTACGCCAAGCGCACCCAGTCCGCGCTCTACCGCGCCCAGCACCGCGGGGGCAAGGGGATCACCGGAGCCCGCCTGCGGGGCGACGATGTGGTCGACCACTTCTTCGTCACCTCGACCCACAACTGGCTGCTGTTCTTCACCAACACCGGCCGGGTCTACCGGGCCAAGGCGTACGAGCTGCCCGAGGGGTCCCGGGACGCCAAGGGTCAGCACGTCGCGAACCTCCTTGCTCTTCAGCCGGGCGAGACGATCGCCCAGGTGCTCTCGATCCGGGACTACGAGGCGGCCGACTACCTCGTCCTCGCCACCCGGAGCGGACTCGTCAAGAAGACCCGGCTGAGCGAGTACGACTCGAACCGCACCGGCGGCGTCATCGCGATCAACCTCCGCGAGATGGCCGACGGCTCACCCGACGAGCTCGTGTCCGCGCGCCTCGTCGGCGCCGAGGACCACCTGCTCCTCGTGTCCCGCAAGGGCATGTCGATCCGCTTCACCGCCGGCGACGAGACGATCCGCGCCACCGGACGAGCCACCTCGGGCGTCACCGGGATGAAGTTCAAGGACGATGACACCCTGCTCACCATGGACGTCATGACCGAGGACACCTACGTCTTCGTCGTCACCGAGGCCGGGTTCGCCAAGCGCACCCCGATCGACGAGTACCGGATCCAGGGCCGAGGGGGCTACGGGATCAAGGTCGCGAAGATCACCGAGCAGCGCGGCGACCTCGTGGGCGGGCTCATCGTGTCCGACGGCGAGGAGGTGCTCGTCGTCATGGAGCGCGGCAAGGTCGTGCGGTCCTCGATCGACGAGGTGCCGGCCAAGGGTCGCAACACCATGGGCGTGGTGTTTGCCAAGCCAGGGAAGAACGACCGTATCATTGCCGTAACCCGTGGCCCGGAGCAGGCCGTGGAGGATGAAGCCCAGACGCCGGTCGACGACGCCACCGTGGAAGCGGCCGTGGATGCGCTCGACCCGAGCGATCCGGCATCGACTGCGACGGAAAGTGAAGACGAGCAGTGAGCGACAACGATCAGAAGCCCGGCAAGGTGATCCGCACGTCCTCGGGTTCGACGCGGCTGTCGGCCGGCGGCGGCAAGCCCCGCGCGACCGATGCCGGCGCCGGATCGCCGGTGGGCTCCGGTCCCGCCGGTGCGCAGTCCGCCGGCCCCGCGACCCGGGTCGACGCTCCGCCCGTGTCCGGCCCGGCCGACCGCAGCCCCTCGGGAGCACCGGCCGGTTCACTCGCCGGCCGGCAGACCGGCTCGGCCCCGACCGCGGTGATGGATGACGCTCCAGCCGGCGCCTCCGGTTCCGGCGCCGCTCGCGCGGGCGCCGGTGCCGCTGGCGCGGCAGCCGGTTCCGGAACGCAGCGCTCGCCCCTGTCGTCCGGCGGGGACGGCGACGCCGATTCCCCGGTCCGCGCCTCCTCGGGAGGCGTGAAGATGGGCGGCAAGTCGAAGCGCAAGGGTCCGCGCACCGTGCGGCTCACCGTCGCGAAGCTCGACCCCTGGTCGGTCATGAAGATGGCGTTCCTGCTGTCGGTGGCGATCGGCATCGCGACTGTCATCGCCGCCGTCGTGCTGTGGCTCGTTCTTCAGGCGACCGGCACCCTCCAGGGTCTGCAGTCCACCCTTTCCGAGGTCGCCGGCACCGAGGGGGCGGACCAGCTGCTCGGCCTGTTCAGCCTCGGCCGCGTGCTGTCGTTCTCCGTGATCCTCGCGCTCGTCAACATCGTCCTCATGACGGCCCTGTCGACGCTCTTCGCGTTCCTCTACAACATCGGTTCGTCGATCGTCGGCGGGTTCCACCTCACCCTCACCGACGACTGACCCTCCCCAGACAGCAATTTCCTGCGGTTCCTGAGGGTGGTTTCATACGGTTGTTGCAACGGTGTCCCTGAGTGGCGGGGATGGCTTTGATGATCGTGGGTGATCGAGGTGCCTGGACCCAGATTGACAGTGACGGAACGTGCGCAGATCGAGGTGCTCTTCGGGCAGGGATTGTCCTTCCCGCAGATCGCTGCTCGGATCGGCCGGGACCGGTCCACGGTATGGCGTGAGGTCGCACGCAACAACGCCTACCGGGGCAACAGCCTCGCGGGTGCCGGTTCCCGGCATCCGCGGGGATCGCGTGCCGGCGCACCGGGCTGGGGCGGGGCATATCGGTGGGTGTACTCACACGCCCATGCCCACCGACGGGCGCTGAAACGCGCACGCCGACCACGCGCGATGAAGCTGCGTCCCGGTTGGGGCAAACCCTACCCCGCGCTGTGGCACGTGGTGGCCGAGAAGCTGCGCTGCCGGTGGTCGCCGCAGCAGATCAGTGCTTGGCTGAGGACGCAGTATCCCCAGCAGCCGGAGAATCACGTGTCCCACGAAACGATCTACCAAGCGATCTATTACCAGGCCAGGGGCGGGATGCGTCAGGAACTCGCCCGGCAGGTCGCGCTGCGTACCGGTCGCGGTCAGCGCCGGTCGCAGTCCCGGGAAGCCAAGGCCGGGCGCGGGGCGAAGCCCTGGACGGTGGACTTCACCATCTCTTCCCGCCCGGCTGAGGCCGCTGATCGGGCGGTGCCCGGGCACTGGGAAGGCGATCTCGTGCTCGGGGCGCGGGGGTCCTCGGCGATCATCACGCTGGTGGAACGTTCCACCCGGTTCGTGATGCTCGGCAGTCTGCCGTCCTCGCGGGTCAGTCAGGAGGTGATCCGGGTCCTCATCGAGTTGATGGGACAGCTGCCGGAACACCTACGGGCATCGTTGACCTGGGACCAGGGAGCGGAGATGTCTGCCGTGGCTGACTTCCGGATCGCTACCGATTGCGAGGTGTATTTCTGTGACCCGCATGCGCCCTGGCAGCGTGGGACGAACGAGAACACCAACGGGCTGCTGCGGCAGTACTTCCCCCGCTCGACCACGGACTTCCGGGCTATCAGCCAGGCCGAGCTCGATGCTGTCGCCGCCGAGCTCAATGCCCGCCCCCGCAAGACTCTGAAATGGAAAACCCCAGCTCAAGCCCTGAACGAACACCTCGTTGCAACAACCCCTTGACACCAAGGAGAACGGATCCGCAGGATTTTGCTGTTTCAAGGGGCCGTGGCCGAGGCGCCTCGGGCCTGGGAAGCGGTACACGCGCCGACCGAGGTGCCGTTCCCGCGCCGAGGTGCGGTGCGGGTGCCACGTCCGCGCTGCGGTGCTGTGCCCGGTGCCGAGGTGCCTGTTACCGGCTCGGCGCCGACGCGCCTGAGGAACCGGAGTGCTCTTCCCGCGCCGAGGTGCCACGTCCGCACTGAGGTTTCGATCGAGTACGGAAATGCGCGCATGATCGACCGGGATCGAAACGTCAGCGTCGCTTCGGTCGCATCCCTCGCAGCCGCCGCATCGGTCGCCATCGCCGCCGGCCGGCGCGCGATTTGGTTCGCGCCGGGGTTGTGGCTATAGTGGATTTTCGGTTCATCCCGATACGGGCCTATAGCTCAGGCGGTTAGAGCGCTTCGCTGATAACGAAGAGGTCAGAGGTTCAAGTCCTCTTAGGCCCACGGAACCACGACCGGACGGAGACGGTGTGAAGAAGTGGTTGACCCTGACGGGAGTGCTGTCCGCAGCGGCCGGAGTCCTCCTCGGATTCCGGAGCAGACGTCAGCGCGCTCATCAGAACTGGTCCCAGTACACCGACGAGGTGTGAGGGAACCGCTCTCGGGGGTATGGCGCAATTGGTAGCGCACCTGCTTTGCAAGCAGGGGGTTAGGGGTTCGAGTCCCCTTACCTCCACCAGATCAGACGTACTAGAACACCTGACATCGTTGGGTGTGAGGGCGGCGAACGGCTCGTTGAGCTGGATCGCCGCTTTTTCGTCTTCGGTGATGAGGATGCGTTGGTAGAAGGCTTGGTTGGCGAGGCGTTTCCCGTGGTCGTCGGTGCGCTCGTACATGGTGGCGCAGTCGGCCAGCAGCCGTAGTGCGGTGGCGAGGTGCTGGCGGGGGCCGTCGTGGTCGTGCTGTCGCGCGTCAGACTTAGTGGCAGGGCCGTTATGTAGGTCCCGAAGGAGAGTCAGACATGGGTAGACCACCCTCGATTCCGGCGGAGAAGAAGACCCGGATAGTGCTGAGCGTGCTGGCCGGCGAGATGTCCATCGCCGAAGCGGCACGCAAGGAGAAAGTCAGTGAGCAGTCCATCGGACGGTGGAAGGCCGAGTTCCTGGAAGCCGGCAAGACCGCCCTGGTGGCCGGCAGGTCCGGACCATCCTCCCGAGAGGAACAGCTGGAGGCCGAGGTCGCCGAGCTGACCGAGGCCTTGGGCGAGGCACACCTGGAGGCCAGGGTGTGGAAGAAGTCCGCGGAGGGCCGGTTGGGCCCTTCGAGGACCTCGAGGTGATCCGCGTGGAAGCGGGCGTGTCGACCGCGCGGTTCTGCCAGCTCTTCGACATGCTCGAGCGGACCTGGCGCCGCTGGCAGGCCAAGGCCCGCACCGGGACGGCGGTGAAGGGACCGTGGCCGCAACCGGGACGGCAGGCCGCCAGGGAACTGGTGGTCAAGCACGCGCTGGCCCATCCGGCGTGGGGGCATCGGAAGATCTGGGCGATGGTCCGCCACGACGGGCATGTGGTTTCCGAGGCGACCGTGCTGCGGATCCTGCGCGACGAGGGGCTGATTCTGCCCGCGCAGTACCAACGGGAGCGACGGAAGCTGGCCGAGCGGCGCAAGGCCGCGTTCGCCACCGAGCCCTCAGGCCCGAACCAAGTCTGGCAGCTGGACTTCAGCGAGTTCGAGACCACCACCGGAGGGACCTGGCGGCTGGCCGGGTGCCGGGACTACTGGTCCAAGTACGAGCACCCCTTCCACGTTTCGCCCACCGGGAACCAGCACGACGCGATCGACGCGATCGAGTTGGTCCTGGCCGACTACGAGGCCATGTTCGGTCACCCGCTGGTCGAGGCCTGCCCGGTCGATCCCGAGACCGGTGAGCTGTTGCCCGTGGTGACCATCGTGACGGACAACGGCGGGCCGTTCCGGTTCTTCCGCTTCGAGTCCTTCATCGCCGCCCACCCCGAGCTACACCACGTGCGCACCCGAGTGAAGACCTCGGGGCAGAACGGGTCCCGTGAACGCGGCTTCGGCACGCTGAAGTACGAACGGCTCTACCTGGACGAGATTGACGACGCGATCGTGCTCGCCGAGCGGGCCGAGGACTACCGGATCGAGTACAACGAGCTCCGGCCCCACGAGGCCATCTCATGGAACCGGCCCAAGGAGGTGCACCTGGGCCTGGCCGACCCCACCACCCCGACATTCAAAACCAAGGAAATCCTGCCAACTACTTGACGCGGGACACTGAGTGGTCGTGGTGATGGTGGAGTGTCATGAGAGCGTCGTCTTCCGTGAGTTTTGCTGGGTGGTCAGCTCGCGGTCGCTCGGCACTGCAGTGGTGCTTGGCGCTTCCGCGGTTTGGGATGTGAAGGTTCGAAGCCGGAGGCTGTTGCTGACGACGAAGATGCTGGAGAAGGCCATTGCGGCGCCGGCGAGCATGGGGTTGAGCAGTCCGAGAGCTGCCAGCGGTATCGCGGCGGTGTTGTAGGCGAAGGCCCAGAAGAGGTTGCCTTTGATCGTGCCGAGTGTTCTGCGCGCCAGTCTGATGGCATCGGCCGCCGAGCGCAGGTCTCCCCGGACCAGGGTGATGTCGGCGGCTTCGATCGCGACGTCGGTGCCGGTGCCCATCGCCAGGCCGAGGTCGGCCTGGGCCAGTGCGGCCGCGTCGTTGACGCCGTCGCCGACCATTGCGACGACCCGGCCGGTTCCTTGCAGTTGGGCGACCACTCTGACTTTGTCGGCGGGCAGCACCTCTGCGATGACCTGTTCGATTCCGACCTGGGACGCGACGTGGTCGGCGACTGTTGTGTTGTCACCGGTCAGCAGCACGGGTGTGAGGCCGAGGGCGCGGAATTGGGCGATGGCTTCGGCGCTGGTGTCCTTGATCTGGTCGGCAACGGTCAGCACGCCTCGGGCGTGGCCGTCCCACCCGACGACGACCGCGGTGTGCCCCTTGTCCTCGGCTGCGGTTTTCGCGTGTGCCAGGGCACTCGGCAGGGTCAGGGACCAGTCGTCGAGCATGGTGGTCCGGCCGACGACGACGAGGTGACCGTCGATGACAGCTTGGATCCCCTTGCCCTCGCGATTGGCGAAGGACTCGACGTCGGGCAGGGTGCCGAGCTGTTCGGTGGCTGCGCGGGTGATGGCGCGGGCGATCGGGTGTTCGGAGCCAGCCTCCGCCGCACCCGCCAGGCGGAGCAGCTCCTCGGCGGCGACGCCTGCGGCGGGGTGGACCGTCTGCAGGGTCATGGACCCGGTGGTCACGGTGCCGGTCTTGTCGAGCACGACGGTATCGACCTTGCGGGTCGATTCGAGGACCTCGGGGCCCTTGATGAGGATTCCCAGCTGGGCGCCACGTCCGGTGCCGACCAGCAGCGCGGTGGGGGTGGCCAGTCCCAGGGCGCAGGGGCAGGCGATGATGAGGACGGCAACAGCGGCGGTGAAGGCTGCTGCGGGTGGGAAGCCGGCACCGAGCCAAGCACCCAGGGTTGCGACGGCGATGGCGATCGCGATCGGGACGAAGACCCCGGAGATGCGATCGGCGAGGCGTTGGATCTCGGCCTTGCCGGATTGGGCCTGTTCGACCAGTTGGGCCATCTGGGCCAGCTGGGTGTCTGACCCGACGCGGGTGGCCCGCACGACGAGCCGGCCTCCGGAGTTGACGGTTGCGCCGGTGACGGTGTCACCCTCGCTGACCTCGACGGGCATGGATTCGCCGGTGAGCATGGACTCATCGACGGCGGAGCTGCCGGAGACGACGACGCCGTCGGTGGCGATCTTCTCTCCCGGCCGGACGACGAACTCATCCCCGACGGTCAGGTCGGTGGTCGGGATGCGCACCTCCGTGCCGTCGCGCAGCACGCCGACGTCTTTCGCGCCGAGTTCGAGCAGGGCACGCAGCGCCGCACCGGCCCGACGCTTGGAGCGCTTTTCGAAGTAGCGGCCGAGCAGCACAAACATGATCACGCCGGCACCGACTTCGAGGTAGATGCTGGAGGCTCCGTCGGTGGGTTCGACGGTCAGCTCGAAGGCGTGGGTCATGCCGGGTTCTCCTGCGGTGCCGAAGAACAATGCGTAGAGCGACCAGGCCAGGGCCGAGAGCGTGCCGACGGAGATCAGGGTGTCCATCGTCGCCGCACCGTGACGGAGGTTGATCCAGGCGGCGCGGTGGAACGGCCAGCCGCCCCAGATGATGACCGGGGCGGCCAGGGTCAGGCACAGCCACTGCCAGTAGGTGAACTGCAGGGCAGGGATCATCGAGATGAGAATGACCGGCACCGCCAACACAACGCTGACGAGCAGTCGTTGACGCAGCACCTCCAGCTCGCGGTCCTTGCGGTCCCCTCCAGTGGAGTCACCGTCGTCTGCGGGTCCGGCAGTCGTGGGGAGCTGGGCCTGATAGCCGGCGTCCTCCACCGTGGTGAGGAGACGCTGGAGGTCGAATCCGGCAGGTGCGGTGACCCGGGCCTGCTCGGTGGCATAGTTGACGCTGGCGCTGACGCCGTCGAGCTTGTTGAGCTTGCGCTCGATCCGGTTCGCGCACGAGGCGCACGTCATGCCCTCGATGTCGAGCTCCACAGCGACGGTCTGCGGTTCGGAGCCGCGAGCGAGCGATGTGTCAGCGGGCTGGACGGCCATCAGGCACCTTCCTTCTCGTGGTGATCCTGCTCAACGTCTTGCATCCAGGACTCCACGAGGGAGTTGGGGATGAAGGCGCTGCCCGCGCCGTACGCGGCGGTGAAGACCGCCAGCAGTACGGCCGCGTACAGCGTCAGGCGGATGCCGGGACTCACGCAGGCACCGCCTGGTAGCCGGCCTCCTCGACCGCCGCGACGACCGCCGCGGAGTCGACGCCGGCTTCCGAGGTGACGACGAGCTGTCCGGTTTCGTGGGAGACCTCGACATCGGTGACGCCGGTGATCTCCTGGACTTCTTCCCGCACCGACATCTCGCAGTGACCGCACGTCATACCGCTGACAGAGAACCTCATAGTAGCCATTCCGGACCTCCTCCAATGAATACCCCCAGCGGGTATCACAGTCACCAGGTATACCCGATGGGGGTATCCGGGTCAAGGGTGTTTCGACTCTCGGAGGCTGCCGAGGTGGATCTTCACCAAATCTTCAAGGCTCGCGGGGTTCAACTGGTTCGGGACGCGCACGTACGGTCGCAGTACGGCGCGGATTCGCTGCGCCTGGTCGAAATGGAAGGAGAGTTCCATGTCGCATGTAGTTTCGATGATTGAGACCCACCCTGCGGGTGCGCAAGGGGTCGATAAGGATACGCTCGCCGCCTGTATCGCGGCGTGTTTCGAGTGTGCGCAGACATGCACGGCTTGTGCCGATGCGTGTCTGAGCGAAGAGATGGTGGCCGACCTGGCGGCGTGCATCCGCGCCGATCTGGATTGCGCGGACGTCTGCATCACGACCGGCAACGTGCTCTCGCGGTTGACCGGCACCAATCCGGAAGTCATCCGGTCCCTGGTGGAGACGTGCCGGACGGTGTGCCGGGCATGTGCGGAGGAATGTGAGAAGCACGCTCAGATGCACGATCACTGCCGCATCTGCGCTGAGGCGTGCAGACGGTGCGAAGAGGCGTGTGCCGCGTTGCTGAAGGCCCTGCCCTGATATGAGACCCGGCGCTGATTCGAAAGGGGCGCGAGTGGGTCAGGACATGTTCGCCCGGGTCAGGAGCGGGTCGGGTTTCATCGCGGCGTTGGATCAGAGCGGGGGCAGCACGCCGCAGGCGCTGAGGCTCTACGGGATCAGCGAGGATTCCTATTCCAACCGGGCGGAGATGTTCGATCTGGTGCATCGGATGCGCACTCGTATTATCACCAGTCCGGCGTTCGACGGTGAGCGCATCCTGGGCTCGATCCTGTTCGAAGACACGATGGACCGTGAGATCGACGGGCGTCCGACGGGTGAGTACTTGTGGGAGGTGAAGGGAATCGTGCCGTTCCTCAAGATCGACAAGGGACTGGCAGCGGAGACCCACGGTGCCCAGGTCATGAAGCCCATCCCCGAACTGGACGCCCTGCTGACCCGCGCGGTGAGCAAGCGCATGTTCGGCACGAAGATGCGCTCGGTCATCAAGGCGCCCGGAGGTGGGCTGGATGCCGTCGTCGCCCAGCAGTTCGCCATCGCGCGGCAGATCCTGCGGTTTGGGTTGGTGCCCATTGTGGAGCCCGAGGTCGACATCCACTCCCCCGACAAGGCCGGGGCCGAGGACCAGTTGCGCACTGCCATCCGGGAAGAGCTCGACGGGCTCGGCGAGGATCAGCCGGTCATCCTCAAACTGACCCTGCCGGAGCGTGATGATCACTACCGTGAGTTCGTGGACCATCCGCGGGTGGTGCGGGTGCTGGCGCTGTCGGGCGGCTATTCCCGCGCGGAAGCCAACACCCGCCTGGCCCGCAACCCGGGGATGATCGCCAGTTTCTCCCGCGCCCTGACGGAAGGGCTGACCGCAGGGCAGAGCGATACAGAGTTCGACGCTGCCCTGGATGGAGCGATTGCGTCGATCGTGGCTGCATCACGCACCTGACGCACCTTGTCGGGGTGGACAGGGCGATGGCTGCCGGGAGGACGTTACCTCCGGCAGCCATCGCCTCTGTCGGTCCTGGTACTCAGTCGTGGGCTAGTGATTTCACGAAATCGCGGCGGACCCCCAACGCTGTGTCGGTGCGGTGAATGGATTCTTCACCGTCCTCGACCGAACCGGCCAGGGCCCGGATGGCGTCGATGTTCTCCGGGGTCACGATGGCCTGGTTGTCGACCGTGTACGTGCAGAACAGTTCGGTGCCGTCCACGGTGAGGATGTCTTCCCAGACTGCGACCTCGTACATGTCCCCGCGGGGCCTGCCGAGGTCCTGCATCAGCTCGGCGGTGCTGTTGACCGCCACGATGCCATCGGAGCGCCGGACGAAGGCGATCCTGGGCACCGTCCGGAAGGCCTCGAGGACCTCGGCCTTCTCGACGGGACGGGTGAGCTCGATCGTCCAGTAGTGCAGGTGGTTCTGGGTATGGGCCCCTTTCGCTGCCATGGTGACGACGTCGAGGTCGGGAACCACCGTCTGGGCGTCGGGTCCCTGGTGGCTGGGAATGCGTCCCTCGGGGACGATCGTGTTCATGATCCCGGAGTGGTCGGACTCCCAGGGGTCGGTCGCCCGCCGGATGAGCACGCCGCGCGCCTTCGACAGCAGCCCGACGTTCTTCAGCGCGGTGAGGGTGCGCACGGTCGCGGTGGTGTTGCACGAGACGACCCGGGTGGAGTCGCGGCCGCGGGCGGAGCTGTAGTTGGCATGAGCCACGAAGGAATGCCCCGTGAGATCGTGCTTCTCCCCGCCCTGAAACACGGACTTCACTCCATGCGTGCGGTAGAGGTCGAGGTTTCTGGCCCCGACCTTGGCCGGGGTGCTGTCCACGATCACATCGACCTGATCGAGCAGGTCAGGCAGTTCACCCGCCACGGCATACCCGGAGGCACGCATTTCCTGATGGGCCTCAGAGGTGGAGGCGAAGACGGGGATGTCACGCGCGGCGGCGGCCGCGACCCGGTAATCGGCGGTGATGTCGCTGACGCCGATGAGTGCCATGTCGTGTTGGGCCCGGACGGCGTCAGCGACGCGTTTGCCGATGACCCCGTACCCGTTCACCGCGACTTTGATCTTGGTGTCCATGCTCATTCCTTTCGAGGTGGTGCGCGTGTCCCACGGTGGGCTCGTCGCCGGGTGGTCAGAGTTCGTCGAGCATCGTCTTCATCTCCTGGATCTCTGCTTCCTGGTCTTCGATGACCTGCTCGGCCAGGGCTTTCGCCTGCGGGTTCTGCCCGTCGGTGACCTGCTGTTCGGCCATTTCGACGGCACCCTCATGGTGTCGGGTCATCTGTTCCAGGTACAGCTTCGCGGCCTCCGTGCCGGTGGCGTCTTCGAGCTGCTGCATGTCGTCTTCGCTCATCATCCCGCTCATGCCGCCGTGACCGCCGTGACCACCCATGTCGCCCATGTCACCCATGGGTTCCTGGCCCCAGGCTTCGAGCATGGCGTTCATCCGATCGATCTCAGGCCCCTGCGCGTCGATGACTCCCTGGGCAAAGTCGGCGACGTTCTGCGGGATGTCGTCCTTGGCCAGCAGAACCTCGCTCATCTCGACGGCCTGCTGATGGTGCGGAATCATCATCTGCGCGAACATCACGTCGGCGTCGTTGTGCTCCTCGGAGATCTCCTCACCGGAGCCGGCGGAGTCGGTGGCAGCCGAGTCGGTGGCGACCGAGGTCTCAGGGGCGGGATCTGCCCCTGTGCTGCCGGGGTCGGCGTTCCCGGCGCATGCCGAGAGGATCAGCGTGCCGGCGACGGCTGCCGCAACTGCTAGTGGGGTGCGCTTCATGATGTGACCTTTCCTTGGTGGTGGACGGTTTCTGGTCGGGACGTCTCGGCGGGGGTCGGTGCCAGCCATGCCGGGTTGAGTTCGGTGCGGCGCAGCAGCTGGGCGTTGAGCGCGACGATGATCGTCGACAGGGACATCAGGATCGCGCCGACGGCCGGGGAGAGCACGAACCCGATGGGGGCCAGGACTCCGGCGGCCAGCGGGACGGCGAGGACGTTGTAGCCGGTCGCCCAGACCAGGTTCTGGATCATCTTGCGGTAGCTGGCCCGCGACAGATCGATCATCGACAGCACTGCTCGCGGGTCGTCGCTGGCCAGCACGACGCCGGCCGATTCCATCGCCACGTCGGTGCCGGCCCCGATCGCGATGCCGACGTCGGCCCGGGCAAGGGCGGGGGCGTCATTGACGCCGTCGCCGACCATCGCCACCGCCAGTCCCCTGTTCTGCAGGTCGATGACGGCGGAGTCCTTGTCCTGCGGGAGCACCTCGGCGAACACCTCATCGATACCGAGGTCGCGGCCGACGGCGTCGGCGACCTGTTGCGCGTCGCCGGTGATGAGCGCGACCTTCACACCGCGTTCCTGCAGGGCGTGGACTGCGGCTCGGGACTCCGACCGCACCTGGTCCTCCAGGGCGACCGCCCCGATTATCGTCCGGTCCTGGACGATGTGCAGGACGCTGGCGCCGCGCTGGGTCCATTCCGCGACGTCGGCGGCGATCTCGGCTGGGGATTCCAGTCCGTAGTCGCGCAGCATGTTGGGCCCGCCCACGGTGATCTCGGAACCCTCGACGACGGCGCGGACCCCGCGACCGGCGGCTGCGGTGAACTCGCTGGCCTGCAGGCGCGCCGCGGCCGCTTCCGGGTTTTCGGCTGCCGCTGCGGTGATCGCACGTGCCACCGGGTGTTCGCTGTTGGCCTCGGCGGCGGCGGCCAGCGCCAACACGCGGCCTTCGCTGATTCCTGACACATGGGCGGTCCCGGTGACTGCGTGCGCGCCCTGCGTGAGAGTGCCGGTCTTGTCGAAGAGCACGATATCGATCGAGCGCATCCGCTCCAGCGCGAGCCGGTCCTTGATGAGCAAGCCTGACCGGGCGGCCTTCTCAGTCGAGATAGAGATCACCAGCGGAATCGCCAGTCCGAGTGCGTGCGGGCAGGCGATGATCAGCACTGTGACGGTGCGGATGACTGCCTGGTCCGGCGCGCCCAGCAGCGTCCAGATGAGTGCAGTGATGATGCCGGCCCCCAACGCGAACCAGAACAGCAGCGCTGCGGCACGATCGGCCAGTGCCTGTGCCCGCGACGACGATGCCTGCGCGTCGGCGACCATCCGCTGAATGCCGGCCAGGGCAGTCTCGCCGCCGGTGGCTTCCACGGTTAGACGCACCGCGTTGTCCGTGGCGACGGTGCCGGCCACGATCTTGTCACCGAGCTCACGCGGGACGGGTTTGGACTCACCAGTGATCATGGACTCGTCGAACTCGGCGTGCCCGTCGATGATGCGGCCGTCGGCAGGCACCCGGGCCCCGGACCGGACCAACACCGTGTCACCCGTCTGCAGTTCGGCGATCGGGACGGTGACGATCCCGGACTCGGTGACCTTCTCCGCCTCGTCGGGCAACAGCTCGGCCAGCGCGTCGAGCGCACCGGATGCCGCACCGAGTGCCCGCATCTCCAGCCAGTGCCCCAACAGCATGATGGTGACCAGCAGCGCCAGCTCCCACCAGAAGTCGAGCATGAAGTCGCCGATGCCCAAGCTGGTGGCCCAGGAGGCGACGAAGGCCACCGTGATGGCCATCGCGATCAGCAGCATCATCCCCGGCTGCCGTGATTTCAGCTCATTGAGCCCGCCCTTGAGAAAGGGCATGCCGCCGTAGACGTAGATGACGGTGCCCAGCACCGGGGCGATCCAGGCCGAGCCGAAGAACTCGGGCACCTGGTAGCCGAGCAGGTCGGCGACCATGTGGCTGAAGATGACGACCGGCACCGACAGGATCAGGCTGACCCAGAACCGGTTCCGGAACATCGCAACACTGTGCCCGGCGTGCTCCCCATGGCCTGCATGCTCGTCATGGTCGTGCCCGGCATGACCACCGTGGGCCGGTGCCGGGCGTTCATCGAGGGCTGAGTGCCCGTGTCCCTGCGGCATCGCCTGTCCGTGGCTGCCCGCGTCGAGGTGATCGTCGTGGTGCTGGTGGTGGTGCTCCGGATTGCTCATCGTTGTCCTTCACAGTCGGGGATGGGTAGCCGATCAGGCTTCTGCTGCGGGGTAACCGGCCGCGGAAAGCGCCGATTGCAGCGCCGCAGAGTCCACCGGTGCGCTGCTGTTCACCGTGACAGTGGACTGGCCGTGGGGCACCAGCGTGACGTCCACCTGGGCGTTCGCATCCAGTGTTTGCACGACGTTGGTTACCCGCGAGGCGCAGCCCTGGCAGGTCAGCCCCTCCACTGCGAGCGTGACCGTGGAGACCGGCTCAGCACTGCTGCCGGTTGCGTTTGTAGTGGCGGTGTCGGCTGGTGCGCAGCAGGCACATCCTGCCGATGCGAGGGGCAGCTGGCGGGAGGATGCGGTCATGATGTGCTCCTGACTAGTGGGCTCGGAGAGGTGGAGAGAGCCTCCAACAACCCCGACTATACCCCCGGGGGGTATGTGAGTAAAGGTGTTTGTTCTCACGGGTAGGCCTTTCCAGGGGTGCGGGGCAGTTCGATGGTGAACTCGGAGCCGTGTCCGGGGCCGGCGGAGGCGGCGGTGAGGGTGCCGCCGTGAGCTGCGATGAGGGCGTGGGAGATCGTCAGGCCGATGCCGGAGCCGCCGTGGTCGCGGTCGCGGGCGGTGTCGCCGCGGTAGAAGCGTTCGAAGATGTGGGTGAGCTGGTCGGCGGTCATGCCGTCGCCGGTGTCGGTGACGCGGATGAGCACGGTGTCGCTGGTGCCGGTGGCGGTGAGGGAGACGGTTCCCTTCGGTGGGGTGTGGCGCAGGGCGTTCGACAGGAGGTTGTCGAGGACTTGTGCCAGCCGTTGCCGGTCGGCGATCAGGACGTCGGCGTCGGCCGCGGTGGTGAGCGTCACTCCCTTGGCCGCATAGTTCTCCCGGACTGCGGCGGCGCAAGTTTCGAGCAGGTTGGCGAGGGGCAGGGGGGCCGGGTCGAGGTCGATCCGGCCTTCCTCGGCGCGGGAGACATCGTCGATGTCTTCGACGAGGCGTGTCAGGCGTGCCAGCTGTTCGGCCATCACGGCGTCGGTGGTGGGGTTCCACTCGACGACCTCGTCCTGCAGCCCCTCGAGGTAGACGGAGAGGACCGAGACCGGGGTGCTCATCTCGTGGGCGAGGTCGGACAGGATGCGCTGCCGCGTTTCCTCGGTGCGTGTCAGCTGGTCGGCCATCATGTTGAACGCCCGGGCCAGGGAATCGAGCTCGACGCCGGCGCCGAGCACCGGAACGCGCACGTCGTAGTTGCCATGGGCAACTTCGGCTGCCGCAGCGGTGAGCTGTTCCAGCGGGGTGCGGATCGTGCGGGAGAGCAGGAAGCTGGCCAGGAGCGCGCAGGCCAGACCGGTGCCCAGGGCCACTGCCAGGGTGATCAGGTTCGCGTCGCGGTAGGCCTGTTCGACATGGAACAGTTCCGGGGATCCTCCCGGGATGCCGGCCAGCTCCAGGTGTTCGTGGAACAGCGGGGGCCCGGCCAGGGTGGCGACTGCCACCGCTCCGAGCAGGCTTGCCGCCACCACGATCAGCTGGGTGGCGAACAGGCGGGCGGCCAAGCCGGAGTTGCGCAGTCTCATCGGGGCACCATTCGGTATCCGACGCCGCGGACGGTCTCGATGAGGCCGCCACCGTCGGGCTCTTCACCGAGCTTGCGCCGCAGGTGTCCGATGTGGACATCGACGATCCGTTCGTCGCCGACCCACGACGTGTCCCAGACGGCGTCGATGAGCTGCCGGCGGGAGAGCGCGCGGTTGGGTGTTGCAGACAAGGCGACCAGCAGGTCGAACTCGGTGCGTGTCAGGGGAAGCACCGCGTCAGCCCGCCGGATCTCGTGGCCGGCGAGGTCGATGGTGAGATCACCGACGACGCGGACGGAGTCCTGGGGTGGGTTTCCGGTGCGGGGACGCCTGAGCACGGCGTGGACTCGGGCGACCAGTTCCCGGACGCTGAAGGGTTTGGTGATGTAGTCATCCGCGCCGGCGGCAAGCCCCAGGAGCTTGTCGTTCTCGCTCCCCCGGGCGGTCAGGATCAGCACGTAGCACTCCGACATCGCCCGCACGCGGCGGCAGACCTCGATTCCGTCGAGCCCGGGCAGTCCGAGGTCGAGGATCAGCACGTCGGGCTCCTCGGCCCTGACGCTGTCGAGCGCCTGGACTCCGGTGTGTGCCTGCTCGACGTGGAAGCCGTCTCGGCTCAGATAGGTCGCCACCATCTGCGCCAGAGGCTTTTCATCCTCGGCGACGACGATGCGTCCGCCAGGGTGGTGGTCGGTTCGTTCAGCCCGCATGTACCCAGTCTGTCCCCAGTGCTGGTGGCACACAGCCCTCAGCGCCCGCTGCGGCCGGAATCTTCGTCAAACCTTCAAATGCCCGGGTCTGTCCCGCGCTCGGGGGGTCTGGTGATGTCGATGCTCGTGGCGGCCTCGGCCGGGCAGGTGCGCTCGATCTGCAGCGTGGAGAAGTAGATGTCGAACCGGTCGGTGAGCAAGTCGGTCGCCTGTTCCAGCACGGCCTCATGCTGGGCCGGGTTGGCCACGTGCAGGTGCGCGGAGAAGACGGTGCGCCCTGAGGTGATGGTCCAGGCGTGCACGTGGTGGACGTCCTCAACCCCGTCGATCTCCTCCAGCGCGGCGATCGCTGCCGGCAGGTCGAGGTGTTCGGGGGTGCCCTGGAGCAGGATTCTCAGGGCTGACCGGATGATGGTCCACGATGCCCACAGCAGCACCACGCCGAAGACCATGCCCAGCAGCGGGTCGATCGCGAGGAAGCCTGTCAGTCGGATGACCACCGCGGAGATGATGATGATGAGGCTGCCGACGACGGTCTGCAGGATGTGCCAGAACGCGCCCTTGATGTTCAGGTTCGTCTTCTGACGTTGGTAGAGCAGCCAGAATGCGATGAGCTCGGTGACAATGCCGCCGGCGGCCACCCAGAGCATCACCGTGGTGGGCAGCTCGATCGGATCGGCCAGCCGCATGGCCCCCATGTAGAACACGTAGGCGGCCATCAGGGCGAGGAAGAGTCCGTTGAACAAAGCCCCGATGATCTCCGCGCGGGCCCACCCGAAAGTCTCCTGCGCAGTGGCGGGGCGCTGGCTCAGACGCTGGGCGACCAGCGCGATCAGCACCCCGCCGACAGCCGAGAACGTGTGGAAGGCATCGGAGATCACCGCGACCGACCCGGACCACAGCCCGATGACCAGCTCGATGACGAAATACACTCCCGTCAGCCACCCGGAGATCCGGAGGGCTTTGCGGTCTCCGTCGACTGGCAGATGTCCGCTGTGTTCGCTCATCCTGGCCTCCGCGTTGACCTGTCGGGGGAATTGAACTTCCGGGGAGACAGCGCACGGCACCGTCGGGCCGCACGCTGATTCGAATGTAACCCGTCTCACCTCGGCGGGGCTGTCACCAGGACAATCTTCGTCAAATCTTCAAGAACCCTGGTCCTTTCACCAGTGGCGGCTCGACCAGAATGGAGGGAGTCGTTTTCCTGCGAGTTGAAGAAGAAGGATGCTCTCACCTCTGTCGCGTCGTTCGATGATCCGCCGGTCAGGCTCGTTGACCGTCCTCCTCGCGCTTGGCCTGGCCGGGTGCGGCAGCGATGCCGACGAGTTGGCCGACCAGGTGCCGGAGGTCAATGAGCAGGGCTATATTTCCGGGGCCGGGGTCATCACCCAACTGCCCATCGGTGAGCGGGGTGAGCCGATCGAGTTGGCCGGCGAGTACACCGACGGCACTGCCTTCGACCTTGCCGACTGGCGTGGAGCCCCGGTGGTGCTAAACCTGTGGTACGCCGCCTGCCCTCCGTGCCGCAAGGAAGCCCCCGCACTGCAGGCCAACTACGAGCGATACCAAGCCGACGGCGTGAAGTTCTTGGGCATCAATGTTCGCGATGAGGCACCGGCCGCCGACGCGTTCGCCAGGACCTTCGATCTGACGTTTCCGTCCATGCTCGATCAGGACGGGCTCGGTGTGGCAGCACTCGGTGCGGTGCTGCCCCCGCAGGCGGTCCCGTCCACCGTGGTCCTGGACGCCCAGGGCAGGGCGGCGGCGCGGGTGATGGGAGCTGTGGACGAGTCCACCCTCAAAGCGTTGATCGGCGACGTGCTGGACGAGCCGGCATGACACTCACAGCCTCCATCGGTGAGACCTTTTCGCAGACCGCCTTGTCCGGTCCGATGCTGTTGGCGATCCCGGTGGCCATCCTGGCCGGGGCGGTCTCGTTCTTCTCCCCGTGCGTCCTGCCGCTGGTCCCCGGCTACGTCGGCTACGTCACCGGGTTGGGTGCCGCCGCGTTGACCGACCGGAAGATCAGCCGGGTCGTCATCGGGGTTTCCCTGTTCATTGTCGGCTTCGCCGCGGTCTTCGTGTCGATGGGCCTGGCGTTCAGCCTCGCCGGTGTCTTGCTCAGCCAGTGGGCCGATGTCCTCAACCGCGTGATGGGTGTCGTCGTCATCATCGCCGGCATCGTGTTCATGGGCGGGATCGGCATGTTCCAGCGCACCGCCCGCATCTCCAAGCGTCCACCCGCCGGGCTGTGGGGCGCCCCCGCCCTGGGCGCCACCTTCGCCCTCAGCTGGGCACCGTGCATGGGCCCCACATTGGCGGCGGTGCTGGCACTGTCGACCAGCTTCGGGGTAACCGGCACCGACGGCATCTGGCGCGGTGCCATGCTGACGCTGATGTACTGCCTCGGACTGGGCGTGCCGTTCATCGTCGTTGCCGTACTCATCGTCAAGGGCACCGGCAGGCTGCAGTGGGCCAGAGACCACCACCTCCTGATCAGCAGGATCGGCGGCGCGATGCTCATCATCATCGGCGTGCTGCTCGTCAGCGGCGTCTGGACCCAATGGGTCAACAGCCTGCAAGGCATGATCGGCGGCTTCGAAACCATCATCTGACACACCCCCGCCCACTCAGTGAGACCACGCATTCGCAGTCCTCACTCCTGCGCATGCTGACCCTCAGGCACCCGCCCGAACGACAAGGAGATGAACGTGAAACGAGTAGCGATCGCTGCAGCGACACTCTCGCTGGTGCTGGCAGGATGCGCCCCGGCAGCAGACTCCGAACCATCACCCAGCACCGGCTCGCAGGCTGAGTTCCTTAACACTTACGACCTCGACGACATGGATGCCGTCGAGATCATCGATCATCTGGACCAGCTCGAGACAGCCGAAAGACCAGCAGACCTGATCGCATCGGTCTATCCCGATGAGCTGGTGCTGACCGACAACAGGCAGGAAGTGGTCCTGGACCTGCCGCAGAACCTGTCGTATCTGTCGATCGCCCCCTACGTCGAGCAGACACATGACTGCTTCTATCACAGCCTGACCACTTGCCAGGGTGAGCTCAGCAACGCAACCGTCGACGTCGAAATCACCGACAGCACTACTGGGGACGTCGTGGTCGACGAGCAGGTGGCCACCTTCGACAACGGGTTCGTCGGCTTCTGGGTGCCCAGCGACATCAACGGCACCATCGAGATCAGCTACGACGGCCGGACGGGCGCCTCGGACTTCACCACCACCGACGAAGGCGCCACCTGCATCACCGACCTGCAACTCACCTAAAAAGCAGCGGTGGGCGAAGCGAGACCGTGACCATGAAGCCGTTGCATCAGGAACGGGCGGCAACATCGACGCAGCAGTCCGACTCCACCAGCGGATCCGGCGCGCCCGGAGCGACCCCGCCGACGAAGGCAGCACCGGCCGACATCGGGTTCGTGGGGCTGCTGCGGTGGGCGTGGCGGCAGCTGACCACCATGCGAGCGGCGCTGATCCTGCTGCTCATGCTGGCGCTGGCCATCATCCCGGCTTCCCTGCTGCCCCAGCGCATCCAGGATCCGGCCCGGGTGGCAAGCTTCATCGAGGACAACGGGCAGTGGGGAGAAGTCCTCGACACCTTCCAGCTGTTCGACGTCCACTCCTCGGTATGGTTCGCCAGCATCTACATCCTGCTGATGGTCTCGCTGGTCGGCTGCATCCTGCCCCGCACCCGGCAGCATCTCCGGGCGATGCGCCAGGAGCCGCCGAAAGCGCCGCGCCGTCTGACCCGGATGCCGGGGTATGCCAGCTTTGGCCCGCCGCTGGGCACCTCGAGCAAGGAGCTGCTCGACGCTGCTGAGCGGCTGCTGAAGAAGCGCGGCTACCGCACCGTGAGGCACCCGGACCACATCGCTGCCGAGCGCGGCTAGGGACTGCTGAGGGTTTAGTTGACTTCACGACTGGATAAGTTCCAGGAAGGATGGAAGTCATGCCAAAGATCTACACCGATGAGTTCAAGCAATCAGCTCTCGAGCTCCTGGGTGAGGGGATGACCCAGAAGCAGGTCTGCGCCGACCTCGGCATCTCGAAGTCAGCTCTCCAGGCCTGGGTGCGTGACTCACGCCTGCGTGAGCACGGACTCGAGCCCTCTCGTGATGTCGAGGAGTCTCGCGCCCAGGCAGCAGCACTGAAGCGGATCAGGGAACTCGAGCGGGAGAACAAGATCCTCCGCGAGGCTGCAGCGTATCTCTCGCAAGCGAACTTGAAGCTCGGTGGTCATCACCCAAAATGATGTACCCGCTGGTCCTCGACCTTGCTGCCGCCGGGGTGCCGGTGGCAGTGGCCTGCCGGGTACTCGGCTTTACCAAGCAGGGTTTCTACAAGTGGTGCGCGAAACCTGTCTCTGACCGGGAACTCGAGGAGGCGCACTTGATCAATGCCGCCTACGACGTTCATACGGACGATCCTGAGTTCGGGCACCGGTTCATCGCTGATGAGCTCCAGGCGTGCGGATACAGCGCCTCTGAACGTCGTGTGTGGCGGCTGTGCTCGCAGCAGGAGCTGTTCTCCCACACGATCAAACGAGCCCGGAAGCACGGTAAGAAGCCCGGCCCGCCAGTGTGTGATGACCTCGTCGAACGCGACTTCACAGCAAAGGCAGTCAACGAGTTGTGGCTGACCGATATCACCGAGCATCACACCAGTGAGGGCAAGCTGTATATGTGCGCGGTCAAGGATGTGTTCAGCAACAGAATCGTCGGTTATGCCATCGATTCGAGGATGAAATCTCGTCTGGCTGTGGCGGCGATTGATGACGCTGTGGCTCGTCGTGGCGGACCGCGAGCCGTGGCAGGGTGTGTCGTTCACTCGGATCGCGGGTCGCAATTTCGCTCTCGTAAGTTCCAGCAGGTTCTACGGCGTTACGGGCTAGTCGGATCGATGGGTCGGGTCGGCGCTGCTGGTGATAATGCGGCGATGGAATCGTTCTTCGCTGTGTTGCAGAAGAACGTCCTCGACCGGGGCCGTTGGGACACGCGAGCGAGGTTGCGGACATCGATCGTCCACTGGGTCGAGCGGACCTACCACCGGAAGCGTCGGCAACGGCGTTTGGGTAAACTGACTCCGGTTGAATACGAGCTTGTTCACCACAAGGCCGTCGCTCTGGCGGCATAAACCCCGGAGTCAACTAAACCGTCAGCAGTCCCTTCCCGGCTGCTGCGCCTCATGCCAGCCATCAACCTGGTGTGCACGCGAACGACTCGATGTCCGGCCTCGAGCAGGTCAGCCTCGAGCCGACGGGTCAGGTGGCGGCAGTCCTCGACCGCGACGGTGACGGTCTCGAAGCCTTCCAACCAGGTCAAGATCTTTCGATGCCCCCCGGCACGTGCTTCGACCGTGAGCTCCTTGATTCTCCGGCCCACCTCGTCCACCGCGACGAGCGTGTGCCAGTCCTTGTGAGCGTCGATACCGATGACAGTCATGACAGTCCCCTTCCCAGTCCGGTACTGCGCGAGCTGCGGTGCCGAACGCGGACGGGCACGCCTCAGTTGGGCAGTCGAACCAGCAGGCTCCTATCAGGCCACGCCCACTTCCAGCACCGCGGGTCCCGGAGAGACGGCACATCGCGGACAAGCTACGAAAGCAGCGAATAAACGAGCCAGCCCCGCCGGGATACCCTCATTCTGGTACTGATGCGAAAAAAGCCGAGGCGGCTTTGAGGATCTCGTTGGCGCGGCGGGCTTCGGCGAGCTCACGCTTCAGGCGCTTGTTCTCCTCCTGCAGGTCCTCGCCGACCTGTTCCTGGGCTACCTCGTGGCCGTGGCGGTTGCACCACATCCGCAGGGTCTCCTCGCCCACACCGAGCTGTGGTGCCACGGCTCGGAGTGAGTGCGAACGAGGCCCACCCTGCGCGGCCTGACGTTCGAGGACCATCCGTACGGCGCGCTCACGCAGCTCGGGGGTGTACTTCTTGGGCATGTTCCGATTCTCCTTCAGTTGGATCGGAACGAAACCCAGGGCGCTTCAAAGTCCCCGATGGAAGCATCGGGGACTTTCTGCCTTCCCCAGTCAAGTGACACCCTGCGCGACCTCAGGTCACCACCGCCCTGCGGAACCTCAGGTCACCTTTGCTTCCGTGCCGGTTCTGAACGTCCGCGACGCTCCCTGCTGCCCCGGCATCTCCTCGGGCTGCAGTGCCGCGATGAGTGAGGCCAGCGCGGATCCGGCAGACGGACTGGAGTTCGGGCCGACGATGGCGAGGCTGGAGATGATCGCGGCGATCTCCGCGGTGTCGAGCGTGATGTGGTGCCGCTCCCCGTGCACCGTCAGGGAGTAGCCGCCTCCCCGGCCGCGGCGCGCCGTGAAGGGGACTCCGAGGTCGCGCAGCCTCTCCAGGTCGCGCTCGACCGTTCGGGGGGAGACACCGAGCCGCTGCGCGATCTCCGTGGTCGCCAGCATCGTCGGCGCGGCTCCGGCGAGCAGCTCGATCAGCGCCTGCTGGCGTTCGACTCGGCGAAGGGCCAGGTGCCCGTCGCGTGATCGGGCGGCGAGCTGGATTCGCGGTTCCATGGTCGGAATCCTAATCCCGCCACCGGCGTGACGGGATACCCGATTAGCGTGAGCGTCATGGATACCTCAATCGAAACCATCGCCCATGACTTCTTCGATGAGTACGCCCAGGCGCTGCTCGCCCGCGACAGCGATCGGATCGCGAACCTCTACGCGGTGCCGGCGCTCATCGCCTTCCCCGAGCAGACGGTGCCGGTCTCCAGTCGACAGCAGACTCACGACTTCTTCTCCGCGAGCTGGGGGCAGTACTCGGGGATCGAGGAGATCGACCAGGTCGTCGAGGTCATCGCCTCGTCATCCCACAGCATCTGGGCAGACGTCACCTGGACATACGGCGGCGCTCCTCGCGAGAGGTTCATCTATCAGCTCCTCCGCGAAGGTCGGTCCTGGCGCGTGGGAGTGCTCACCCCGCTGCCCGACGGCGGTTGATCGGCTCGGAGCTGTCGGCTCCTCCTTCGGTCGCGAGCGACCGAAGGAGGAGCCGAGGCCGAACTCAATAGCTCGCCGTTCCCTCGGATCCGCGGGACCGGGGGTACGATCGAACCGTACGACAGGGGAGCGCCGAACGCGGGCGCTGAGAGTGCGGAAGCAGACCCTCGAACCTGATCCGGTCAGTACCGGCGGAGGAAGTCGTGTCGCGGTGTCCGCACCGTGCGCGCCCGAGGGCGGACGCAGCGGCGCTCGTCCCGCGGATGCCGCCGCCCCCGCGATCAGCACCTTCCGCTCGGGCCTCTCCTGTCGACACGCTGCCGCAGGCGTCAGCGTCCGATCCGCGAAAGGAGACACCATGTCCGACAACCGCCCGTCATCACCCGATCCCACCGCCACCACCGTCACCGTCGACCCCAGCGGCGCCGTCGCCGCCCTGCGCGCGTCGGCAGCGGAGGACTGGGACACCGCCGTCGACCACCGGTTCGTCCGCGAGCTGTTCGCGGGCACGCTCGACGACGGCGTGCTCGCCGGCTATCTCGTGCAGGACTACCAGTTCTTCGACACATTCCTGTCGATGCTCGGGGGCTGCGTCGCATTCGCCGACCGCGTGCCCGCGAAGCTCCGCTTCTCCCGCCAGCTCGGGATGCTCGCCGCGGACGAGGACGGGTATTTCCAGCGGGCATTCGAGGAGCTCGGCGTCGCGGAGACCGACCGCACTGCACCCGCCCTCACCCCCACGACCGCGGCGTTCCGCGACGCCATGACCGATGCCGCCCGGTCCCGGTCCTACCCGCATCTCCTCGTCCTCCTCGTCATCGCCGAATGGCTCTACCTCGACTGGGGTGAGCGCACGGCGGAGATGCCGGAGCGATACGTCCACCGCGAATGGATCGAGCTCCACCGCGGTCCGGACTTCCGGGAATGGGTGCAGTTCCTCGTCGACGAGCTCGACCGGGTGTTCCCCGACGACCCCGCCGAACGCGAGCGCCTCACCGCCGTGTGGCGCCACGTCGTCGGACTCGAGCGGGCGTTCTTCGACACCGCGTACGTCTGAGCCCGCGCTGCGCCTGACCACGAGCGCACGCCGGCCGGGCACGATCCCGGCCGGCACCTCGCGCTCCGGCACCGACCGCCCCGCGTGCCACCCGGTCCGCGCGCCCGCCGCCCACTATCCTGTTCCCATGTCCACTCCCGAATCCACGGTGTCCGTGCCCAGCGGACGCTCCTACGAGGCGATGCGCGCAGCCTTCCGCCGGTCCATCCGCCTGGTCCACCGGCCCACCGTCACGGGTCTGGAGAACGTGCCGCTGACCGGCCCGGTGATCATCGCGAGCAACCACCGCTCGTTCGTCGATTCGGTGTACCTGTCAGCGCTCTCCCCGCGGCAGGTGTGCTTCATGGCCAAGGAGGAGTACTTCACCGGGAAGGGACCCAAGGGCCTCGCCTCCCGCACCTTCTTCCAGGCGGTGGGCAGCTTCCCGGTCAGGCGCGGATCGACCGCGGATGCGGTCAAGGCGCTCGAGGACGGCGAGGACATCCTGCGCCAGGGCAAGATCTTCGGTATCTACCCCGAGGGGACCCGGACCCGCACCGGGGCGATCGGCACCGGGAAGACGGGGGCGGCCGAGCTCGCGATCCGCACCGGGGCGACCATCGTCCCCGTGGGCATCATGGGCACCGAGGACGTCATGGCCGTCGAGCAGCGCTTCCCCCGGCCGGCGACCTTCACCGTCCGGTTCGGCGAGCCGATCCCCGCCCCGGCCCGTCAGCAGCCGGCGGGACCGCAGCGCCGGGCGCTCACCGAGCAGATCATGGCCGCGATCGCAGAGCTCGTCGACGACGCCTGAGCGCATCGCCCTTTGCGCTCATCGGCACCGCCGCCGCGGGTGCTGCGGCCACCGGTTCTGCCGCCGCGGGCACCGCCGTCACGAATCGCTCGCCTGACGGCCGGGGCGCCCCTGCCCGCCGCAGAAATCAGTGCGCTCCCACCTCGATGAGGAGCACCCCGCCCATGATGAGGGCCACGCCGACGCCCATGACCCAGGTGAAGGGTTCGCCGAACAGCAGCCTGCCGAGCAGCGCGGTAAGTGCGACCCCGGCCGCCGCCCAGATCCCGTAGGCCACGCCGAGCGCCATCCCGGCACCGAGCGCGAGAGCGAGCAGGGTGAAGGCGAGGACGTAGCCCACGCCGACGACCGCGAACCAGCCCCGTCCCCCGCGCGCCGCCATCCGCAGCGCCAGGGTGCCGCTGACCTCGGTGATGATCGCACCGATGAGGAACAGCCACGCCATCAGGCGACCTCGGGCCCGGTCGATCGCGGACCCGGCCCGGCAGCGTCCCGGCCGGGTGGGAGTCCGTCGCCCTCGGAGCCCGCACCCGCATCGCGCACCGGTGCCCTGCGGCCCCCGTGCGACCCGAGCTCGACGCACAGCACCCCGGCGATGACGAGTCCGATGCCGAGCCCCGTGAGCGGGGTCAGCGGCTCCCCGTAGATCACAGCGGAGAGCAGGGCGGTGAGTGCCACCCCGGCTGCCGCCCACACCCCGTAGGCCACCCCGAGTGCCATGCCGGTGCGGAGGACGAGGGTGAGCAGGGCGAATGCCATGAGGTATCCGAACCCGACGACGACGAACAGCGCGGGGACCTCGAGAGCGGCCTTGAGGGAGAGGGTCGCGACGACCTCGGCGGCGATCGCTCCGGTGAGCAGGGCCCAGCCCCGTGCCGTGGAGTGCGTCATGGCTCGATCCTACGGCGCAGTGGGATCGCGGATGCGTGGTGTGCCGACCTCCGAGGACTGACGTGGGCCGGGTCAGCGGCCCCGGGTCAGCGGCCCCGGTTGAGGCGCGCGATCGAGCCGGACAGCGCGGTGGCGAGACCGGTCCATGCGGCGTAGGGGGCGAGGGCGACGCCGCGCTGCGGAGCCGATCGCGCGGCCCGACGCACGAGGTCGGCCGAGCTCAGTGCGAGCAGTGCCGCCTCGACGGTGGAGAGCACCGGCTTCTTCCCGCGGAAGAACAGCCCGGTCCAGCCGGCGTTGAGGACGAGGTTGGCTCCGAGGGCGAGCGCGTCGCCGCGCAGCGTCCTGCGCTTCCCCTCCTCGAGGCCATCGGCCGCGACGAGTGCGGAGATCACCGCGATGTCGGCGTAGAGCAGCGTCCACACGAGGGGGAACACCGCCGCCGGCGGCTGCCAGTCCGGCTTCCGCAGCGACCGGTACCAGGCGTTGTCGGGGTCGGTGAGAATCGTCCCGACCGCAGCACAGGCTCCGACGGCCCCGGCCGAGGTGAGCAGCACCCGCCGCCACCGCCGGGTGTCGAGGCCTCGCCCGTCCTCGCCCCTCTCGACTGCCGCGCGCACCGCCTCGGCGAAGGACTGGGTGCCACCGGGCGGCGGGTCGAGGAGCTTCTCGAGATCGCGCTCGGTCACCACGGTGTCGTGGAGGAGGCTGCCGATGAGGGGCGCGGCGAGCCCGGCGTCCACGGGCGTGACGAGACCGATCCACTGTGCGCCCAGGCGCGGAGTCGTCACCGGGGCGGTGAGGACGCGACGCCTCGGCAGACCGACGACCTCGGCGTAGCGGCGCATCATCTCCGCATAGCTCATCGTGTCCGGGCCGCCGATGTCGAAGGCCCGATTCACCTCCGGCGGCAGGTCTGCGGCGCCGACGAGCCAGTGCACGGCGTCGCGCACGCCGATCGGGGTGATCCGGTTGTCGACCCAGTTCGGTGCGATCGCACCGGGCAGCCGCTCGGACAGATGCCGGAGCATGATGAATGAGGCCGAGCCCGCTCCCAGCACCACCCCGGCCTGAAGGGCGGCGGTCGGCACGCGGGAGCTCAGGAGGATGTCGCCGACGGCCACCCGGGACGCGAGGTGCTCCGAGAGCTCCTCGCCGGCAGGATGGAGGCCGCCGAGGTAGACGATCCGACCGACGCCCTGCTGTTCGGCTGCGGCGGCGAAGGTGCGGGCCATGTCCTGCTCGCGCTCGGCGAAGTCCGCGCCTGTGCCCATCGAGTGGACGAGGTACCAGGCGACGTCGGCGCCGGCGAGCGCGCCGGCGAGGTCCTCGGCGGAATCGGCGTCGCCCTCGAACACCTCGACCTCTCCTGGTCCGGCGGTGTCACCCGCCGGGACGATCCGGTCCGCCCAGGGCATGGTTAGCGCCTTCTCCCGGGAGCGGGACAGGGTCCGCACCCGCCATCCGCGCTCGAGCAGCTCGGCGGTGATCCGGCTGCCGACGTATCCGGTTGCTCCGGTGACCAGTGCGTGTCGTGCGTGTTCGACATCCGTCTCCACGATGACTCCTTCCGTTGCCGCAAGTGTACGGCGGCACGCTCAAGCCTCCCTGTGAGGATCCGGCGGGTGCCCGGCTGCCCGGGTGCCGGGCAGGTGTTGGTCGGGTGCTGGACTGGTGGGCCGGTCGACTTCCGGAGGAAGTCACGGGCCGGCTGCCGGGCGAGGGCCTCAGTCGTCGATGAGGGGGACGAAGGAGTACCGGCCGTGCTCGGTGATGTCGACGGGGCCGGCGGCCGTGCGGTGTACCCGCAGCATGGTGGAGGCGACGGGGATGACCATGATTCCGTCCGGAGCGAGCTGCTCGACGAGGGTCCGGGGCAGCGTCTGGGCGCCGGCGGAGACGAGGATCCGGTCGTAGGGCCCGTCGACCGGCGCGCCGAGCGTCCCGATGCGGGCCTGCCGCACCTCGGCCCACGGCATGTCGAGACCGGCGAGGACGGCCGCCGCGGACTCCCGGAGCGCCGGCACGAGCTCGCAGCCTATGACGCACCCGCTGCTTCCGACGAGCCGCGCGAGGATCGCCGTCGTCCAGCCCGAGCCGCTCCCGACGTCGAGGATGCGCTGCCCGGTGCTCACCTCGAGCAGGGTGATCATCGCGACGACGGTGGAGGGCTGGGAGTTCGTCTGCCCGTGGCCGATGGGCAGGGGCCGGTCGAGGTCGGAGAACCGCCGCTGGTCGGCGGAGAGGAACGGATCGCGGCCGAGTTCGTCCATGGCTACGAGGACCTGCTCGGGTCCGGCAGGCGGGTGAGTGGTCATCGGCCCTCCCCGGGCTGTTGCGGGCGGGTGCTCCGTGCCACCATGGTACTCATCCCGGCGACGCCGTCGGAGGCCCGGGAGCTGTGCCCCACCCGCGGCCGCCGCTCCAGTCGTCGCCGTACCCGCGTGAGATGGAGGTCGCCATGCCGAAGACGAACAAGGACGGACGCGCGAGGAAGTCCGAGATCCCGTCCACCCTCGAGCGCTCCGACCAGAAGGCGCAGGACACGTTCGCGCAGACCTTCGACTCCGCGGAGGAGCAGTACGACAGCGAATCGCGGGCCGCGCGCACCGCGTGGGCCGCCGTCAAGCACACGCATGAGAAGGTCGGCGACCACTGGGAGCCCAAGGAGGAATCCGGGCCCTCGGACGAGCGCGCCGAACGAGGTGGGCCCGGGACCGGAGGATCCGCCGGCGGGGTCGACGCGAATGCTTCGAAGGACCACCTGTACTCGCTCGCCCAGCGGCTCGACATCGACGGTCGCTCGACGATGACGAAGGACGAACTCGTCGACGCGCTGCAGAAGGCGAACGACCGGGAGACCGCCGAGGCGCGGGAGGACTGACGGGACCGCGGCCGGAGGGATCGGGTCACGATCCGACCCGTCGCTCAAAGGACCCCGCCGAGCACTCGTCACGCCGACGTCAGACGGACGTCGCGTCCTGTTAGGATGCTTCTCACCCGGATCGTCTTGACTGAGACGATCGCCCCGTTCCCCTCGATCCTTTCGAAAGCGAGCACCCGGCGCCGTGACACGCCTGTCCCCCTTCGTCGCGCTCTCCGCGACCTGCGCGCTCACCGCGACCCTCGTCCTGCCCGGGTTCTCGCTGGCCGGACCGGTCCAAGGAGCGCCCGAGGATCCGGCGGAGAGCAACGATCCCGCGGCCGCGCCGGTCGCACCTCACGACGGTGTTCCCAGGGGTGCCGGGTTCGACCTCGACGACAGCGAGTATCGCGGCGGAGATCTCGTGCTCCGCACCGAGGAGTCGGAATCTCCCGTCCGTCCGGTCTTCCGCTTCCCGGACGACTCGACACAGCCGTCACCGGATCCGGTCCCGCCGACCACCGTGCCGCTCCCACCGCCCGAGGGCCCGGTTCCACCGACGACGGTGCCGATCCCGCCGACGGAGGGACCGGAGGAGGACGAACCGATCGAGGCCTTCGCGGATCCCGCTGAGTTCTCTCTCGCACTCGATCGGGCAGCTGACGCGCTTGCCCGCACTCAGCCCTATTCCTTCGCCGTCACCGCGATCTCCGGAGGCGAGCTCGAGGTCAGCGGCGGGTCTGTCGGCGGTGGTCCGCCGCTCGAGCCGTACGACGACCGAACGTCGCTCATCAGCATCGGACAGAACGAGGAATCCGACCTCTGGGCCTTCGATGTCGACCAGGCACTGACGACGAAGTGGACTGCGACGCCGGACCCGGCGCTCGGCGACGGCGATCCCGAATCCGAGGACACCGGTTCCACGGACGGAGCGGATGACGAAGGCTCGGACGACGAGGGTGCGGACATCGGCGGCGATGACGGGAATACCGACGAACCCGGCACCGAGCAGCCCGACATCGACGAGCCCTCGCCGGATCCGCAGGCGGACACCGGTCGGATCATGTGCATCGCCCTCGAATCCCGCGGCACTGCGGAGCAGGACGGAGGACTGGCCGGGAACGACGGCTCCGAGTCTCCCGCGCGAACGGTCATGACGCTCGTGTTCGGCGGCACCGGAGAGGTGGCGCCCTGCGATGCCACCCCAGCGAAGTGGGAGGGTCAGGGCTACGGACCAGCGGATCTCCCGCCGGCCACGCGGGACGTTCTGAGCAGCGCCTATACGATCCCCGAGTCCGGGACGGGCGGCGGCTTTCATCGGGTGCCCGGTCTCGATCTCACCGGGCAGGACCTCGGCGGGATGACCGACGACGATCTGCCGGCCGAGCGTTGGGCGCGGGTCGTCTTCCGCCTCGACGCCGCACCGGATGGCAGCACAGCGACCTATCGCAATGCGAGCAGTGAGGACGGCTGGTTCTACTCGACCAGGTACACCGAACGCGAGTTCACCGCGGACGACCAGTCCGCACCCGTCCTGCGCCCGCTGCCCACCCGGGATGCTCATGCGGCGTGGAGCTTCTCGGAGTCCGGCACCTACTGCGTCGCGGTGGGCGTGCACACCACCGTTGACCCCGCCGAGATCGGCACCGAGGTGCGGGTCGAACCGGAGATCGTCGAGTTCGACGTGGGCGGCGGTGACGAGGGTGTCGACTGCACCGCCCTCGACGATCCGCCCGGCGACATCATCATCCCGCCTCCCGGGGAGGACCCCGGCGAGGGCGGCCCGGGTGAGGACCAGCCCGGCATCGATCCGCCCGAGGACGGCTCCGGGGACGAGGACCGCGACGGCATGCCCGCTCCCGGGGACCGCGATCGCCGGGGTGGAGGAGCAGACGACCGCCGCGACTCGCGGCCGACCCCCACACCCACCTCGACGACTCCCGCCACCCGGGTGCAGCAGGCGCCCCCGGTGATCCGGCACTGCCCCGCCGAGGTCGGCGGAGCAGTGCAGGTCCGCGACGGTCGCGTCGACTTCACCGCCGCGCTCGACGACGGCGCGCTCACCGGCGGCTTCGTCGATCACCGCGGGAGGTCACCGCGGAACCTCGGCACCGACCTCGGCGTCGTCGTGCCCGCCACCGCGACCCGCAGCGTCAGCACCGAGGCCGGGGCACTCGGGGAGGCGACGGACTCCGTGTGGTCGACCGACACCGGCCGCACCGGGGTGCCCCACCTCGGGTGGGACTTTACAGCGATCCCCGCCGAGGACGTGGGCGGCGAGATCACGCTGAACGTCGATCGGGTCGAGGGACCCGGCGGCTTCGCGATCCTCGACCGATCGAGCGGTTCCCTCCTCGCCGACACCTCGCAGCCGCTCTCGGCGACGGCGGGAGAGCGCGACAGCGGCGTGTTCGCCTTCGAACGGCCGGGCGACTACACCGTGACCTTCTCGATGAGCGCCGCCGCTGCCGACGGCACCGCTCTCGAGCCGGTGACCACGAAGATCAACTTCGCCGTCGGTGACGAGAACTCCGCCGTCGCGGAATCCCCGATGCTGCGCGCTCTCGTCAACGGATGCGGTGGCATGCACGTCGGCACCGACCTCATGGACTACACCGACCCCGGCTCGGACCCGCAGGCCGGACCCGAGGCAGTGGATCCGCAGGGCGAAGGCGTGCTCGGCGACCAGTGGTGGATCATCGCCGGACTGGCGATGGGTCTCGCGGCCCTCCTCGGGATCGCCGTCCTCGTCGTCCTCATGCGCGAGAGCAGGAGGTGAGCGATGTCCTCTTCGAGCAGACTCTTCGTCATCATCGCCGGTTCTCTCGCCGTCGTCCTCGCCGTCGCGGCTGCCGCGCTCATGGCACGGCTGATGACCCAGCCGGACCAGGTCGCCGCGCCCGAAGAGGGGATCTCCGGTCCTCCGCCGGTCGCCCCCGCCCCGGTCGCGCCCACACCGTCGGTTGCCGCGCCCTCGGCCGGCGCAACCCCGGCCCCGGGGGAGACCTCGGCCCCGGGAGAGGTCGACTCGCAGTGGCTGGCCGACATCGCCAGGAGCACGGGGATCCCCGAGCGGGTCCTCCAGTCCTACGTCGCCGCCGGGGTGTGGGCCGCGGAGAACCGACAGACGTGCCGGCTGGGCTGGAACACCCTCGCCGCGATCGGCTCCGTGGAGACGAACCACGGACGCTACGAAGGGTCGTCGGTGCAGCCCGACGGGAATCTCGACCGCCCGATCGTCGGCGCGCAGCTTGACGGCGTGGGGGTGGCGAGCATCCCGGACACCGACGACGGCCGTCTCGACGGCGACGACGAGTACGACCGCGCGGTGGGACCGATGCAGTTCATCCCCGACAGCTGGAACCGCCACGGTCTCGACGGCAACGGCGACGGGCGGAAGGACCCCAACAACATCGACGATGCCGTGATGACCGCGGCCTCGTACCTGTGCACCTCGGGCGACCTCGCATCGACCGCCGGCTGGGAGCGGGCGGTGCTGAGCTACAACAACTCGCTCGACTACGTCATGAAGGTGTACAACGCGGCCCTCGTCTACGCGCGGGCGGTCGACCCCGGCGCCCCCGCGCCGGCCCCGCGGACGGTCCCGGCCTCGACCCCCGCACCCGCGCCAGGCCGCAACGGGAACTGACCCGGGTCCTCGCGCGGCGGCTGACTCGAGTCCTCGCGCGGGTTCGCACTGCTTCGCGGACTCATCCGGCCCCGGCTGACTCCCGGTCGGGTGGGAGGCACCGGCCGGTTCCCCGACGGTCGCCCGGCCGAACCGCACGCGAAAACTGCTGTTGGCGACGGAAACTGTACAGTTTCCGTCGCCAACAGCAGTTTCTGTTGCTCACCCGATCTGCCAGCCCCTCATGGCCACCGCAGTTTCCGCGTGGCACTCGCGCGCACGGTCGGAACAGCAGCGTTCGTATGCCACGTGCCCCCACAGCAGTTCTCGTCGGCCATCGATCGACCGGCTGGGGCTATTAGCCGGGTCTCGATCGAACAGATCGCGGAAACTGCTGCGGCACGCGAAAGCTGTACAGGATTCGCGTGCTACAGCAGTTTTCGGGTGTCGTTCGAGGCTGCGGCAGTTCTCGTCGGATCCAGCAGTTCCCGTCGGGTGTTCGACCAGCCGGCAGCTACGGGTCCCGGGGGCCTTCGCGGCGAGTGCGGCAGAGGCTCCTGGCGGATCCACCGGAATGACGGATGCGGTGTTCGACGGCCCGGCAGGAATGACGGATGCCCCACGGTCGGTGACCGTGGGGCATCCGTGCGGATTGATGCGCGAGAGCTGTGCGGGCCTCGACGCGTCGGCGACTCGGGGCCGCGTCAGCGCCTCAGTGCCGCCGCAGCAGCACCGCCTCAGCGCCTCAGTGCTTGGGGGCGTTCGGATCGGTGTCCGAGACCACCGGGGGGACGTCGCTCTCGTCGGTGGTGACGTCGGCCGAGTCCGGGTCCGCGGCGACGTCGTCGGTCGCCTCGATCTTGGCGGCGGGAACCGGGGTCTCGGTCACGGTCGGACCGACCGCGTCCTGCTGGGAAGCCGGGACCGAGCCCACGGGGCGGGCGTCGGCCGGACGGTTGGCCGGCAGCGGGGTCGACCAGGGATCCTCGACCGGCTGGGCCTTCTTCCAGACGTAGTACGCGATGCCGGCGAGGCCGCCGATCGCGAGGATCCACACCGTCGTCATGCCGAAGCCGTTGCCCGACTTCTTCACCCGGGTGTTCTTCGCGATGTCCTTGCTCGCCCGGTTGAGGGCCTTGCGGGCCTTCTTCATCGCCTTCTTGTCACCGGTCACGCGGACGGCGAGGTCGTCGACGAACTTGGGGGTCTGCGCGGCGGCGATGAGACCGGCCGCGCTCGAGGCGACGGCGCCGGCACGCTCGGTGGCCTGCGGAGCGATCTCGTCGGTGAAGCGGTGCTTGGCGTCGTCGAAACGGGCCAGACCCTCTGCGCTCAGGTGGTCGTACTGGGCACGACCCTGCTTGCCGAGCTCCTCGATCCGGGGACGGATCTGCTCGTTGATACGGTCCACCCGCGGGCGGACCTGGGAGGCCGCGTCCTGCAGCTTGACCGAGGCGTCGCGGAGGCGCGGCGCGGCGGCGTCGATGGCGTTGGCCGAGCCCTGGCGCACGACGTCGCTCACAGCGTGCACGACGTCGGCGACTTCGTCCTTGAGGGACTTGGGCTGGGTCTTGCGCTTGAACATCTCACCCTCCGATACGGCGGAGCCGTTGGTTGATCCGTACGGTGGCCGGTCTCTGCGCGCAGTCGGCGACAGAGCCCACCGTGTGTCGTCACCGTCCATTCTAGGCCCTCCGCCGACGCGGGCCACCTCGGGTCCCGAGGTTTTGGCTGGGCGTTCGCACAGGATCGCGTCCGAGGTGCGTGCAGGGGACGGGGATCCGTCCGGGGGCGGAGCGGCGTCGTGGAACAATGGATGCATGACGATTGCAACGCAGCAGGCGATCCTGCACACCACCAAGGGCGACGTGACTCTCAACCTCTTCGGCAACCATGCGCCGAAGACCGTCGCGAACTTCACCGAGCTCGCCTCCGGCACCCGCGAGTTCGACGATCCGCAGACCGGGCAGAAGGTCACCCGGCCGTTCTTCGACGGCCTCGGGTTCCACCGCATCATCCGCCAGTTCATGATCCAGGGCGGCTGCCCGCTCGGCACCGGCACCGGCGGCCCGGGCTACACCTTCGACGACGAGATCCACCCGGAGCTGCAGTTCGACAAGCCCTACCTTCTCGCGATGGCGAACGCCGGCAAGCGCATGGGCAAGGGCACCAACGGCTCGCAGTTCTTCATCTCGACCGTTCCCACCCCGTGGCTCAACGGCAACCACACGATCTTCGGCGAGGTCGCCGACGACGCCTCGAAGAAGGTCGTCGACGCGATCGAGGGCGTCGAGGTCGGCCCCGGCGACCGCCCGGTCGAGCCGGTCGTCATCGAGTCCGTCGAGGTCCTCCCCGCGTCCTGACCGCAGGGGACCGCACATGACCGCTGGGGGAATGCCCGGAGAGGACGACCCCCGCACCCCGGAGACCCCGGGCGGCACGCCGCAGAGCGGGCCGCCCGGGGTCCCGCCGTCCCGCGGCGAGGGCGAGAACCCGCCACCGGGTATCGACGCCGCACCCGCTGGCCCCTCAGGTCGCGCTGCCGCACCCATCGGGCCCTCGGGCCCGGCGGCCGCATCCGTCGGCCAGACGGGGACCCGCGGAATCGATCGCTCGGCCCGCCCGCCGCGGGCGACCGCGACCTTCATGGTCCTCATCGGCGCGGTCTACCTGCTCCAGTTCATCCCGCCGCTCGACCTGCTCGCCCGCTTCGGCTTCATGCCGGCCCTCGCCGCCGAGCAGCCGTGGCGCACCCTCACCCACGCCTTCATCCACTCGCAGCCCTCGCCGCTCCATGTCGGCTTCAACCTCTTCGCCCTCTACTTCTTCGGCTCGTTCCTCGAGCGGGCGATCGGCGGAGTGCGCTTCGCCGTCGTCTACGTCCTCGGTGCGATCGGTGGCGCGGTGTGCGTGCTCGCGCTCGCCGACCCGACCGATCCGACATCGTGGTTCGCGCTCCACGTCGGGGCGTCGGGGGCGGTCTTCGCGCTCGTCGGCGTGCTGCTCACCCCCACCCGGGCGCTCGACCGCAACATCGGCGGGGTGGTCGTGCTCGTCGCCCTCAACGCCGCGATCCCGCTCCTCGAACCCGGGATCTCGTGGGAGTCGCATCTCGGCGGTCTCGTCACCGGGTTCGTGCTCGGCTGCGCGGCGCTGCTCCCACCCCCGCGCCTGCGGCCGGCGGTGTTCGGCGCGGGTGCGGTCGCGGTCCTCGTGGCGCTCGCCGCGATCTACTGCGCGACGATCCTCGCGGCGATGAGTTATCCACAGGTTCTGTCCACACTGTAGATGACGACATCGATGTCATTCCGATGTCCCCGGTGCCGCTTCGTTCCGCCCGCCCGATGCACGCGCCCAGCCGTTCGCCCGTGCGTTCGACGACGAGTTCCGACGCACCCATTGGGCGCCTGTGCCACGTTCGCCTTCCGGACACCGTGTCGCGGCACGTCTCCCAAGCGCCCGGGCCTGTTTCGCCCCTCGGGCACCGAATCCCTGCACACCCTCGGTCGCCTGGACCTGATTCGCACGCAGGACTCCCGGGCCCGGTTCGTCCTGGGGCTCAGGTCTCGTCGCTCGCCATCGGGTCGGCAGGGCCGAGCAGGCGCTGCGCCAGGCGGAGGAAGAGCTCGGTGATCGGCCCGATCCCGAACGCGTAGAGCAGTGAGCCGACGAAGAACACGCCGCCGAGCAGCCAGCCGCTCGCGATGACGATGATCTCGATGCACGAGCGCACGACGGTGACCGAGGCGCCGGTGCGGCGCACGAGGCCGGTCATCAGGCCGTCGCGCGGGCCGGGGCCGAAGTTCGGGATGATGTAGAGCACCGTCGCGAGGCCGTTGAGCACGATGCCGGCGCACATGAGCAGGATCTGCCCCCACAGCGCCTCCGGACGGTCGACGACGAGAAGCGTGAGGTCGATGAAGACGCCGACGAGGAGCGCATTGGAGATCGTCCCGAGCCCCGGGCGCTGCCGCAGGGGGATCCACGTGAGCAGCAGGAGGACCGACACGATGATGCCGACGACCCCGATGGTGAGCGGGACGTGGAGCGAGATCCCCTGGTGGAGCACGTCCCAGGGCATGTTGCCCAGGCCGGCGGCGATCATCAGTCCGGCGGAGAAGCCGTAGAGGACGAGGCCGCCGAACAGGGCGAGGAGGCGGACCGGCAGCGGATGGTGTGCGAGCAGCCGGAAGCCGGCGCTCATCGCCAGCGTGTGGACATGATCAGGCCGGCGATGAAGAACGCGAAGCCGGCGACGAGGTTCCAGTTGCCCCAGGCCTCGACGGGCCAGGCGCCGCCGGTGATGTAGAAGACGACGAGCCAGGCGAGCCCGAGGAGCAGGATGGTGATCATCACCGGGACGAACCAGCGCGGGTTCGGCTTGATCGACTGCGTCGTCGTGCCCGAGGTGTACGTCGAGGTCTTCCGGGAGGTCGAGCGCTTGGCAGGATTGCCCGAGCGCGCGGTGCGCTTGGGGGAGGAGTCCCCGGACTTCGCGGTGCTCTTCTTCGCGCTCGTCTTCTCGTCGGAGTCCTTCTTCGCAGTGGACTTCGCAGCGGTCTTCTTCGCGGCGCCGGCCTTGGTCGAACCGGTCTCCGTGCCCCTCTTCGCGGTGGAGTCCTTCGTCCCGGCCGACTCCGCGGAGGTGGTCTTCGTGCCAGCCTTCTTCGCGCCCCGCTTCTTCGTCGCAGCCGGAGCCTCGTCCGCGGAATCCGCATCGTCAGCTGCATCCGTATCCGCGTCGTCGGCCGCAGTCGCGTCGTCCGCAGCGGTGACATCCTCGTCGACATCGTCGGCGGTCGCGTCCGTCGCAGCGTCGCGTCCGGTGGCGTCGGCCTCGAGCTTCGCATCCACGGGGTCGGTCACGAGTGTCTCGTCGACGTCCGCCGTCGAGTCCGCGTCGGTCGACGTGACGTCGGTCGGGTCGACCGACCCGGACGCCCCGCTGGTCTCTGCAGGCGTCGCCGCGGAGTTCCGCGAGGTCCGGTGAGCTTTGCGGGCACGGCTCGGCTTGGCCACGTTTCTCCTCAGGTGGCGGCGGCGGGTCGGCGCACCTGCGGTACGACTTGGGGACCCCCGACGCCGGTCGGTACATTGGTTCCAGGGCAATCATGCAAAGTGTACTCGTCCGCGCCGCCCGCGCGCATATTCCGGAAGGCCAGCCGATGACCGCGATCGCACAGCGCACCGCCGTGTTCGTCGTCCTCGTGCTGTGCGGGATCCTCATGGCGACCTCGGCCCGGCTGTCCGACGGCACCCACCTCCGCAACGAGACCTCGTCCCTGCCGGACATCGTGCAGGAGCGCTCGCGCACCAACGAGGACCTCCAGCAGCGCATCACCGAGCGCCGGGCGTCGATCGAGCAGCTCGAGGAGCGGGCCGCCGACGGCGACGTCCGGGTGGAGGACGCGCGCGCTGCCGCCGACGAGCTCGCGACCGCGGCGTCGACCACCGCGCTCGAGGGGACCGGGCTCACCGTCACCCTCGACGACGCTCCGCCGGAGTCCGCCGGGATCGACGGCGCGAGCCCGAACGACCTCATCATCCACCAGCAGGACCTCGAGGGCGTGATGAATGCGCTGTGGGCCGGCGGCGCCCGCGGCATGTCGGTCCAGGGCCAGCGCATCGTGTCGACCTCCGCGGTCAAGTGCGTGGGCAACACCCTGCGCGTCAACGCCCGCGTGTTCTCCCCGCCCTACACCGTCGAGGTCGTCGGCGACCCCGAGCAGCTGCGCGAGGCGCTCGACGCCTCGCCCGCGGTGACGGTCTTCCGCTCGTACTCCGACCGTCTAGGATTGGGCTGGAAAGTCGAGACGGGGCCGGTCACGCTCACCGAGTACACGGACTCCCTCGAGGTGGACCAGGCGAAGGTGAAGCAGTAGTGGACGAACCCCTGACGCGGCGGGAGCGCAAGGCCCGAGAGGCCGCCGAGCGCGCCCGTTCCGCCGGTTCCGACGCCGCTCCCGCTCACCCCGTCGACGCCCCTCGGCCGCCGCACGCCGGTGCGGGCTATCCGGGTCCGCCGCCCGGTGACGGCCCCGTGCCCGCCGCCGCGCGCCCGGTGATCCGCCCGGCCCATCGCACCTCGGCGTACTCCGGCGCCTACCCCGAACCGGGCCACGGTGCGCGCCCCGCCCCGTCGCGCGGCGACGACACCCGCATGATGAACGCGCCCGCCGACGCCCGCGCCGCCGTCGCCACTGCCTTCGCGGAGCCGGTGATGACGAACCGCGGTCCCGACGGCCCGGAGGATCCCGCCGGCGGCGCTCGCCGGGGTCGCCCCGAGCCCGAACCGCTCGGCTGCGTCCGCGGGACCGTCCGGACCTTCGGCGAGCTGTGCATCACCGCCGGTCTCGTCCTCATCCTCTTCGTCGTGTGGCAGCTGTGGTGGACGGACATCGCCGCGAACGAGGACAACGCGAATCTCGCCGACCAGCTCACGAGCGAATGGGCGGAGAACCCCCGCAACGAGCTGCCGCCGGACCCGGAGACGCCCTATGTCGCGGAGCCGGTGGACATGAACTCCGCGTTCGGCATCGTCTACATCCCGCGCTTCGGCGAGGACTACTACCGCACGATGGCCGAGGGCGTGTCGATGGAGCCCGTCCTCAACCGGATGGGACTGGGCCGGTACCCGAACGCCGCGATGCCCGGCGAGGTCGGCAACTTCGCGCTCGCCGGCCACCGCGTGACCTACGGCAAGCCGCTCAACCTCATCGCCGAGCTCCGTCCCGGCGACGAGATCATCGTGCAGACCGCCGACGGCTTCTACACCTACACCTTCCGGAACTTCGACATCGTGCTCCCCGACGCCACCGAGGTGCTCGCCCCGGTGCCGGACATGCCGGACTTCAAGGGCAAGGACCGGATCATGACCCTCACCGCGTGCAACCCGATGTTCTCCGCGCAGGAGCGCTACATCGCCTACGCCGAGCTCACCGACTGGCAGCCGGCCGCCGAGGGCGTGCCCGAGCGCCTGCAGGACTCGCCAGCCTACGCGAAGGCGAACGAGGGGGTCGTCTGATGTACGGACTCATCTGGCGCGCGCTGCCCGGCAACACCTTCGTCAAGCTCGTCCTCTGCCTGCTCCTCATCGCTGCGGCGGTCTACCTGCTCATGGAGTTCGTGTTCCCCGTCATCGCCCCCTACATGCCCTTCAACGAAGCCACGGTGACCGAGGACGGAGCAGCAGGATGACCGCGCGGATCCTCGTCGTCGACAACTACGACAGCTTCGTCTACACCCTCGTCGGCTACCTGCGCGAGCTCGGCGCGGACACCACGGTGATCCGCAACGACGACGTGCCCGCGGAGCAGGTGCCCGCCCTGCTCGCCGACTACGACGGCGTGCTCCTCTCACCCGGCCCCGGCGTGCCCGCCGAATCCGGCATCTGCCCCGCCGTGGTCCGCGCCTGCGCCGAGCTGCGGGTGCCGATGTTCGGGGTGTGCCTGGGCCACCAGACCCTCGCCGAGGTGTTCGGCGCCACCGTGGCCCACTCGCCCACGCTCATGCACGGGAAGACCTCGCAGCTCACCCACTCCGGGTCCGGGATCTTCGCCGGCTGCCGGGAGCCGCTCACCGCGACGCGCTATCACTCGCTCGCGATCGTCGACTCGACCCTGCCCGTCGAGGTCTTCGAGGTCACCGCGCAGACTGCCGACGGGGTGGTCATGGGCATCGCCCACCGCGACGCGCCGCTGTCCGGTGTCCAGTTCCACCCCGAGTCCGTCCTCACCGAGGACGGCTACCAGATGCTCGGCAACTTCCTCGCCCAGTGCGGGATGCCCGAGGCCGCCGAGGCCGCCCGCGGTCGCTCGCCGATCGCCTCCGCCGGCCTCCACGGCTGAGCCGCCCGACAGCCGAGCGACCGGGGTACCGCCGGGCTCGGCGGGTGTGGGCATCTCCCGGCGGTGAGGCCGGTGCGCCGCCCAGCAGGGCGGTCGGGGTCATCTCCCGGCAGAACGGCCGAGGCCGCCGGCACCTCGGCTGTGGCCGTCCGCTGTTCCGATCGTCCTGTCGCCGCTCGATGCTCAGGTCGTCCTGCTGCCGCGCTCGTTCAGGCCGTGTCGCCGAGCGCGGAGCCGGCCGGTCCCCGGGAGAGCGCCCGGTCGGCGCACAGCGCCTCGCGGGCCGCAGCGAGGTCCACATCGCGCAGATCGCTCACCAGCGTCAGGCGATCCGTTCCCCCGGTCATGTCCTTCGGCACCACGGCGATGACCCGCAGGCCCGCGGTGAGCGCAGCACTGATCCCGTCGGAACCGCTCTCCAGCGCGACCCCGAGCCGGGCGGGCACGCCGAGCTGATGGGAGGCGAGCAGGTGCCCGTAGGGGTCGGGGCGAGGACTCCGCAGCTGCTCGGTGGTGAGCAGCACGTGCGGCTCGGGCAGACCCAGATGGGTGTCGAGCGTCTCCACCCAGGTGCGCGGCATGGAGGACAGATAGGCGATCCGTGCATCCGTGGCGGCGATCCGCGTGAGGAGCTCGCCGGCACCCGGGCGGGCGAGGTCGGTGTCGCGGACGGCGGAGGACAGCAGGTGGAAGATCCTGAGGCGGATGAGGGTGCTCGTCACCGAGGCCCCGGTGCGCGAACGGATGACGTGGGAGAGCGCGTCGCTGATGCCCCGGAGCTCACCGGTGGCGAGCGCGAGGACGAGGGGATCCGGCAGGCGGTCGCCGGCGGTGACCGCGTGCTCGGCGAGGACGGCGCGGGCCACGCGATCCCACACCGTCACCGAATCGAAGACGACGGAGTCGAGGTGGACGGTGATCATCCACGGGACCTGCGCGGACGAGGGTGCCCGGCCCGCTGTCCCGGTGGCTGCGGTCGTGGCGGCCGCCCCCGCGGGTACGGCCGCTTCCACTGGTGCGGCCACCTCCGCGGGCGTGGGCACCTCTGCGGGTGCGGGCACAGGCGGCGCCGACGGCTCGACCGAGGGTGCCGCTGGGAGGGGCGGCACGGCGGCGGGAGCCGGAGCGGGGATGTCGGGGGAGATGCGGTTCACTGCAGGGGTCCGGTCAGTCGCGCCCGTCCGGTCGACCCGGCCGATCCCGGCCCTCGTCGGGGCGGCCGGTGTTGCCCTGGATGCCTCCCTGGTTCTCGTCCCCCTCGTCGCTCGGTCCCTCGGGGAGCGTGGGCCACGGGAGCACGGGTGCGGTCGGCTCCGGGGTGGGCGTCTGCGTGGGCGGTGCGGTCGCCACGGTGATGGTGATCGCCGAGCCCTGGCTCACCTCGCCGCCGCCCTCGGTACTCTGCTCGAAGACCTCGCCCGCGGGATGGTCGGCGGTCTCGGCCTCCTCGACGGTGCAGTCGAGCTGGTAGTCCTCGCCGGCGAGCGTCTCGCAGGCCTCGTCCTCGGTCATCCCGAGGACGTCCGGGACGTCGACCATGCCCGTCGACAGGACCAGGTCGACCGTGGAGTCCTTCGCCACCGTCGAGCCGGCCTCCGGGCGCGTCTCGATGACGGTGCCGGCGTCGACGTCGGGGGAGTTCTCGTCGATGTTGCTCCCGGCGGTGAGCCCCGCGTCGCCGATCGTCTGGCGGGCGAGGGATTCGGAGTCGCCGGCGACATCGGGCACTTCGACGGAGTCCGGCCCGGTCGACACGAAGAGCACGATGAGGTCGCCCTCGGTGACCTGGGAGCCCCCGGGCGGGTCGGTGTTCACGACGTTGCCCTCGCCGATGTCGTCGTCGGCGGTCTCCTCGCGATCGACGCGCAGACCCTGCTCGAGCAGATACTGCTCGGCATCGTCCGCGGCCCGGTCGCGGAGATCCGCGAGCTCGAAGGTGACGATCTCCGGTTCCTTGGACAGGGTGTAGACGAACAGGCCGAGGCCGGCGAGCACGAGGACGAGGAGCGCGCTGCCCACCCACAGCCAGGTCCGGCTGCGCTCGTCGGGCTCCGGTTCGCTGTCCTCCTCGGCGATCGTCGCGACGGAGTTCGTCATCTGCGCCTGGGCCATCGCCTGCGTGGGCTCGCCGAGGGCCGAATAGGCCATCGTCTGCTCCGTGGGCGGGTGCGCGGATCCGGGTCCGGCCGCAGCGGCACCGAGTCCGGCGCCGGCGGCTCCCGCGGCGAAGGCCCCGGGCACCACGCCGAAGGCCTGGGTGGCGTCGGCGTCGTCCTCGAAGCTCAGCGGGCGGCCGTCGCGGGCGGCGAGCACGTCCTCCCGGAACGTGTGGGCGTCCTGGTAGCGGACGGTGCGATCCTTCTGGAGGGCGTGGAGGAGCAGCCGGTCGATGGCCGGGGGGATCTCCGGGTCGTAGTGCGACGGCGGCTTGGGGTCCTCGCCGACGTGCTGGTAGGCGACCGCGAGCTGGGAGTCGCCGACGAAGGGCGGGCGGCCGACGAGCAGCTCGTAGAGGAGGCACGCGGTCGAGTAGAGGTCCGAGCGGGCGTCGACGATCTCGCCGCGGGCCTGCTCGGGGGAGAGGTACTGCGCGGTGCCGACCACCGACTGGGTCTGGGTCAGACTGCCGGTGTCCTCGAGCGCGCGGGCGATCCCGAAGTCCATGACCTTGATGTCGCCTTCGGGCGTGAGCATGACGTTGCCGGGCTTGATGTCGCGGTGGACGATCCCGTTGCGGTGGCTGTAGTCGAGCGGGGCGAGCACCCCGGCGGTGACGTCGAGAGCCTCGCGCACGGTGAGCCGGCCGTGATCGGTGAGGACCTGGCGCAGCGTCCGCCCCTCGACCATCTCCATGACGATGAAGGGGACGTGGACGATGTCCCCGCCGGATTCGGCGAACTCCTGCTCGCCGGAGTCGTAGACGGCGACGATGCCGGGGTGGTTGAGACCGGCGGCCGACTGCGCCTCGCGCTTGAGGCGGGCGTGGAAGGAGGGGTCGCGGGCGAGGTCGGAGCGCAGCAGCTTGATCGCCACGCGACGGCCGAGGCGGGTGTCGACACCCGCATGGACCTCGGCCATCCCGCCGCGGCCCAGCAGCTCCCGGACCTCGTAGCGTCCGGACAGCATCCGCACCTCGCTCATCCGCGTCCTCCGAACGAGGCGTGAACACCGGCGGCACCCGCCGCAGCGGGTGCGGAACCGGCATTGGTCCCCTGGCCGCCGCCGGCGTTGCCCTGGCCCTGGTTGCCCTGGCCGCCGCCGGCGTTCCCCTGGCCCTGGTTGCCCTGGCCGCCGCCGAGGCCCGGATCTTCGTTGCCGCCGCCCGGGTTGCCCCCGTCGTTGCCGCCGCCCGGGTTGCCCCCGTCGTTGCCGCCGCCCGAGTCGCCGCCGTCGTTGCCGCCGCCCTGGTCGCCGCCGTTGCCCTGGTCGCCGCCCTGGTCCTCATCGGGCGCGGGCTCGTCCTCGGGTGCGGGCTCCTGCTCGTCCGGCTCCGGCTCGGGTGCCTGGGTGGGTCGGTCCGGCTCGGGTGCCTGCGTGGGCTCCTCCTGCTCGGGGGCCTCGGCGGGCCCGCCGGAGATCTCGAGGGTGATGGTGTCGCCGGTCTCGAACTCGTAGCCGTCGTTGCCCGCGCGCACACCGTCGACGGTGCCCTCCGCGCGGCTCGAGGACACGGTGACGGTTTCGACCTCGAGCCCGAGGTCCTCGAGGTTCCGGGTGGCGCTCGCCTCGCTCTGGCCGATGTAGTCGTCGGGATCGATGGTGATCGTCTCCGCGGTGGGCTCGGCGGACGCGGTTGCGGTGTCGGTCGGCGCGGGCTCGTCGCCCCCGCCGCCGAGGAACAGCCACAGGATCCAGCCGAGGCCCAGCAGGGCGAGCACGATGAGGATCGTGATGATGACGGTCGGCGCCTTCGACCGCTTCTCCGGCTCGTCCTCGACGAGGTCGGCGTCGCGGCTGCGGGCGCTCGCGGCGATCATCGGGTCGTGGTAGCCCTGGGACGCGGTCGCGGGATCCTGGTTCCAGCTGCCGTTCGGGTCGCCTGCGGCGTGGGCCGCTCCCGCGCCGGCAGCGGCCCCGATCCCGGCCCCTGCCGCGGCGGCACCGGCCGCCGGCATGACCCGGGTGGTCGAAACGTCGTTCTGGTTGAATACCCGGGTGACCGCCTCGGTCGGCGAGGTGCCGCGCATCTGCGGGACGGCGGCCTCGGCCGCGGCGACGTCCCCGGCGAGGAGGGCGCGCGCGGCGGTGGCGACGGCCTGTCCGTCCGCGGGTCGGTCGTCGGGGTTCTTCTGGAGCATCGCGTCGATGAGCCTGCGGACCGGTTCGGACACGGTATCCGGCAGCGGCGGATGCTGGCGATTGACCTGTGCGATCGCGATCTCGACCTGCGACTCCCCGGTGAAGGGGCGGACGCCGGCGAGCGCCTCGTACATGATGATGCCGAGCGAGTAGAGGTCGGACTTCGACGTCGAGCCCTTGCCGGTGGCCTGCTCGGGAGCGAGGTACTGGGCGGTGCCCATGACCTGGCCGGTCTTCGTCAGCGGTGCCTGGTCGGCCACCCGGGCGATCCCGAAATCGGTGATCTTGACGCGGAACTCCGGGGTGATGAGGAGGTTTCCGGGCTTGATGTCGCGGTGCACGACGCCGGAGCGGTGGGCGGCGTTGAGCGCCTGTGCGGCCTGCGCGCCGATGTCGAGGACGTCGCGCTCGGGCATCCCGCCGTTGCGGTCGAGGATCGCTGACAGCGCCTCGCCGGGGACGTACTCCATGACGAGGTACGGCGAGCCGTTCTCCTCGCCGTAGTCGAACACGCCGGCGATGCCGGGGTCGGAGACCGCGCCCATGCTGCGCGCCTCGGCCCGGAAGCGGTCGAGGAACGACTGATCGGAGAGGTACTCCTCCTTCATGATCTTCGCCGCGATCTCGCGCGCGAGCACGGTGTCGCGCCCGCGCCACACCTCGCCCATCCCGCCGACCGCGATCCGGCTGGTGAGCTCGTACCGGTCGCCGAGCATGGTTCCTGCACCGGGCCTCATTCGCTGATCACCGCTTCCATCACTGCCTGAGCAATCGGTCCTGCCACCCGTCCGCCGGACGCCTGGCTGCCGGCGTTGCCGCCGCTCTCCACGACCACGGCGACCGCGACCTGCGGGTCGTCCGCGGGGGCGAAGGAGGTGAACCACGCGTGGGGCGCGGCACCCTGTGCGTGCTGCGCGGTGCCGGTCTTCGCCGCGACGTCGACCCCGGGGATCTGGGCGGCGGTGCCCGTTCCCTCGTCGACGACGCCCACCATCATCTCGGTGAGGGCGGCGGCGGTGTCGGAGCTGATGGGCTGTGAGAACTGGCTCGGGCTCGGTTCGTCGATGAGATCGAGGGTGCGGGCGTTGCGCACCTGATCGATGAGCTGAGGCTGCATGAGGGTCCCTCCGTTGGCGATCGCCGAGGACACCATCGCCATCTGGAGCGGCGTGGCGCGGACCTCGTACTGGCCGAGTGCGGATTGCGCGAGCTGCGGAGCGTTGGTGTCCGAGGGGAAGCTCGAGGCGCTGACGGTGAGGGGGATGTCGAAGCTCTCGCCGAACCCGAACTCCTGGGCCTGGGCGCTCATCGCGTCCTGGCCGAGCGACATTCCGAGGTCGGCGAACGAGGTGTTGCACGAGTCGATGAGCGACTGCGCGAGGGTGACGGTGCCTCCGGATCCGCAGGCACCGCCTCCGGAGTTCGAGATCGTCGCGGTCGTCTCCGGCAGATCGAGGGTCGCCGGGCCCGGCAGCTCGGACTCCGGCGTGTACTCGCCGGACTCGAGCGCGGCCGCGGCGGTGACGAGCTTGAACGTCGAGCCCGGCGGGTAGAGATTGCCGCCGATCGCCCGGTTGTAGGCGGGATTGTCCTCGTCGGCGATGAGGTTCTCGTACGCATTGAGCGCCGAATCGCGGTCGTGCGAGGCGATGGGGTTGGGGTCCCAGCCCGGCGAGGAGACCATCGCGAGCACGTCGCCGGTCTTCGGGTCGAGGGCGACGACGGCGCCCTTCTGGCCGCCGAGCCCGTTCCAGGCGGCCATCTGCGCCTCCGGGTCGACGGTGATCTCGACGGCCGCACCGGCCGGCTGAGTGCCGTTGAGGATGTTCGAGATCTTGTCGTAGAACAGGGCGTCATCGGTGCCGGCGAGCAGGCTGTTCTCGGTCTTCTCCAGCCCGGTGGCGCCGGACACGATCGAGAAGAATCCGGTGATCGGGGCGTAGACCTCCGCGGGCAGGCCCTCGGCGCCGTAGGTGCGCTGGTACTCGTAGGTGTCGTCGACGGGCACCGAGTATGCGACCGGGGTGCCGTCGACGAGGATCGGGCCGCGCTCGCGGGACAGCTCCTCGACGAGGGTGCGGGTGTTGAGCTCGTTGTCGCGCAGGGCCTGCGCCTGGAAGTACTGGACGACGCTCGTCGAGCCGAACAGCAGCGCGAACATCACGAAGCCGACGAGGGCGAGGTGTTTGAGCGGGTGGTTCATCGCCGCTCACCCCCCGTCGCGCCGTCGGTCGGATCGCCGGCCGGGCCGGCGGCGCTCGCGGATCCGCCAGTCGCATCGTCGCCGCGGACGACATGGGCGGACGTCGCGATGTCGGCCTCCGGGTCGGGTGCCGCCGGGTGGACGGTGGTGGGGACCTCGGCCTCGGGATCGGGGTCGCCGCCGGATTCCGTGGCGGGATGCCCGGCGCCCGGATCCCGGCGAGCGGCGGGCGTGCGCACCTCGGCGTCGCGGAGCCGGCGGGTCGAGTTGCGGACGGACTCCGCGGGATCGTGGAGGACGGTGAGCACACCGGTCTGGAACTCCTCGGCCGGACGGCGCGCGTTGTCGGAGATCCGCAGGAGCAGCCCGATGATGATCCAGCTGCGGAGGGGGGGGGACCCGCGGGGGGGGGGGAGGGGGGGGGGGGGGCGGGGGGGGGGGAGGGGGGGGGTGACCCCGCCGATGACGATGAAGCACTGGAGGGCGATGGTGAACGTCAGTCCCACGGTGAGCAGGGTGCCGAAGCCGTCGCGCACGCTCGCCGCGATCTTCATGCCGCGCTGGAACAGGATGACGTAGAGCAGGAGGATCGCGAACAGCCCGACCATCCCGAGCTCCTCGCCGAGGGAGGCGTAGATGAAGTCGGATTCGGCGTAGGGCACGACGTTCGGGCGGCCCTCGCCCAGCCCGGTGCCGGTGAGCCCGCCGGAGGCCATGCCGAACAGGCCCTGGACGAGCTGGTAGGAGCCGCCCGGCGTCTTCTCGAACTCCTCGCGGGTGAGCGCGCCCAGCCAGCCGTCGATGCGCTGCTGGACGTGGGAGAAGATCTGGGCGGCGACGACTGCGCCGGCGGCGAACATCCCGAGCCCGAGGAAGATCCACGTCTTCTTCCCGGTGGCGACGTAGAGCATCGCGACGAACAGGCCGAAGAACAGGAGCGAGGTGCCGAGGTCGCGCTGGAACACGAGGATCCCGACGCTCGCCACCCAGGCGATGATGATCGGGCCGAGGTCGCGCAGCCGCGGGAAGCGGATGCCGAGGATCTTCGGCCCAGCGAGCACGAGCTGATCGCGGTAGCTCACGAGGTAGCCGGCGAAGAACACCGCGAGGAGGATCTTCGCGATCTCGCCCGGCTGGAAGGAGAAGGGACCCAAGTGGATCCAGATCCGGGCGCCGTTGATCGTCGTGCCGAGCCCCGGGATGAGCGGCAGCAGGAGGAGGAAGAGCGCGGCGAACCCGCAGGTGTAGGTGAAGCGGCGAAGCAGCCGGTGGTCGCGGAGGAGCACGACGACGAGGCCGGCGAGGATCGTGCCGAGCGTCATCCAGATGAGCTGCGAGTTCGCCGTCGAGGAGTCGGTGGCGAGGTCGATGCGGTAGATCATCGCGAGCCCGATGCCGTTGAGGAGCACTGCGATCGGGACGATCACCGGGTCGGCGTACTTGGCCCGCCACCAGATGAGGACGTGGAGGCCCAGGCCGAGGGCGGCGAGCAGGCCGGTGTAGACGTAGACGTTCGCCGGCACGGTGTCCTCGGCGCCGAGGCCGACGAGGGCGTAGCCGCCGGCGGAGATGATGACGGCGATCGCGATGAGGCCGAGCTCGGCGAACCGGTAGGTGCGCGGGCCCTGCGCGGACGGGGCGACCGCCTCCGGCGTCCGGGCCGGGGCCTGGGCGGGGGCGTAGGTCATCACGGGCCTCCCGCGGCGCCCGGCTCCTCGGCCGGAGCCTCGTCGGGGGCGTCCTGCGAGGCGGCGGGCGCCGGCCGGAGCCTCGTCGGGGGCGTCCTGCGAGGCGGCGGGCGCGGGGTCGGACTCGACGGGGGCGTTCGTCACGCCGCCCTCCATCTGGGTGGGGGCGTTCGCCTCGGCCTCGTCGCGGAGGGTGTCGACGACGGCGTCGGCGGCGGCGCGGTCCCCGGCGGGGATCGTCGCCTCGAGGCGGCTCTGCGAGAACGCGGAGAGCTGGTCCACGGGGATGTCGGTGGACTCCTCGAGCGAGCTCAGGTCGAGCGGGCCGAGCGACTGGGAGACCCCGCGGTAGATCGCGACGGTGCCCGCGTCCTCGGCGACGTAGTACTGGCCGCGGACGTAGGTCCAGCCGACGACGCCGGCGATCGCGACGGCGGCGAGCACGAGGACGGTGACGAGGAGGGGGACGAGGGGCCCGCGCCGGCGCGGCCGGTCCTCGGCGCCCCAGTCGTCGAGGTCGTCGTCATCGCCGGGGTGCGCGTCATCGTGCGAACGCTCGTCGGTCCGGGTGGCGGTGCCGGTGGCCGCAGCGGCGCCGGCGGTTCCGACTGCGGCCGCGCGGCCGGTGTCGCCCTCCGCGGAGGCGTGTGCGGTACCGGATCCGGCGCGGAGCGGCTGGGTGTCGCCGGTGCGGGCCTCGGGGGTCCCGGATCCGGCGCGGTCCGCGTCCTGGTCGCTCCCCACGGCGTCGATCTGCTGGGTGTCGGCCTCGTCGTCGACGATGTCGAGCTGCCCGGTCGGGATGAGCTCGGTGCGGGCCTCGCCCTGACCGAGGAGGGCGTACTGCGGATTGATCCGGACCGAGCCGACGGATTCCCCGGCGGCGACATGTGCGGTGTCGTCCGGGGCGACGACGTCGCCGATGACGACGGTGACGTTGTCGGCACCCCCGCCGGCGAGCGCGAGGTCGACGAGCCGGTCGCAGCACGCGCCCGGATCGGAGATCCCGGTGAGGGCCTCGACGATGTCGTCGTGCGCAGCGAAGCCGGTGAGTCCGTCGGAGCACACCATCCAGCGGTCGCCGGGACGGGTGTCGCGCAGCGAGAGGTCGAGTTCGGGGGCGGCGCCGACGTCGCCGAGCACGCGCATGACGACGGAGCGCTGCGGGTGGGACTCCGCCTCCTCGAGGGTGATGCGCCCCTCGTCGACGAGCATCTGGACGAAGGTGTGGTCGTGGGTGACGAGGGTGAGCTCGCCGTCGCGCAGGAGGAAGGCGCGGGAGTCGCCGATGTGGGCGAGCGCCAGCCGATCGCCGCTGCGGAGCAGCGCGGTGACGGTGGTGCCCATGCCGGCGAGCTCGGGCTGTTCGGCGACGCAGGCGGTGATGCGCTCGTTGGCATCGAGGATCGACTGGCGCAGCACGTCGAGCGCGGCGCTCCCCTGGTCGGGGGTGTCGAGGCAGGACAGCCGGGCGACGGTGATCGCGGATGCGACGTCGCCGCCGGCGTGGCCGCCCATGCCGTCGGCGACGAGCAGGAAGTTCGGCCCGGCATAGCCGGAGTCCTGGTTGTTCTTGCGCACGAGGCCCGTGTGGGAGCGGGCCGCGGATCGCAGCATGAAGTCCTGGCTGCTGCTCACGAACGAAGCTCCAGAGTGGTGTGGCCGATGGTGACGGGGGTGCCGATCCGCATCTGCACGGGGGAGTGCAGCCGCTGGCCGTCGATGAATGTGCCGTTGGTCGAACCGAGGTCCTCGACGTACCAGCGGCCGGAGTCGGGCACGATCCGGGCGTGGCTGCCGGAGGCGAAGTCGTCCTCGAGGACGAGGGTGTTGCCGCCCGCGCGCCCGAGCGTGATCGGTGCCGATCCGAGCGGCACGACCATCCCGGCGAGCGCGCCCGAGGTGACGTGGAGCTCGCGCGGCTGCGGCGGTCCCGCCCCCCCGCCCCCGCCGACGGTGCGCCGGCGGGTGCGGGGGTGCGGGAACCGCGCGACCGGCCACGGCGAGCGGCGCGGTTGCTGCGGCGCGGACCGAAGAGATCCTGGCGGAGGACCCCGGCGACGAGGAAGACGAAGATCCACAGCAGCGCGAAGAACGCGAAGCGCAGGACCATGACGGTGAACTCGCTCATCGGCCTCCCGTCTCCGTCTCGCGGAACACGACGGCGGTGTCGCCCGCAGTGAGGGCGGCGCCGTCGGTGAGCGTCACCGAGGTGATCCGGCGCCCGTCGAGCAGCGTGCCGTTCGTCGATCCGAGGTCGGTGGCGACCGCACGGGCACCGGAGACGGTGATCTCGAAGTGGCGGCGGGACACCCCGGGGTCGTCGAGGACGATGTCGGCGCTGCTCGAGGAGCGGCCGAACACCGTGGTGCCCTGGGAGAGCCGCCGGACCCGGCCGTCGATCTCGACCGCCGGGTGCCGGGGATCCTCGCTGCGGGGGACCGGGGCGGGCGCCTCGGCGACGCGCTGCGGGCCGCTGTGGGTGTGGGCGTAGGCCTCGGGCACGACCGGGTTCGCCCGGGAGGGCGGGTCGTAGCCGCCCCGGTTCTGCGGCTGGGCGGCGGGCGAGCCGTCGGGGCGCTTGGTCGAGGCGCGCACGCGGTACATCCCGGTGTCGAGGTCCTCGGCGACCTCGAGGGTGACGATGACGGGGCCGACGAAGCTGTAGCCCTGGTCCATCGCGTGATCGCCGACGACCTGGCGGAGGTCGGCGCGCAGCTCGGCCTGGATCGGCTCGAGGCGTTCGTAGTCGTGCTGCGAGAGCTCGATGATGAAGCTGTTGGCGGTGAGGGTGCGCCCGCGGGACACGACGGCGGCGCGGGTGTCGGCCTCCTTGCGGAGGGCTCCGGCGAGCTCGACGGGCTCGACCTGGGAGCGGAAGGCCTTCGCGAAGGCACCGTTGACCACGCGCTCGATGCCCTTCTCGAACCGGTCGAGTACGCCCATGGCCTGCCTCCTTCCGACCGCCGTGCCGGTCGCCGAGGCGGCGCCGCCAGCCAACACTGTCAACACTCCATGCTAACGGCACACGCCGGGGATGACATGTCGAGCGCCGTTCGCACCGGGATTCCCCGGTGGCCGTGCGGGGATTCACCAGGTCGGCGGGCCGGGTTCGGAGGTGCTGTGCGCCGCCGTACTGCGGAGTATGTACCGATCTGCGCGCAATTGCGCGCAGATCGGTGGATACCGCGCAGTACGGCGAGGTCTGCGGGCGGATCAATCCTGAGCACGTGCTCACCGGAGTGCGGGGCCGCCCGAGCCGACGGCGCACGCGGTGCCCGAGGCACCGGTGCGGACAGCGTGCGGAGCGGTGTGCTGGGTCCGGGAGGGCCGCCTGAGGCGCGTGATCCCGCCTCGGGCAGCGTTCGGTGCGGACCGTCGCCGAGGCGCGCGGTGGGCGCCTCGGGCAGCGTCCGGTGGGCGCCCTGCGAGCCGGCGTGGACCGGTTTGGGCGCGGACTGCCCGTGATGTTAGTGTTTCCTGTTGTCACTCGCGCGAGTGGCGGAATTGGTAGACGCGCTGGCTTCAGGTGCCAGTGATCGAAAGGTCGTGGGGGTTCAAGTCCCCCCTCGCGCACAGCAGCCGAAGGCCCGGACGGATCCGTCCGGGCCTTCGTCGTCCCGGCCGAGGCCGGCCCGCCCGCGCACACATGTCCGGACTTTTCGGGCTCTCGGGCGGGCGCGGGTGCGGAATCCGGAGCCCGACCCTGGCACTATGGGGGCATGGCAGTCTTCACCCACTCCGTCGAGGTCCCCCACCCGCTCGACACAGTCCGCACCTGGCACTCGCGGCAGGGCGCCCTCACCCGACTCAGCCCCGAATGGGCGCAGGAGATCGTCGAGGAGTCGTATCCGCCGCTCGCGCCCGGCAGCAAGGTTCGGATGAAGGCGACAGTTCCCGGCACCCGCGGAGTCGTCCGCGTTCCCGTCGTGTGCGAGCACGAGGCCGGTCCCGAGCCGCATTCGTTCGTCGACCGGATGACCACCGGCCCGTTCCACTCCTGGCGGCACACGCACACCTTTGGCCCCGCAGCGAACAGCTCGGCAGGGGCGTGCACGATCTCCGACCACGTCGAGTACCGCCTCGCGCCTCCGGGCGGCCCGTTCCCCGACGGGTTCGACTCCCTCGCGATGGACGCGATGCTGACGAACATCTTCACCGCCCGCACCGCCCGGCTGCTCGGCGACCTCGGATTCCACGCCGACCTCGCCGCACGCTTCGGCGGCGAACCGCGGCGCATCCTCATCGCCGGCGCCTCAGGCCTCATCGGGCGCCAGGTCGCCGCTCTCCTGTCGACCGGCGGCCACGAGGTCCGCAGGCTCGTCCGGTCCACTCCGTGGCGCGAGGACGAGGTGCGGTGGAATCCCGGACTCGGTCTCCTCGACGCGCGGGCGCTCGCCTGGGCCGACGTCGTCATCTGCCTGAGCGGCGCGAGCATCGGCACCCGCTTCACCGAGCGTGCGCGCGAGCGCATCCTGTCCTCCCGCCTCGACAGCACGCGCCTCCTCGTCCTCACCATGGAGCAGCTCGACCCCGCGGACCGGCCGGACGCCTTCGTGTGCGCCTCGGCCGTGGGCTACTACGGATCGGAGCGCGGTGACGTCCGGTTGGACGAGGACGCCGCCTCGGGCGAGGGCTTCCTCGCCGAAGTGTGCCGCCGCTGGGAGGCCGAGGCTGCCCGCGCCGCGGACCTCGGGGTGCGCACCGTGTCGATCCGCACCGGGGTCGTGCTCACCTCGCTCGGCGGTCCGCTGCGGATGCAGCTCCCGCTCTATCTCGTCGGGCTCGGCGGCCGGGTGGGCGCGGGGGACCAGTGGCTCTCATGGATCTCGCTCGACGACATCGCCCAGGTCTATGCCCGGGCCGCGCTCGACGACGGCCTCTCCGGCCCGATCAACGCCGTCGCCCCCGAACCGGTCCAGCAGCAGGAGTTCGCGCAGGCGCTCGGCGACGTGCTCTCCGTGCCGTCCGTCATCCCGGTCCCCCCGATCGCGCCCGCGCTGCTGCTCGGCCCCCAGGCGGCACGCGAGCTCGCGCTCGCCGACCAGCGGGTGGTGCCCGAGGCGCTCGCTGGCGTCGATCACCGGTTCCGCCACCCGACTCTCGACGATGCGCTCCGGGCGACCCTGTGGAGTCCTGCCGCGGACTGATCTTCTTACCGAGAAGTAACTTCGGTCGGGCGCCCCGGGATCGCCTCTGACCTGGTCCGATCCGGGGGGTCAGCGCTGAACCGAGCCGCTATCTCACCCCCTGATCGCTCCCTGTGCCTGGCCTGTGCAGTTCCTGCTTGCTAGGGTTCGGTGACGGTGCCGAAACCGGACCGACCCTCCGGACGTACAGCTACTGCCGCGCCACGTGACTATGAGTCCTCATTCCGCACTCGCCCATGCCGCACCGCCGTCGACCGACGTCTTGGCCGCAGCCTCCGGCATCGACCAGGCGGTCGAGACGATGTTCGCCCCCATCGCGAACGTCCTCTCCGCCATCGTGTTCTTCGGGGTTCCCGTCGGGGGGACCGAGCTGCCCCTCATCGTCGTGTGGCTCATGGCCGCAGCGGTGTTCCTCACCGTCTACCTCCGCTTCCAGCCGATCACCGGCCTCGCTCACTCCGTCAAGGTCATCCGGGGCAAGCTCACGCGCAAGACCGACCCGGGCGAGGTGTCGTCGTTCCAGGCGCTCGCCACCGAGCTCTCCGGCACCGTGGGACTCGGCAACATCGCCGGCGTCGCGGTCGCGATCACCATCGGCGGCCCGGGTGCGGCCCTTTGGATCATCATCTTCGGCCTCCTCGCGATGACCGTGAAGATGGCCGAGGCGACTCTCGGCGTCAAGTACCGCACGATCCTGCCCGACGGCACCACCTCGGGCGGACCGATGTACTACCTGCGCGACGGGCTCGCCGACATCGGCCGGCCGAAGATGGGCAAGTTCCTCGCCTACTTCTACGCGATCACCACCGTGGTGGGCGTGTTCGGCGCCGGCAATCTCTTCCAGGCGAACCAGTCCGCCGCCATCCTCGTCAACTCGACCGGCGGCGAGGACAGCTTCTTCGCCGACAAGCTCTGGCTCATCGGCCTCATCATGGCGATCGTCGCCGGCGTCGTCATCCTCGGCGGCATCACCTCGATCGCCCGCTGGACCTCGGCGATCACCCCGCTCATGGCGATCCTGTACTTCGTGTCGGTCGTCATCATCCTGCTGCTCAACTTCACCGCGATCCCCAATGCCTTCGTGCTGATGTTCCAGGGCGCGTTCACCGGCGAGGGGATCGTCGGCGGCATCGTCGGCGTGGCGATCGTCGGCATCCAGCGTGCGCTGTTCTCGAACGCGGCGGGCATCGGCTCGGCCGGCATGGCGCACTCGGCCGTGAAGACCTCGCGCCCGGCGACCGAGGGCTTCACCGCGATGTGGGAGCCGCTCATCGACTCGGTGGTCATCTGCACCCTCACCGCGCTCGCGATCATTACCACCGGCCTCTACGACGCCGACGCCGGCGACGGCTCCACCGAGGCCGGCGTCAACCTCACCGCCCAGGCGTTCGGCACGGTCGCCGGCTGGTTCCCGTACATCCTCACCGTCTGCGTGGTGCTCTTCGCGTTCTCGACGATCCTGTCCTACGCCTACTACGGCCAGAAGGCGATCGGCTTCCTCACTAAGGAATCGGCCGTCGCGCAGAAGGTCTTCCAGGTCGTGTGGGTCGTCGCGGTCGTCGTCGGTGCCTCGATCTCGCTCAGCAGCGTCATCGCGTTCTCCGATGCGATGTTCTTCCTCATGAGCGTCCCGAACCTGCTCGGCATCTACTTCCTGTCGAAGGTGCTCCGCCTCGAGATCCTGCGCCACAAGCGCCAGGCCGCGTCCGGCACCCTCGAGGAGATCCCGGAGGACCTCCAGGTGGGTCTGCGGAACCACACTCCCACGGAGGAGCAGGTCGCCTCGGAGAAGAAGCGCCGGGCCGGTGTGCGCGAGAAGCGCAAGCGGATCCGCGACAGCTTCCGCAAGGCGCAGAAGGATCGTGGGGTCGACGTCAAGGACGACCGGGTGTGACGGCGTCCGCGTGCGCGCCGGTGAGCTGATCACCGGCCCGGCACAGGTGTCTCGACACCGCTGGTCGTGCGCTGCGCGGTCAGCGCCGCCGGTTCGGCACCGCTCCCGAGGCGGGTCGTGGTCTCCGACCGTGGCCCGCCTCGGGCGTTTGTGGGAGTGCAGCACCTGCTGGAGCTGCGGTGGGTGTCGTCGTCCGTGCCACCCCATAGGCTGGGGGAATGGATGTGCTGACCCAGGCTCTGGCGCACCGGCGGCTGCTCGAAGACGACGCTGCCTGGGCATTCCTGCGCAGTGACAACGTGTGGTTCGCCGCAGCGGTGCTGCGAGCGCATCTCGCCGGCTCGGATCGGCGACTGCCCGCCTCCGCGCTCTTCGAGCGGATCGATGCGGACCTCGAACTCCTGAGATCGCACGGACACGAGATTCCGGGCACGGCCCCGCACTACTGCGCCGAATGGCGGAAGAACGGCATACTCATCCGCCGCAGCGCCGAGTCCACGCGGGACGAGACCTTGGAACTCTCGCCCTCAGGGCTGACAGCGCTCCAGTTCATCGAACGACTCGACTCCAACCGCACCACCGTGACGCAGTCGCGGCTGTCGAACATCCAGGAGCGGCTGCGTGTACTCGTCCGCGACACCGACCCTGACGTCGAGACGCGACTCACCGCGCTCCACGCCGAGCGCGACCGGCTGGACGCCCGCATCGCCGCCGTCCGCGCAGGTGAGGACACCGGACTCGATCCTGAGCGGGCGCGGGAAGCGGTTGAGGACCTGATCGCACTCGCCGAAGAGCTGCCGAGCGACTTCACCCGCGTGCGCTCCGCGCTCGAGGAGATCAACCGCGGGCTGAGGGCCCAGCTCATCGAGAACACCGGCGCGCGATCGCGCGTCCTCGACGACGTGTTCCGCGGAGTCGATCACCTCGCGGATTCCGAGGCCGGACGGAGCTTCGATGGGTTCTACGCACTCATTCTCGAACACGAGTCCGGGTCCGAGTTCGAAGCGAACATCGCCGCGCTCCTCGACCGCGCTTTCGTCCGTGCGCTCGATCGGGCCGACACCCGATTCCTCCGTCACCTGACGCCGATGCTCCAGGACCGCTCTGCCGAAGTCGGCGACGTGATGACTGGTCTGACCCGGTCCCTGCGCCGATTCGTCCAGTCCGAGGAGTTCCGCGAGGACCGGGCAGTGAACACTGAGATCCACGCCGCCCGCGCGCTCGCCCTCCGACTCGCAGCTGAGATCCCTCCCTACAGACAGCTCGACGTCGCATTGGGCCGCACCTCGGTCAGGATCGATTCGGTGACGAGCTTTCGGCTCCACAACCCCGCCGACGCCCGGGTGATCGAGCCCGTGGAGAAGCGAGCGACAGGCACGGTCGACATCGAGGCGCTGCGGGAGATGGCCCGGCTGACCGAGATCGATATCGGCGAACTCGTCGAGAACATCAACGAGACACTGGCGGCCGCGCGCCGCGGGGAGCTCGAGGGCCGGAACCGTGAGGCAGGCGACGGGGCGCCTCGGACGGATGGCGTCACCATCGCCGAGGTGCTCCGCCGCCACCCGGCCACCCAGGGTGTGGCGAGCGTCGTCGGGCTCCTCGACCTCGGGGTCGGGCACGGGATCCGGGAAGCCGGAGGTGAGTCGGTCACCTGGTCGTCGATGACAGGGCGCCCACGGCGAGCCCAGCTCGACCGATTCCGCTTCACCGAGGACGTTCCCGGCGGGCGACGGCACCGGCGGGCGCAACAGAGGAGGGGCGGCGCATGAACGAAGGAACAGGTGCCCACGCGATGGAATCGATGACGGCCGCGAACGGTGCGGTGGAGGGTGAGGCCCGACGGCCGCTCTGGGCAACCGATTCAGGCGTGCTCGCTCTCGATACGCGGCGGGCGCTCGTGGCCTTGATCAAAGGCCCGTACGTCTCCGGTCGCAGTCACCCGCAGCTGTGGCGATCCGTGCTCGGGGACGAGACAGCGCTGCGGGCCAGGCTGTCCGACATGTTCCTCGAGCTCGTCGTGGACACCGATTCACGCCTCGCGTTCGTGCGCAATGCCGAGGTACCCGACGAGCAGGTCCCGGCCGTGGTCCGTACGCACACCCTGACCTTCCTCGATACCGCTCTGCTGCTCCATCTGCGGCACGAGCTGCTCCGCGTGGACCGGTCCGAGCGCGTGATCGTCGGTGTCGACGAGTCGCGCGACGCACTCCGGGTGTACGGCAGCGCATACGGACTCGACGAGGTGGGTTTCGCGAAACGCTTCAACGCCTCCTGGACCAAGATGCACAGGTACGGTCTGCTCGCCGACACCGCGACGGAGGACCGGTTCGAGATCTCGCCCGTCCTGCGGCTGATCTTCGGACCGGACGAGATCCGCTCAGTGCGTGAGGAGTACGAACGGCGGCTCGCCGAGGTCGGGACGAATGCCGCTCACGCACGGGAAGACCCGACGGAAGTCACGGATGCGATGGAGGACGACGAATGAACCGACCCGCTGAATTGCCGGCGAGCCTGTTCGACGTCGCGACGCCCGCCGATGAGGACCGGGTGTCCACCGAGCAGTCCGCGAGCTCAGGGGCGGTCGATGCACCGTTCCGCCGATCCGGCACGCTGCCTGCCGCAGCCGCCTCACCCGATGTCTCCGGGCAATGGCGCCTGTCGCGGATCGATGTCGTCAACTGGGGGACCTTCAACGGTCATCATGTCGTCGACGTACCGCGGACCGGTCTGGTGATCACCGGGGATTCCGGGACCGGCAAGTCCTCACTGCTCGACGCGGTGACCACGGTACTCACTCCGCGCCCGAAGGTACGGTACAACGCCGCAGCACAGGACCAATCGGTCCGTGCAAGTGATCGCAGTCTGGTGAGCTACATCCGCGGTGCGTGGCGATCGACCGATGCCGAGGACGCCGACGAGGTGCGCAGTGACTTCCTGCGCGCGGGGGCCTGCTGGTCGGGAGTGCGCCTGCGCTTCGACACGGCCGACGGGCAGGATCCGGTGGTGCTCGTCAAGCTGTTCAAGCTCAACCGCGGACAGATGTCCTCCGGCGACGTCAAGGAGATCTGCGTGCTCGCGCGGGAGGACCTCGACCTCGCGAATCTCGGAGCATTCGTCTCCGAAGCCGTCGACATCCGCGGCCTGAAGAAGGAATATCCGCAGGCGACGATCACGGAGAAGCACTCCGTCTTCCAGCAGCGGTTCCAGCGCTTCCTCGGCATCGTGTCGGATTCGGCGATCCTGCTGCTCCACCGGACGATGGCGGCGAAGAACCTCGGCAGCCTCGATGCTCTGTTCCGTGAGTACATGCTCGACGAACCGAAGACCTTCGCCGCTGCAGACATGGCGGTCGAACAGTTCTCGGAACTGTCACAGGCGCACCGCAGTGTGGTCGAAGCCCGCCGCCAGCTGGACGTCCTCGACACGATCGCTGAACTCCTCGACCGATGGGAGACGGCGAGTGGCGACAGCGCTCGGATCCGAGCACTCGCAGAGGCGCTCGATCCGGTGACGAACGAATGGATCATCGAGCTCGCGGAGAAGGAGCTCGACCGGGCGCAGGCGGCGAACGCACGGGCCGAGGGCGAGCAGAGACAGGCGTCGACTGCGCTCACCGAAGCGCAGCGGGATCAGGACGCCGCGCGCAGCCGCCTGCGCGAATCCGGTGGTGCCGAGCTCGAGAACCAGCAGGCGCTGCTCACCCATGCGCGGCGGGAGCACGAGCGGATCACGCGCACCCGAGAGCGTCTGGAAGCCCGGATCCGCACGGTGGGCATCGAATCGCTGCCGGATTCGTGGGAGGAGTTCGCCGAACTGCAGCGGGTCGGGCAGAAGGAAGCCGCAGATGCGGACCTGCTCGAACGACTCGACAACGCCAAGCTCGCCGCCCATGACCGGCTCCGGGACCTGCGGCAGACGCGGTCCGGCCTCGAAGCGGACCGGGACGCCGCCCGCAGGCAGCAGTCCAATCTCGACCGCCGACTGCTGGCCGCGCGGACACTGATCGCGCGCTCCACCGGCCTCAACGAGTCCGCACTGCCGTTCGCCGGGGAACTCATGGAGGTCCGCCCCGAGCACACCGAATGGACCGGGGCCATCGAACGGGTGCTGCGTCCCCTGTCACGCACGATCCTCGTCGAGGACCGGCATCTGCCCGAGGTCACGCGCGCCCTCGATCAACACCATTTCGGCACCCGGGTGGTGGTCGAATCCGTTCCCGCCGAGGTGCCCGCCCCGCGGGCGCTCGCCGATGACCGCTCGCTCGTCTATCGGGTCGACCTCAAGGACTGGTCGCCGAAGGCCGCCTGGCTGCGGACCGAACTCGCCCGTCGATACGACTATTCGTGTGTGGGCAGCACTGCGGAGCTGACCGGCGTCGATCGCGGTCTCACCCGCGCCGGTCAGGTCAAACGCGGGCCCGGCCGATTCGAGAAGGACGACCGTTGGCGAGTCGATGATCCGAGCACCTGGGTGATGGGTTTCAGCGCCGAGGACAAGGTCGTTCGTCTCCTCGAACAGCTCGAGCACATCGACCGACAGATCGCGAACGCGGACGAGGAGCTCGAGCAGGCCGTGCGCCGACACGCGCAGGCCCAGGAGCGCCGACGACTCATGGTCGATCTCGCCGACACCGACTGGGCGGACCTCGATATCACCGGTGCGTCCGCAGCGATCTCTGCGGTGGAGCACCGGATCGAGACCCTCACTGCGGCGAGCGCCGGGCTTGCGGCTGCCCAGCGTGATCTCGGCGCTGCCGAGAAGTCCCTGGCCGCAGCTCAGGCGCGGTGCCGGGACGCCGACCGCGAGCATGCTCGGATCGGGCAGGAGCTCAAAGCCGTCACCCGGGCCTTGGACGACGCGCGTGCCGACCTGGGAAGGACCGTTGAGGGACAGGTCGACGCCGAGCACACGTCTACAGGTGAAGTCCCGGTGCCGGTGGTGACATCCGGGCAGCGGGACGTCATTCGCACGCGCATCCGAGCGGCCAAGCGGCACATCGAGTACTTCGATCTGGTGCGGCTCTCGAAGAACCTCTCCAGCGAACTCCAGCGGGAGGAGAAGGCCGCAGACCGGGCGCGCACCGAGGCGGAGACCGGGTTCACGGCCGCAGCCGGCGAGTTCAGGAGGACGTGGCCGGGCGTGAGCGCCGACCTCACCGGCTCGGTGGACGATCGCGGGGGCTACCGCGAGCTGCGATCACGGCTGAAGTCCGACGGTCTGCCGGAATTCGAGGATCGGTTCGCCCAGATGCTGCGCAAGCAGTCGACGCAGAACATGGGCAAGCTCAACACCATGCTCCGCAATGCCGCGCAGGAGATTCGTGCGCGGGTCGATCCGGTGAACACCTCGCTCCTGCGATCCCAGTTCGATGTGGGCCGATATCTCCAGATCCGGGTCAAGACCCGATTCAACGCCGATGTCCGGGACCTCATGCAGAAACTGCAGACCGTCACCTCCGGCGGACTGTCGGACATCGAGCCGGCTGAGGCGGAGAGGAAGTTCGCCGTGATGGAAGAGATCATCACCCGGCTGCAGTCGTCGGAGCCCGCCGACCTCCGCTGGAGGCGCGCGTGCCTGGACACCCGCAGGCACGTGAGCTTCGTCGGGGTCGATCAGGACGCGGAAGGCGAGGTGGTGAGTGTGTACGAATCGGCCGCCGGACTGTCAGGAGGACAGCGGCAGAAGCTCGTCGTGTTCTGCCTCGCCGCCGCGCTGCGGTATCAGCTCACCGACGGAGCCGAGGATGTCCCTCGGTTCGGCACCGTGTTCCTCGACGAGGCCTTCGATCGGGCGGACCAGGACTTCGCGCGGATGGCGATGGACATCTTCGTCGCGTTCGGGTTCCACATGATCCTCGTGACTCCGAAGAAGCTCCTGCAGACTCTCGAGGACTATGTGGGCGGCATCACCCTGGTGCGGAACAGTGATCGCCGCGATTCCCAGTTGAGTCGGACGACCTGGGACGACGCATGAGCACGCGGGAGTCGTCGAGACCGACAGCGCCACTCACCGTTGCCGAGGCGCGGGCGCGCGTCCGGCGCGTAGTCACCGCACATCAGCGCGCGTGGGCAGTCGGTCTCGAGTTCTCCCCGATCACGGTCGGCCTGCGTCCTCCCACCGAGGCCGCCGCCCTCGCCGATCTGCCCGGGGTATCCGCGTGGATCGCGGACTGGAACCACATCGCTGGAGGGGGCCGCCGCTCAGCACCGTCACCGCCCGACGTACCGGAGGTGGAGTTCGCCGTGCGCCGGTGGGCGGGCCTCGGAACTCAGCGGCTGCCTACCAGGCTGCGGCTCGGTTCCACTGGTGCGGCGGTGGAGTTCGTCGGCGGTCGCGCACAGTTCCGGCGACTGCAGAGCCGTGCGGCGAGTGTGCTCGACTGGTTGAGCACGGTGCGGGCGACGGCGGATCCGAGTACGGAGGACCGGCGATTGGTGCGAGCACACCTCGGCGACCTCGTCGCACTCGAGGAGAGCGATTTCTCAAGGCTGCTCGGAGTGCTCGATTGGCTGGTCGCACACCCGGAGTCGGGGATGTACATCCGACAGCTGCCGATCGCCGGGGTCGACACGAAGTGGTTGGGCCGTCATCGGCGCGTGGTGACCGGACTCGTCACTGCGGTCACGGGAGCCGACGATCTGGGGCTGGCAGCGATGGAGCCGCGGGTGCGCCTGCGCCTGCTCCACCCGGAGCTGCGGATGGCCGGACTCGATGATCTCGAGGTCCCGTGGTCGCAGGCCGCCGCTCTCTCCGTGCCGGGGCTCGTCGCGGAGGATCTGCGAGTGCTCGTGGTGGAGAACCTCGAGAGCTTCGTCGCATTGCCGACCGACGGGTCATGGGGATCAGTGGTCGCGATCAACGGAGGCGGGTACGCTGCATCCCTGGTGGCCGATCTCCCATGGCTGAGCTCATGCCGGGTGTACTACTGGGGAGACATCGATTCCCACGGCTTCGGGATCCTCAACCGATTCCGCGCGCATGTCGGTCATGCGGAGTCGGTGCTCATGGATTGCGGGACGCTCGATACCTTTCGGCATCTGGCCGTGCACGAACCGCGTCCCCTCGATGTCGAACCCGAGCATCTGCAGACCCTCACCGAGGACGAGCGTGAGGTGTACCGGTCCCTCCGTGCGTGCTCTGGTGGCTCGGACGATGCTGAGGGCGTTGACAGCAGCAGACCTGGTGGCGCGGATCGGCCGGGCGGACTGCGCCTCGAGCAGGAGCGCATCGCATGGCCCTTCGTCCTCGAACGGCTGACGTGGGCCCTGAAGTGACTCCCGGGCGGGGGTCCGACCGCTGGTCACGGGTGATCGATAGGTCAGGGCGGCGGTGTCAGCGTTCGTATGTGACGTGTCAAAACCGATGACAGATCGGCGGAACGTGTAAAGAATCAGGAGATTTTTTTACACGTTCTAGCGATCTGCAACTATTGTTTGCATATGAACTGGGATCCTCAGAAGCCGTACAACGATCTGCCGCCGCTTCCCCCGACAGCAGATGTCGAGTCCAGGGAGATTCTCAAGGAGACGATCGAGGCACGGGCGTCGTTGGCATCGTTGGACCAAGCCGTGCAGAGGATCCCCAATCCGTCGATCCTCATCAACTCGCTGTCGATCCTCGAAGCCCAGGCGAGCTCCGAGATCGAGAACATCGTGACGACGAGCGACGACCTGTTCCGCAATGTCCAGCGCGAAGCGGAATCGGCCAGCCCGGAGACCAAGGAGACGCTGCGCTATCGGACCGCCTTGTTCGCCGGCTTGGAGAGCATCAGGAGCAGGCCGCTGTCCACGAACACTGCTGTGCAGATCTGCTCGATCATCCATGACCGCGAGATGGACATCCGGCGCACGGGAGGAACGATGATCGCGGATCAGCGTACGCGTACGGCCGTGTACACGCCGCCGACGGGCGAGCGGACGATCCGCGATCTGCTGACGAACTGGGAGCGCTTCATCCATGCATCTGACGAATTGGATCCGCTCATCGCCATGGCCATCGGGCACTACCAATTCGAAGCCATCCACCCGTTCGGCGACGGCAATGGACGAACGGGACGGATCCTCAACGTGCTCCACCTCGTGCATGCCGGGCTGCTCGAGGTCCCCGTGCTCTATCTCTCGCGGTACATCATCGAGCACAAAGACGACTACTACCGTCTCCTGTTGCAGGTCACGGCGGACGGCGCGTGGGAGGAATGGATCCTCTTCATGCTGAGAGGCCTCCGCGAAACGGCACGTTCAACACTGCGGAAGATCGATGGGATCGAGGAGACGCAGAGATCGGTCATGCAGAGCATCCGCGATGTGACGACCGCCGGTCCCAACGCCGATCTGCTCGATGTCCTGTTCGAGAACGTCTACTGCCGGATCAGTGATGTCGTCGCACGGTGCGAGGTCTCCCGCCCGACAGCGACCGGCTGGCTCAATGCTCTTGTCGAGAACGGCACGCTGGTGGACCACAAGATCGGGAGAGAGCGTCTCTTCCTCAACGTCGCGTTCTCCGAGGTGCTCGCGCGTCCTGAGCTGTGACCATGGGAGTCGCGATACGCAATGCTGAATCTGTCAGCAGCACGGCGTGTCGGAATCCCAGCCGATCCGGATGAGCTCGCGCAGCACCGCGAGGTCGATGTCCTCGGGCTTGTTGACGTAGACGCAGGAGGCGCCGCGCCGGTGCTTGCCGAACCGGGCCCAGAGCTCGGGCGCCTCCTACTCCTGCGGCAGTCCGTAGAGGGAGAGCGCGGCCTTGCGCGGGGCGAAGCCGGAGCGGAAGGACGTGCCCGACCAGCCGGACGCGTGGGTGTAGTCGTACGTCCCGTAGCCGATCATCGTCGGCCCCCACAACACCGGCGGCTCCGCGGTGACCTCGGAGTAGATGTCGAGCAGCAGGTGCCCGTGCACCCGCCGCCGCGGCGTCTCGAGGGAATCGATGTACTCCCGCGGGTCGACGTCGGTGGGGCCGGTCGCGGGTCCCGAGGCCGAGGCGCCGGTGCCGGAGGTCCGCGCGCCCGGCTCCACAGCACCGGCCTCGGCCGCGCCGGACCTCGGAGTGCCGGAGCTCGGAGTGCCGGACCTCGGAGTGGCGGACCTCGGAGTGGCGCTCATGCCCCGATTGTGCCCGCGCCGGCCGGCGGTGTCGAGGGTCGATGGTGTCGAGGCGCGCGCCGCCTCGGCGCGGGAATAGCGCGTGGGGGCGCGCGGTTGTGCGTGGCGAGCACCATCACCCGCACGGCGCGATCGGCCGGAGGCCGGAGCCCGGGCCGTGCACGACTGCCGAGGAGGCACGATGAGCGTCAGCGTCGAGGAATTCCTGCCCGAGGCCGGGTCCGTCACCATGTTCACCACGAGCTGGTGCGGCTACTGCAAGCGGCTGCGCCCGCAGCTCGACCAGGCGGAGATCCCCGTCACCGAGGTCAACATCGAGACGATCGACAACGGCGCGGCCGTTGTCGAGCAGGCCAACGGCGGCAACCAGACCGTCCCGACGCTCCTGTTCTCCGACGGCACCACGCTCACCAACCCCTCGCGCGCCCAGGTGCAGGACAAGCTCGCCGCGATCGGCTGAGCCGCACGCTGCTGCGAGGGTCCCCTGAGCCGGGTCCGGCTGCGAAGGCACCCGCGGCGCCACCCATACCCTGACGCGGTGCCGGCGGCACCCGCCCGCTCGTGTGCCGGTGCTACGGTCGCTCCAAGAGATCGACAGGACCGAGGAGGACCCATGGCCGGCACCGACATCACCATCCGCCCCGTCACCCGGGACGATGCCGCCCAGTGGCACCGCCTCTACACGGGCTACGCGGAGTTCTACCGGGTCGAGCAGACCGCGGAGATGCGCGACACCGTGCTCGCCTGGCTCCTCGACGACGCCCACACCTCGCAGGGCCTCGTCGCCGAGGCGGCGGACGGGACGCTCCTCGGTCTCGCCCATTACCGGCCGTTCGCCCGCCCACTGTCCGCGTCGACCGGCATGTACCTCGATGACCTGTTCGTCGACCCGGAGCACCGGGGATCGGGTGCCGCACGCTTGCTGCTCGCCGAGCTCGCCCGGATCGCCGCCGACCGCGGCTGGACGCTCACCCGCTGGATCACCCGCGACGACAACTACCGCGCCCGCGGGCTCTACGATCAGGTTGCCGCGCGCACCGACTGGATCACCTACGACATGCCCCCGGCGGACGCACGCTGACCTCCGGTTCAGGCGCATGCGCGCCCGGCTCAGGAGTTCCGAACCCCGGCTCAGGAGTTCCGAACCCCGGCTCAGGAGTTCCGAACCCCGGCTCAGGCGGGTTGATCCGCAGCCGCGCCGGCGCCGCGGTTCGCAAGGGTCGACCAGTTGCTCCGCGTGAGCTCGGCGGCCCTGTCCGCGTCGCCCGTTGCGCAGGCGTCGACGATCGCGGCGTGGTCGGCTGCGGAGTCGATCGCGCGCACGTCACCGAACCGCAGGTACTCCGCCCGGCGCAGCATCGCAGTCACCGGCTCGAGGTGCTCGGCGACGAGCGGGTTGCCGCACAGCTCGACGGCGACGGCGTGGAACGCATCGTCGGCTCGCACGGCCGCCTCGGCATCCCCCGAGGTGAGGGCGGTGTCGAGAGCGGCGTTCGCCTCGGCCATGGCGGCGGTGTGGTGCTCGGTCATGAGGGGGACGGCCAGGCGGACGGCGAGCGCGTGGAGCTCGGCGGCGATCTGCTGGGCGTGGGCGACCGCCGCGTCGGTAACGGGGGAGACCATGGTGAGCCGGCCGGGCTCGGCGATGACGAGGCCGGAGCGCTCGAGCCGGAGCAGCGCCTCGCGGATCGGGGTGCGGGACACGCCCAGCCACTCGCTGAGCTCGGCGTCGCGGAGCTTCTCGCCGGGGGCGAGCCTGCCGCTGACGATCGCATCGCGCAGGGAGAAGTAGACGTCGTCGCGCAGGAGGGTGCGGCGGTGGACGCCCCGATCGGCGGGGACCGGCATGGAGGACCTCCTGGTGGGCGGGGTGGCTGTTGACATCCTACCTCGCGAAGTGCAATATATTGCATACCACGTGATGACCATCACGCAGTGCACCGCACACCTCCACGCCACCGAACCGAAGGAGCTTCCGTGGCCATCTCCGACTTCGAACGCTATCCCCTGACCTTCGGGCCGAGCCCCGTCCACCCGCTCGACAATCTCAGCAAGCACCTCGGCGGGGCCCGGATCTGGGCCAAGCGCGAGGACGTCAACTCCGGCCTGGCGTTCGGCGGCAACAAGACCCGGAAGATGGAGTACATCGTCCCGGGCATCCTCGCCTCCGGCGCGGACACCATCGTGTCGATCGGCGGCTACCAGTCGAACCACACCCGGCAGGTGGCCGCGGTCGCCGCCCACCTGGGCCTCAAGGCCCGTCTCGTGCAGGAGAAGTGGGTCGACTGGGACGATCCGGTCAACGACAAGGTCGGCAACATCGAGCTCTCCCGGATCATGGGTGCCGACGTGCGCCTCGACCCGGCCGGCTTCGACATCGGCATCCGCTCGAGCTGGGAGGACGCGATGGAGGACGTGCGCGCCAACGGCGGCACCCCCTACCCGATCCCGGCCGGCGCCTCGGAGCGCAAGTTCGGCGGCCTCGGCTTCGCGAACTGGGCCTACGAGGTCGCCGAGCAGGAGAAGGAGCTCGGCGTCTTCTTCGACACCATCGTCGTGTGCACCGTCACCGGCTCGACGCACGCCGGCATGATCGCCGGGTTCGCCGCGCTCGAGGACGCCGGGGGCCGGAAGCGGAAGGTGCTCGGCATCGACGCCTCGGCGACGCTCGACAAGACCCGCGACCAGGTGGGCCGGATCGCTGCGAACACCGCGGAGCTCATCGGGCTCGGCCGCGATCTGCGCGACGACGAGATCACCGTCCTCGAGGGCTGGGCGGGCGACTACTACGGCATCCCCGTCGAGTCGACGGTCGAGGCGTTCCGCACGGCGGCGAGCCTCGAGGGCTTCATCACCGACCCGGTGTACGAGGGCAAGTCGATGGCCGGCCTCATCGATCTTGTCAAGTCCGGCGAGATCGGGAAGGATTCGAACGTCCTCTACGCCCACCTCGGCGGGCAGCTCGCGCTCAACGCCTACTCGTCGATCTTCGACTGAGGCCGCTGCGGGCGGCGGGGCGATCCGGGGATACCGGGCCGCCCCGCTCCGACCGCACTCGCCGCACCCGCTGATCCACCTCACCCCTCCGCTCCCGACACTCTCGACAGGAGAACCATGAGCATCGACTCGACCGCTCGCCCGGACGCGCGCTCCCGCGACACCGACGCCGCGGCGGACGACCGCCACCAGTTCGAGACGAGCACCCAGCTCGACCCGCCGAGCGTGAACTCGCGGCCGCTGTCGGCGACCGCCTCGGCCGACGAGGCGGTGCTCGACGAGATCGCGCAGCGGGTGCTGTGGACCGCGACGGCGATGATCGACGCGGCGAACCGCGGTCGGGAGAACCCGGACGGGGTCAAGGTCGGCGGGCACCAGTCGTCGAGCGCGTCGATGGTGGGCATCATGACGGCGCTGTGGTTCTCCGAGCTCACCGCGGCGGACCGGGTGTCGGTCAAGCCGCACGCCTCCCCGGTGCTCCACGCGATCAACTACCTGCTCGGCGACCTCGACGAGAAGTACCTCCCCACGCTGCGGGCGAAGGGCGGCCTCCAGCCGTACCCCTCGCGGGCCAAGGACCCGGACACCGTCGACTTCTCGACCGGTTCGGTGGGCATCGGGGCGACCGCTCCGCTGTGGGCGGCGCTGAGCCACCGGTACGTGCGCGAGCACTTCCCGCAGACGCCGGAGGCCGGCCGCTTCTACTCGCTGCTCGGCGATGCGGAGATGGACGAGGGCGCGGTGTGGGAGGCGATCATCGACCCCGAGGTGCGCCAGCTCGGGGAGGCAGTGTGGATCGTCGCCCTCAACCGCCAGTCGCTCGACCGGGTCATCCCCGACGTGCAGATCGCCCGCCTCCAGGGGATGTTCGCCGCGGCGGACTGGCAGGTGCTCACGTGCACCTGGGGTTCGCGCATCCAGGCGCTGTTCGACGGGCCGGGCGGGGCCGCGTTCGAGAAGCGGATGACCGACATGCCCAACGAGGAGTACCAGCGGATCCTCCGCTCGCACCCGGACGAGATCGCCGAGCGCGTGCTCGCCGGGGTCGACGACGCGGAGGAGTCCGGCCTGCGGGAGCTCGTCGAGTCGCTCGCGCCCCGGGAGCTCGCCGAGGTGGTCCGCGACCTCGGCGGTCACGACATCTCCCGACTGCTCGGCACGTTCGCGCAGATCGACGACACCCGGCCGACGGTGATCTTCGCCTACACGATCAAGGGCCGCGGCCTGGCGACCGAGGGACACCCGAACAACCACTCCGCGCAGCTCACCGAGTCGCAGATGCGCGAGCTCGCGGAGATCTCCGGGATGGACCTCGGCGCTCCGTGGCAGCGGTTCGATGCGGACTCGCCGGCCGGTGAGCTGTGCGCGGCGACCGCCTCCCGGCTCGCCCGGCAGCCCATCGCGGACGAGGCCGTCGGCGCGATCCCCGACGAGCTCGAGTGGAGCCACAAGCAGGTGACGAGCACGCAGGCGACGCTCGGCCGGTTCCTCTCCGACCTCAAGCGGGCGGTGCCCGAGGTCGCAGACCGGGTGGTGACGCTGAGCCCGGACGTCGCGACGTCGACGAACCTCGGCGGCTGGATCAACAAGACCGGCGTGTGGTCGCTCACCGGTCGGCACGACTGGTTCAGCGACGATCGCGAGCGGGTGCTCAAGTGGCAGGAGGTGTCCGGCGGGCAGCACATCGAGCTCGGCATCGCGGAGGTCAACCTCGTCAGCCTCGCCGGGGAGCTCGGTGCGACGTACAGCCGGTGGGGGCAGCCGCTCATCCCGATCGCGACGATCTACGACCCGTTCATCAACCGGGCGCTCGAGCCGTGGACGTTCGGCATGTACGCCGGCGGTCAGTCGATCATGGTCGGCACTCCCTCGGGCGTGACGCTCGCGCCGGAGGGCGGAGCGCACCAGTCGTTCAACACCCCGTCGGTGACGATGGAGATCCCCGAGCTCGTGGCCTGGGAGCCGGCGTTCGCGCAGGACCTCGAGTGGACGATGCTCGAGGCGATGAAGTCGATCGGCGTGCCCGGCGGGCACTCGGCGTACTTCCGGCTGTCGACCCGGCCGGTGGACCAGTCGATCGCGGCGCTGCCGGAGGATCCGGTGCTGCTGGCGCGCAGGCGTGAGCACGCGGTGGCCGGCGGCTACCGGATCAGCGCGCACCCGGCGTACGAGGACGAGGTCGTGCTCGTCGGGGTCGGGGCGATGATGACCGAGGTCGTCGCCGCAGCGCAGGCGCTCGCCGGGCGCGGGATCACCGCCGGAGTCGTGTGCCTGACGAGCCCGGACCTCGTGTTCCGGTCGGTGCAGGACCGCCACCGGGTGGCGGCAGGGGAGCGGTCGGCCATCGCCGAGGCGCTCTTCCCCGCGGACTACCCGGCACCTCTCGTGACCGTCATCGACGGGCACCCGCACACGCTCGCGTTCCTCGCCGGCGTGCGCGGGGACCGGATGGTCAACCTGGGTGTGACGCAGTTCGGGCAGGCGTCATCGGTGTCCGAGGCGTACCGGCTGCACGGGATCGACGCCGGGTCGATCGAGCGGGCGGCGATGGACGTCGTGGGGCGGTAGGGCCACCGGCCGGATTCGGTGATGCGCAATCCGGTGTCGCTGCTGGGACAACGGGTTCTTCATCGAGCCGACAATGCCGGCGAGAAATCGATGTCCGTTTGCCGGGCGGGCCGTGTCAGCGCCTCCGTCTACATTGGCCTTATCATGATGTGTACGGCGAAGGAGGCGACATGACTGCAGTGGTAACCGAGCTCATCTCCCGAAATGAAGCGGAACACCGACGAGCTGAGATCATTCGCGAGGTGGGCGACGAAGCCCGCTTCAAAGAGCGCGGTGAAGCGTACGAGCTCCGCGACAAGGAGCTCGAACTGTACGACGATCTCTGCGAGTTGGATTTTCTACTCGGTGAGTGAGCCTGGAGACCTCGAGTTCCAAGCAACTCAGTTCGCGGCAGAGTTCACTGAGACCGTCAGTGCGATCGCGCCGAAATGCCATCCGTTCAAGGCGCTCGCAGTGAAGGGAGGTCTCCGCTTTGCCGTTCGACAGGACCCTGCAGACGGTATCCCTCTGTCCGTCAACAACGAGCCCCTGATCCACCTGAAGGTCGAATACTGGTGCTGCCTCGACGGCGTCGGAAAACACATGGCCATCGAAAAGTCGAAGATCGCAGTTTACGCTGGCCCCGCCGAGCCGCTCTTCCGCTACGAATACGTGCGCGACGCCCAACAGATTCCGGCGGCGCACCTTCAGCTTCATGCCCATCGCGATGCCTTCACGGCCTTGATGGTGCGAGCGGGCAAAGGGACGAAACGAGGAGCACGGCGTGCAGACAGCACCAGGGTGCAGGCAATCAGCGAGTTGCACTTCCCGGTCGGCGGACATCGATTCCGACCGAGCCTCGAGGACATCCTCGAAATGCTGATCGATGAATTCGGTGTGGACGACGCAGCGACGGCGAAAGCGGCTCTCGCCGAGGGCCGGATGCAGTGGCGACGCACTCAGACGAAAGCGGCAGTTCGGGATGACCCCGAATCGGCGATCGAAGTCCTCGAGTCGCTTGGGTACGACGTGACCCTTCCGGCGGGCCATCCTGAGCCGCCTGTCCGATTCGAACGGCTGCGACAGGGGTGAAGGTCGGCCGTTGACACGGGGGTGTCTCCGAGCCGGTCCGTGATCTCGTCGATAGCAGATGTGCGTGTGCGGTCCTGAGAAGCCAGGCGTTTGGCGAGTACCTGCGTGCCGACCTCGCGTTGCGCCCGGAACTCCTCGGGGTCACTCGCCTGGATCTTGCGGAAGCTTCCGACTCGGGGGAGGGAAGCGCGCCGCGATCGAGCAGTTCTTACAGGTGAGTGCTGCTCATTTCGAGGCTGTCTGGGGCTTCCTGCAGAGAGATGACCGCAGAAGTGTTGAGTCCGGCGAGATCACGGCCGTGGATGGCTGATTCGGTGACACGGCTGACCACGCCCCTGATGTGCGGAGACTCGCTGCTATTGCGAACTTCGGTCAGTTGGACGAGGACATCGGTGGTGAGCTGTGAATTGGCAATGGTCTCCGTCACGGGTGACCTCCGGGCGGGGAAGAGTGTTAGACCATCTAATCTTTCACAAGCGAAACTCTGATGGGCATGCAATTTGGACCGGAGCATCCCTGCCAAACGCCAGCAGTACGCATTCACAACGTCACGGGAAAGTACAGCTAATGCTTGATCGCTGGAAGACTGCCGACCCAGTCGTCGGTGATTGGCTGGATTGGGGCGAGCCGATCGAAGTAGGTCTTGTGCCGCGCTAAGTCCGCTGTGCGGCCGAAACGGAATCCCCAGCGCCCGGTCGGGGAGAATAGGCATGCCGCGACGACGTCGAACCCGTCCACTGCGTAGAACCGCGAGGCCGGGTTCCCCTTGGAAGCGCGGGTCTTCTGCACCTCGACCTTGAACCGACCGTCGGCCGAGATTTTGGGGCTCGCGTTCTTGCACTCGACTCGTAGTAGCGTTCCATCATCGAGTGTGACGTCGAAGTCGTGCATCGCATCGACGTCGAGCCGCTGCACTGAAGCGATGCCGGGCGCGCCGGTGAGTTGTTGCTCCAGGTGGTATTCGGCCACACCTCCGCGCACGGCTACGGAAAGCCGGTTGCGGCCGCCGATGATGTCGAGGATCTGCTCGCTTGTCAGAGCAAACTGCTGCTCGAGCACGTGGCGGCTCTGTGTCTCGTCCGGCAAGGCCCGGTCAGCCATTGCGGTGGCAGCAGCGAACCGCAGTGGCGGATCCAAATGTAACGATGTCGCCCGGCGTTCGAGACGCGCATAGTCGATAAGCCGGTCTGGCGTAAACGCGACGACGGTCTCCAGGTTTGTGGGGGAGCGTGCCTCGGTGCGTTTGTTACCCGCGCGATTGTTCTTTTCCCAGACTTGCCATCCGGTCTCTTGGGTAAGTTCGATATCGGCGGTCTTCGTGTAGAAGGAAATGCCCATTGGCAGCGGGTCCCACAGGTTCGCGTCCAGTCCGAGGATCACTCCGGCGGCGAGGTCGACGCCGAGGATCATCGTTACGTCGACGCCGGCGATGTCACGTCCAACGGGGTGCTTTCGCTTCCAGCTCTCCTCGGAGCCGTAACGGAGCTGACCGCGGACCTCGTCATCGGGGCGGTTCCTGATTGCATTGTGGGTGATCCGGAAGAGGTAAATGAGCATCCCAATCCGCTCGTCGGAGCCTAGCTGGACGCCAAGGTAGACGGGCGCGCGGCCAGGGTCACTTGTATAAAGGATGCGACCGCCGGACGCCCTCACAGCCTGGAGAAGGAATTCGTGGAGGTCGACGCGATTCCTTACTCGGTAGACTTCGCCGAACGCGCGCCGAGCGATTAACTCGTCGTCCATAGCGCCTCCCAAGGTAGTGAGACATTGCATACGCAACGGTCGTAGATGGCATGTCAGAAGCTGCTGGCATACTCCACTAGACGATACTTGTATGGTTGCCGCTGGTCCGGATGACGGGCCATGCGCAACAGGAATGAGGTGGCATATGAGCGAGCAGCTTCCGGTGGTGAGTCTGTTCTCCGGCGCAGGTGGGCTCGATCTCGCCGTCGAGCGAGCCGACGCGGAGCCTCTCGCGACCGATGACCCTGGGAGTGGGTTGTTGCGGGTCTCGGTCGCGACGGACTACAACGAACCCGCACTTGAAACATTAAAGGCGAATTTCCACGACACGAAGACGCTCACGGGCGACATTCGTGAGGTGCCGACTGATCAGATCCTCGCCACCGCCGGCCTGCAATCCGCGGATCCGGTGCTAGTCGTCGGTGGTCCTCCCTGCACCCCATTCTCCAAGTCCGGATTCTGGCTGGAGCAGAAGCGCGAGAGCCGCGACCCCAACGCATCCTTGCTGGACGAGTACGTCCGCGTTGTGCGCGAGGCCCGCCCCGAGGCATTCATCCTGGAGAATGTCCAGGGGTTGACGTACAAGACCCATAAGGCGCAGTTCGAACGGCTTCTAAAGGCTCTGGGTGAGCTAGGTTACAACCCGCAGTGGAAGGTGTTACTCGCTGCTGACTACGGTGTCCCGCAGTTGCGGCGCCGCGTCTTCGTCGTCGGCCGTAGAGATGGGGAAAGATTCAACTTCCCCGAGCCGACTCACTCCGGGTGGAGCGAGCACAGCCGGTCTGTGGACGCTAGCAAGATTCCGCACGTCACCGCGGCCCAGGCATTTGCCGGCCTCCCGCTACTTGTACGGGCGTCCGAGGAGGAGATCGTTGACGGCAGCTACGGGGAGCTGGCTGCGGAGATCCCGCCGGGCCAAAACTATCTCTGGCACACCGAGCGATACGGCGGCCGCAATCACTTCGAGTGGCGAAGCCGCTACTGGACCTTCCTGCTGCGCCTCGACCCCAACCGGCCCTCGACTACGCTTCAGGCCCAGCCCGGGCCATGGGTGGGCCCTTTCCACTGGGAAAACATCCGCACCGATTCCGACGAACTGCGAGCCCGGCGCCTGCGCGTCAACGAGATGCTGCGGCTGATGTCGTTCCCCGACGACTTTAAAATCGACGGGAGCCGGGCAGATGTCCAACGCCAGCTTGGCAATGCCGTCCCACTGGAACTCGGCAAGGCCGTCGCGCGGGCACTGATGAGCCAGCTCGGATACATGGACCGAGAGAGAGCATCTAGGTTCGCTGCCTTCGCTTGAGGGTCTTGAACGCGTAGTAGCTACCTTGCGCTGGCGGTGGAAGCAAGTACGGCATGGAGAAACTAGGCTTAGGCTCGAACGATCCGGGATTCGGGGTGATGCACCGGATGAGCTTTAGCCAGCATGCCTTGGAGGGAAGCTAGAGATGACAGCTGAGATCTCGCCACGCGCGTGGCGTGCTGCCGAATTCTTCGCCGGGATCGGCCTCGCTCGACTAGGGATGTCTAAGGCCGGGATCGAAGTCGTGTGGTCTAATGACGTGGCGCCCACGAAGCATGCGATGTTCGAGCGGAACTTTGGAACGTCAGAAGGCCATACATTCCTCCTTGAGGATTTGGGCAAGGTGGGGCGCGAGATGCTTCCAAAGAACACCGACATCGCTTGGGCGTCGTTCCCTTGCACAGACCTATCTATCGCCGGAGGTCGTGCTGGACTCCACCGTGGAATCGCGAGTTCCACGTTTTGGCACTTCATCAAGGCCTTGAGCAAACTCGGCAGTAGGCGTCCACCGGTTATCGCGCTAGAGAACGTCACGGCATTCGCCACGAGCCACTCTGGACAAGACATCGTGGCTGCAATCCGATCACTCAACGGACTTGGATACTCGGTGGATGTTCTAAGTTTGGATGCCCGCCGTTTTGTACCTCAATCCAGGCCGCGACTGTTCCTCATCGGCACCAATGCGCCCGTCGAGAGTGTGACTGAGCCATCTCCGCTACGTCCCGACTGGTTGGCCCAGATCTTTGAGGACCCCTCCCTTGTGACACACAAGCTGCGTGTGCCCGAGCCGCCGCCGCTCCTCACAGACGGCCTCGCTGAGTATTTGGAGAAACTGAGTGAGGATGATCCGCGTTGGTGGTCGACCGAGCGCGTCGACGCCTTTATCGGCTCGTTGTCAGATTTGCAGTTGGAGCGATTCAAAGCGCTTCGTGACGGGAAAACGGGTGCCGCTCGCACCGCGTACCGTCGAATGCGCCAGGGAACCCCACGCTGGGAATTGCGTTCCGACGGCATTGCTGGTTGCCTACGCACTTCTAGCGGCGGATCGTCGAAGCAGGCGGTCGTATTCCTCGGGCAGGGCGACGTCCACATCCGGTGGATGACTCCGCGCGAGTACTCCTCACTAATGGGTGTTCCGGAATACCCGATCGATGGAGTGAAAGAACATCACGCATACTCTGGCTTTGGTGATGCTGTTTGCGCTCCAGTCGTGGAGTGGCTTTCGGTCAACTATCTTATTCCACTACTGACGAGAATGGAACAGGATATGCTTCCTAACGAGGCCCGACAGTTCGAATTGAGCGTAAATTAATGTGACGGCATGGCAGTCAGGGAGTCGGTGGCTCCTTCAGCTGCACCCGTAGCTGAGCGTTCTCGTCTTCAAGCTCCTTGATTTGTTTCGCTTCGGCCGACGGGGCGAAGTATTGCTCCAGGTAGCCTGCCATATGGCGCTGGACTACTGTGTCCCAATGCGCGACGATTTCGGGGTCAAAATAGTCTTGCTTCGACTTGTTTTCCTTTTCCATCTCCAGCTCAGTAGGGAAGTCCGCGCTCGTGAAAGAGGGGATGGTCTGCTCGCCTGCAATGTCTCGTCCACGGTTCAGGTGGGCAATCATTGGATTTAGGACTCCGTCAACCAGGTAGTTGTGGATCTCTGGCGTCAGTTCGATCGTGTTGTCGTCGCCGAGAAGAGCCGGTTCACCTCGTCCGTTGGTCAGCCATCCGGGGATGGTGTCGTACTCGACGTTCAACTTTAGATACTCACTTACGGACCGGGTTGCCCATCCTGCTCCACCCTCGAATAGGCAGAACTGGCTCGCGAGGAAGTTCTTGCTGGTCAAATAGAAGATTAGTGTATTGTCGTCCGTGATATTTCGTTTGACCACTTCGCTCAATGCCTGCGCGTCGAGCAACACATCTGTCGCCCCGGTACGAGAAGTAAAGAATATCTCTTCCGGCTTCGCGCCTCTTGTCCGAATAAGGTCATCTATGAACCCAGCGAAGGCTCGATCGGTCCTGGCGTGAGAAATGAATACTCGAAAAGACTGTTTCGGCTTCACATTTCCTTGGATCTTGTTCGTAATGACCATCTGAAGTTCGTCCCTAGTGCTCTGTGGGATCTCGTCGTGCTGCTTCAGATCGGCATGAACCTGCTCAGAGAAGTGCCGTTTACTCGCAGTTTCGCGGCGTTGCTTCTCTTCGTTGATCGCGGTGGAGATCTGGCTCGCCAACTTGTTGCGTTCCTGGATTAAATAGCGAACCAGAGGTCGCACGAGCGCGCGTAACAACGTCACGCGCTTGTCTGTTTCGTCGAAGTCTTGTCGGTTTGAAGTTGCGATGTCAGGAAGCGAATCCTCATCCAAGAGGTCAAACGATATTTCACCTTCGATGTAGTTTACATAGGTCCCGGTGAGCCCGAGTTGTGAGAGCAGTCGATCACTTGCCAGCTTTCCACGCACGTAGACGCGGAGCTCGGCGGGGTTGTAATACTTGTTTTTCCTGAACCGTGCGTCGTTCACCTGCGCGGAACTGTTGTCAATGGTGGCATGAACGCCGATCCAACCGGTCAGCTTGTAGGGTACGCCGAGGAAGGTGCAATTGTTAGGGTCAACCTCGGTAGCGATCTCGCTCCAGGCCTCGTCGTCTTCGGGATCCACTCGCATAGGGGAACGCCGAGGCGTGTGGGTGTAGATGTCACCGGGCAGGCCCTTCGCGGGGATCTTTAGATCCTTAACTGGAGAGGTGAGTTCATTTGGCCTGGGGAATGAGTCGGGGAAGTTCATCACGATCTCGGCGAGGTTTCCGAACGCGATACTCTTCTTAACTGGTTTATACCTGTCTTTAGTTTGAACATTGGACTCCTGGACCCAGAACAGAATTTGGGGCGTCCCGTTAACTGGAAGCAGGAACTGGTTTGCAAGACGAGTCCCAAGCGCTTTGACGGACTGGGTTCCATATCCAGTGAGATCAACGCCAAGCATCGTGAGCCGTGTGCCGGTTTCGAGGTCTGCCCACATTTCGTCATTCGAGGTCGAAGGGGTCGAATCTACAGCTGTAAGGCTTGGGTAGGCGTCGAGGTTTACCTCAGCTTCGCGAGCGTCCAGTTCCCAGGACGACTTGCCTTCCACGTGTCTGGTCGACAGATAGAAATGCGGCGAGAGAAACAAAGCGGCAAGCTTGCCAATCCCTTTCCGTCCCATGGGGCCAGCATCAGCGAAGCTGGTGCGACTCGCGGCCTTGCGCTTGTCGTATCCCACCTTTACATACGTGTCGATGTCATCGCGAGACATTCCGCTGCCATTGTCGATGACTTCGACCACGGCGTTCGATTTGTTGCGGGCATCTATGTAGACATAAACCGTTGTCGCGCCCGCGTCGAGACCATTTGCGACGAGTTCTGACAGCGCACTCCACGGGTTCGAGTACAATCCTCTCCCGAGCAGCTTCAAAGCGAGCCAGCTAAATGTGAACGATGCTTCGTCACTGAATGCCGTCATCTCGCTTCCTCCTCACAGTCACCTTGACTCAGATCCTCCGGGTTTCCAGGGTACCCTCGCCCAGGCAGGGGACCAGGTGAGACTGGTGCACGAATAAGCGTCGCTCGATCCGACCTGTTCACTAGTCAGCCGAGAAGAGTATCAGTGTGATGCCCAAGCTCTATCCGATAGAGTTCCGTGACGATGTCTTTCGCGTCGCGAAGAATCGAGATGAGAATACCACTTGGGGGAGCTGAGCATCGGATCGTTCCGCGGCAACTTCTCTTAGACGGTGACCTACGATCACTCCACGAGCGGAGTTGAAATCAGCAGTTTCCGAACCTGACCAGGGTCTGCGCCGCGATCCTACTTGCTCTGCCCAGCAGACGATTTCGCAACAGGCACGAGGCACATGTGACAGCTCCCCGAGGGGGTAGCCGGCTTACGGCACCTCCGGCACCGGCCACTCCAGCCTGCTCTCCTTTTTCACCCACCCCACCCCGTCGAACCGGACCAGCCCCATGTCCTCGAAGGCCTGGAGCCAGCCGTCCATGGGCCAGAAGCCCCAGCGGCGGTGGAACACCACGGCATTGGCGAGGATCGCGTCGAGGTGCTCCACGGGCGGCGTCGAGACCGCGTGCCACTGGTGGTAGGCGTGCGCGCCGCCCACCCACGTGAGCGGCACCCCGCTGGCCTGGAGGTTCATCGCGAAGTCGGTGTCCTCGCCGCCGTAGCCCGCGTACTCCTCGCAGAACACGCCGAAGCGCTCCCGCAACGACGTCCAAGTCTTCGCTGTGACGCCGAAGGACAGCGACCAGAACAGCACGTACTCGTCCTCGCCCGCCGGCTGCAGCTGCCCGTCTGCCGGGGCGGGCCTCGCCGGATGCGGGCGGGTCATCCCCGCGAGCGCCTCGAGCGCGTACGGCCTGTCATCGGCCGCGAGGTACGTCACCGGGCCGGAGAGCACAGCATCCGGCATCCGCTCGGCTGCCTGCGCGTACGTCTCCACGAGCGCCTGGCCGGGAGCGCAGTCCGCATCGAGGAACACGACGACCTCGGCACCGGCCGCCACTGCGGCGTCCCCGCCGGCGTTCCGGGCTCGTGAGAGGTTTACCGGGCCGGCACCGGTGTGATCGATGATCTCCGAACCGGGCACCGGGAACGGCTCCTCACCGATGAGCACCGTGTGGTGCACCGCCTCGGGCGACCACCGGCGCAGCGCGGCGAGCTGGAACAGCACGTGCTCCCTCCGGCCCGCCGAGGCGAGCGTCACCACGTGCACCCCGGTCACCGTGCCGCCGCCTCGATCACGCGCGCCGCCCGGGCCGCCGCACCCGAAGCACCCCACCGCTGCCAGTCCGGCCGCAGCTCCCGCGCGCGCCCGATGAGCCCGGCCCAGTCCTCGACCGCGGGCACGCCGTCCGGCATCACCGCGAGGCCGGCATCCCGGAGCACCCGAGCGGTTGCCGTCTGCTCCCCGAACGGCCGCTCCTGCGGGACGACCACGGCGCGGGCGCCGAGCGCCGCGAGGTCCGCGATTGCGTTCTGTCCGGCGGCGGTGACGACGACCTCGGCGGCGGAGAGGAGCGCGAACGGATCCTCCACCCAGTCACCCGGGCCGATCACCCGGCACGGCACCGGCAGTGAGGCGGCGACCGCCTCCCAGTACTCCGGCGGCTGGTCCGTGCCCCCGCCGCCGTGGACGATGACCACCGACGGCGACGCCGCGGACCCCGCCCCGGCATGCCCGGGTGCGCGACGTGCGAACCGGCTGATCCCGCCGACCGGGTGCACCCGTTCGGCCACCGGCCGCAGGTGCTCCGGCAGGGGAACCCAATCCGGCCAGGCGGCGATGATCGCATCGGCCACCCGGTAGCCCAGGGCGTGCGGCGCATCGTCGCGCACCCCGGGCATCGCCTGCACGGTCACCGGGACCCCCATCGCGCGGACGAGCACCGCGACCTCGACGGACACGTCGACGTGGAACGCCCGCGGCCGGTTCTCCGCCACCCATGCCGCGATCGCGGCCATCCGCTCCGCGAGCCCCGCGTGATGGGCCGGCACCCAGTGGAAGGTGCCGTGCGCGTCGAGCGCCGCCCCGCTCACGCCGGGCGCCGGGGCATCCATCGGCAGCGTGACATCTGCGCCTGTCGCGCTCGACAGGATCGTCGTGTCGTCGTCGACCGCCGCGGCGATCTCCCGGCAGCGTGTGAGGTGCCCGGTCCCGTGGTGGTGGGCGTAGAAGCCGATCACGGGACCGGCTTCCGCGCGGAGTGCCCCTGGCCGGTGTCGCGGTCGATCCGGGTGGGGTGCGCGATCCGCGGGAACGCGATGGCCGGGCGCGGTCCGGGGATCGCCGGGCCGCCGTCGGCGAGGCGCTCGAACGCGACCAGGTACCGCTCGACCATGATTTCGAGGTCGAAGCGCTCGACCGCGATCGCTCGCGCCTCCCCCCGGGGCTGCCGGAGCGCGACCCGCACCGCGCGTGCGAGGTCGTCGGGGTCGGACGGTCGGGCGATGTGGTCGGGGGTGTCGGCGAGGACCTCGGGCACGCCGCCGCGGCCGAACGCCGCCACCGGGGTGCCGCAGGACAGCGCCTCGATCGTCACCAGGCCGAACGGCTCGTCCCACTCCGGGGTGACGAGCGCGACGTCGGCCCGGCCCACCTCGCGGGCGAGCTCCGCAGGCGGGAGCGTGCCGAGCCACCGGATGTCGTCGCCGAGCCGCGGCAGGATCTCCTGCTCGACGTAGGACGGCTGCGCGGTCCGTCCGATGAGCGTGAGAGGCAGGCCGAGGCGCCGGCACGTGTCGATCGCGTGGTGCGGCCCCTTCTCCCGGGTCAGCCGCCCGAACCACACCGCACCGTTCCCGCCCGGGCCCGCCGGCCACTGTGCCGTGTCGACGCCGTTGGGGATCACCGTCGCCGGAGCGGGCAGCCGCCACTGGTCGGCGGTGAAGGCGCTCACCGCGCTGAACTCCCCGGCCCCGGGCCCGACCGCGTCGATCGCCGCCTGGATGGGAGCCTGCGGCGGCACGTGGAGCGTGGTGAGCATGGGGGCGCGCCGGGTCGGGTCTGCGAAGAGCAGCGACGGATGCGTGCTGTTGTTGTGGATGATGTCGTAGTCCGAGCGCTCGAGGTGGTCCCTCACCTGCGCGAACGCATGCGCCTCGGACTCCCGGGCGCCCGGCGGGTACTCGTCGTCGCGCGCATGCTCCTCGTACCCCGTCCAGTCGACGCCGGGGAACTCGAGCGCCGTGTGGTGGCCGTTCGACCCGCGCGCGGCGAACAGGTCGACCTGAGCACCGGCGGCCCGCAGCCCGGAGACCAGCCGGTCGACGAACACCTCGAGCCCGCCCCCGAACGGCGGGGCGATCGGCAGCCGGGACGGCCCGACGACCGCGACCCTCACGGCACCACCGTCCGGGGAGCGGGCACGCGCGCTGCCGCGGCCGCTGCAGTGCCGGGCGCCGGGGATCCCGGGGCGGCGGTCGGCGCGGGCGCTGGGGTCGCTGCGCTGTCGGCAGGTTCCGAGCGTGCTGCGCCGGCAGGCACCTCGGCGGCTGGCCGGCCGGTGTAGATCCGGTGGTGCGCGCGGACGATCTCCGCGTACTCGCGCTCGCGGTTCCCGCCGTAGGGCAGCGGGCCGCCGGCGAGCGCGGTGAGCGCGGCCTCCGCCGCCGAGGCGCCCGCCCCGGTGGCATAGGAGACGACCCCGCCCGGCCGGTCGGCCTGGTCGGCGTAGTAGCCGCAGTCCGGGGCGACGACGGTGACGGAGAGGTCGCGGCACATCTCGAGCCAGCCGGAGTGGGAGCCGCGGATGTAGGGCAGGACGACGGCGTCGTACTCCGCGACGGCGGCGAACAGCGCCGCGTCGTCCATCCGCGGGTGGACGTGCAGGCCGTCGCCCCAGGTCGCGGCGAGCGCGGTGACGAGGGGGTGGTCTGCGGCGTCCTCGTGGACGTGGACGTGGAGCTCGGCCTCGGCGGCGGTGAGACCGGCGGCGAGAGTGCGGTGGAACTCCGGGTCCGTGGCGGTGTTGTGGCGCATGCTCTTGAGGAACAGGCCCACGCGCCGGCCCGTCCGGCGCCCGGCGGCGGCCGCGGTGATCCGGTGCGCGTGCGCGGGTTCGACGATGAAGGGGTGGGGGATCACCTCGGCGGCGATGCCCAGCCGCGCCTCGATGCGCGCGGCGGCCGCAGGAGTGAGGGTGATGACCGCTTCCGCGGCGCGGATGAGGTCGGTGAGCCGTTCGTGGTGGTCGGCCTGCTCGGTGAGGTGCGGGTTGTCGAGGTCGTGGACGGTGACGACGAGCCGGGTCGCGGTGGCCGCGCACTCGTCGACGAACTCGCGGATCCGCTCCGGCGAGCAGTGCTCGAAGCCGAAGTGGATGTGGACGAGGTCGACCGCCTCCGTATGCGCCCGCAGCCACGGCGGGGAGGACCGCGGTGACGTACGGGTGGTCGGCGGGGATCGCGGCGACGGTGACGCGAGCCGAGCCGGGCCGCAGCCCGGGTGCGGCGGGTGACGTGCGCATGGTCCTCTCCTTCCGGTGAATCGGTGGTTCAAGGTCGCTCGATGATGCGCCCACTCCCTCGTTTCAAGGTCGATTGTCGCACCTCGGCCGCCCGGCGAACTCGGGACGACGAAGCGGCGCGGATAGGATGGAGGCGTGAGCATCTCCGGACGCACCCGCCACTACGCCGACTTCTACGGCCTCAACGCCGCTCTGACCAGGAGCGATGATCGACCGTTCGGCATCGTGGTGGGCAACTGCCAGGCGGAGTCGATCCGCGTGCTCCTGGCAAGCACCCTTGCTATTGACACCATACGCGTTCCCCCGGCCTTCGAGTGGACCGCGGACGATATCCGACACGTCACGGAACTCCTGCCGCGCCTCGACGTGCTCGTCGTCCAGCCCATCCGCGACGACTACCGCGGTCTGCCCGCCGGCACCCGACAGCTCGAGGCGCAGCTCGCCCCCTCCGCGGTGAGCGTGCGGGTGCCCGCCCTGCGCTACAGCGGCCTGCACCCGTTCCACGTCATCGCCCGCGACCCCGTCGACCCCTCGCTCGACCCGCCCCTCGTGCCCTACCACGACCTCCGCACCATCGTCGCCGCGGCCCGGGGCCTCGACGCCCCGGTCGAGCACGTGCTCACCGAGGACGCCCTCCATGCCGCCGAGGACGAATCCCTCGACCAGCTGCGTCGCCGCGAGGAGCACCACGGCACGGTGCGGATGTCCGATGTGCTCGCCGCCCGACCGCACTGGCACACGATCAACCACCCCGACAACGCCACTCTCACCGCGCTCGCCACCCGCGTGTGCGAGCAGCTGGGGATTGAGGCGCCGGTGGGGGACCCCGGCCGCGAACTCCTCGGCTCCGTCGAGGCGCCGGTCGACCCCGCCCACGCGCAGGTGCTCGACGCGAGCCTGCGTCCGGATGCGGTGGCGGGTGAGTGGCGGCTGGCCGGCACCCCGCCCACCACGCTCACCGAGGCCGAGGTGGCCCGCGCCCACCTCGAGTTCTACGCCTCCCGGCCCGGCCTCGTGGACGATGCGCTCGTCCGCCACCGGGACCGGCTCGAGCTCCTGGGGTTCCGGCTGTGAGTGCGGGTGCGAGCACCGGCGGGGACCCGGGCGGCAGTGCGGGCTCGGGCAGCGGTGAGGGCTCAGGCGGCGGTGAGGGCAGCAGCGCGAGCGGATCCACCGGGGGCGCGGCGGCTGCCGCGCGGCCGGTGGTGTGCCACATGGTCGTCGGTCCGCCCCACCACGGGGTCGCCCGGTACGGGCTCGCGCTCGTCGACGCCTGCGCGGCATCGTCCGGCGGATCCACCCACCGGCTCGTGCATCTGGCGAACCGGGCTGACCTGACGCCGCCCCCGCAGGTCGAGACGGACATCATCCACGTCACCTTCACCGACCACCTGTTCGGACCCGACCCCGAGGCAGCCGCGCGGACCGTCGCCCGGCTCGTCGGTGCGGCGCGACGACCGGGCCCGGCCGCAGGACTGCTCTACGATCCGGCCGACGGCGGCGCCCCGGCGGGTGAGGCCGTGCTGGCTGTGAGCGGGACGGCTGAGGAGAGCCGCCGGGCCGGCGAGACCGGGGGGCGGATCGGTGAGGCGGGGGACCGGCCGCGGCTCACCGTCTCCGTCCACGACGTGCCCCAGCCCGCGGAGGGCGAGGAGCGGTACGCCCGCCGGGCACGCGGGTACGCCGCGCTCGCCGAGCAGGCCGATGCGGTTGTGGTGAACTCCGCCCACGAGGCCGCGTTCTTCAACGGCGAAGCCGCAGTCATCCCCCTGCCGATCGAGGATCCGCGCTCCCAGCCGCCGGCCGCGGCGGGCCGGGAAGAGGGCAGCGGACAGGTCGACGGCACTGGCAACGAGACGGTCCCGACCGTCGGGCTCCTCGGGTTCGTCTACCCGGGCAAGGGCTATGAGCGGGTCATCGAGGCGGTGCCCTCCGGTGTCCGCGTGCGGGCGCTCGGCGCCGTCGCCGCAGGACACGACGACTACGCCGCCCAGCTGAGCGCGCTCGCCGCGGAGCGCGGCGTCGACTTCGAGGTCACCGGGTACGTCCCGGACAGCGAGCTCGCCGCCGCACTCGATGCGATCACCGTGCCCGTGTGCCCGCACCGGCACGTGTCCGCCTCGGGCTCGCTCAACACGTGGATCGCCCGCAACCGGCGGGTCGTCGTCGCCGACGGCCCCTACATGCGCGAAGTCGCCGAGCGCTGGCCGGAGCGCGTGGTGCTCGCCGGCGACGAGCCCGATGCCCTGGACCTGGCCTCGGCGATCGCGTCGATGCTCGACGATCCCACGAGCGCGTGGTGCGCCGAGCCGCCACCGGCCTGGGGCTGGACCGAGCTCGCTGCCGCCTACTCGCAGCTGTGGAGTGAGCTCGAACGAGCGAGGATCTCCTGTGACTGAGGATCAGCCCCGGGTCTCGGTGGTCATCCCCTACTACGAGAACCCGAGTGGGCTCGCCCAGGTGCTCGACGGCATCGCCGCCCAGACCTATGGCGGGGTGATCGAGGTCATCGTCGCCGACGACGGCTCCCAGGCCCCGCCCGAGGTGCCCGCCCACGTCCGCGTGGTCCGTCAGGAAGACCGCGGATTCCGAGCGGCGGCGGCGCGGAACCTCGGGGCGGCGGAGGCCTCGGGAGCGGTGCTCGCCTTCCTCGACGGCGACACCATCCCCGAACCCGGCTACCTCGACGCCGTCGTCGCACGGCTCCGGGCCGAGCCGCGGGTGCTCGTCGTCGGCAGCCGCCGGCACCTCGTCACCGGGGAGGACGGTGCAGTGCGCGACCTCGGGGAGCCCGCGTGGCTGCGGGACGCGTGGGGGTACACCGATGACCTGCGGGCGGTCGACGACACCGGGTTCCGGTTCGTCATCTCCGCCGTGCTGTCGTGCACCCGCGCGGTGTTCGACCAGGTGGGCGGATTCGACGGCTCACTCGTGGGCTACGGCGGCGAGGACTGGGAATTCGGCTGGCAGGCGTGGCTGGCCGGGGCCGACCTCCGGCACGAGCCGGCGGCGCAGGCGATGCACCTCGGCGCCGACTGGGGCGGCCGCGGCGAGGACCGAGCGGAGGCCATCGCGGAGAAGAACCGGGAGAGCATGGCACTCGCCTCCCGGATCACCCACCCGATCATGCGCCCGGCCGGTGTCGTGCACGCCGTCCCGGACATCCGGGTGCACTGGGCGGGGGAGACCGACCCCGGTGTCGTCGTGCCCGTGGTGGCGGCGCTGCTGGCCGCGGGCGATGTCCACGTCGAGCTCGACGCGGTGCCCGCGGTGTTCGCTGCGGACCCGCGGGTGCGTACGGCGGATGATCCGGGCTCGGCCGGGAGCGGCCGGGTCCGGCCCCGGTTCGACGTCGAGCTGCTCCGCGCATGCCGGATCCCCGCCGGCGGACTCCAGGCGGTGTGCGAGGAGGTGTCGCGCCTCGGCGGGTGCGCTCAGGTGCTCGGCACCGACGATGAGGCGCTGCTGCGCATCACTCCTCGGCGAGCAGTTGCCCGGGGCGAGCACCAGGTGACGAAGATCGACCGGGAATGGCCGGTGCTTACCGCGCCCGTCCGCCTCGAGGACGAGTTCCGAGAGGCGGGTACTCGATTCGCGGAGTGACGTGACTGTTGTCGGCGAACTCGATCAGGCGTACAATTTTCTGTACAGGGGGTTGCGATGAAGACGATGAGCTACACAGATTCACGGGCCAATTATGCGAAAGTGCTCGACGATGTCACCAATGACCGGGAGGCGGTCGTCATCACGCGCGCCGGCCATGAGCCGGTCGTCATTGTTTCCTTGGCGGATTACGAATCGCTTCGTGAAACCGCCTACCTCATGCGATCGCCGACCAACGCCCGTCGACTGCTGGATGCAATGGAACGACTTGAAGCTGATCGCGGGCAGGCGCACGAACTCATCGAGACCGACTGAAGCATGCTTCTGGTCTGGGATGAAGGTGCATGGGAGGACTACCTGTGGTGGCAGGCACAGGACCGGAAGGTTCTCAAACGCATCAATCGCCTGATCAAGGAGATCGAGCGCAACGGCAACGAGGGGATCGGAAAACCGGAACCCCTCAAACACGATTTCGCAGGATACTGGTCCCGGCGCATCACCGATGAGCATCGACTCGTCTACAAACTCGCTCGCGATGAGATCCGCATCGCTGCCTGTCGATATCACTACGGATGAGCGCGACGAACGCAATCGACCTGGCTGTCGCCGCGATCAACCGCAACGCGTCCGCCCGGCCCGCCCCTACCAATTGATCGGCGGGCGCGGATCCCAGCTGAAGTCGCGGTCGAACAGGTAGCGCGCCTCGGCGTCGGACTCGATGACGATATCCACCCGGTCGCCGGTGAGCGCGATCCGTCCATCAGGCAGCTCCTCCCACGTGAGGTCGAAACCCGCGACGTAGTCGTTGCGACCCAACGGCTGGCTGCCCTCGCGGATCCGGTCGAGCGAGAGCGTCACTGTGTCGCCGTCGAGGCGATACGTCCCGCCCTGGAAGTCGCCGTTCGCATAGCGGATGCCCACCCGGCCGCGGCCGTCGTGGTAGTCCCACTGGCCGAACGCCACCTGCTGCCAGCGGTCGTCCTCGGCGAGCTGCGCGGCCGGTTCCCGTGCGTCCTCGACCACCCGGTACACCCCGGGCAGCGGGCCGTCGACCCGGGAGATCCCCTGCGCCGACCACACGAACACCGCACCGGATCCCGCGACGGCGACGACGGCGACGATCGCACCGAGCCAGCGGGTGAAGCGGGCGAGGCGCGGCCACGGGATGGGCGTGGGGAGCAGCGCGGGACCGGTCGCCCGTCCCGCGGCGAAGCGCAGCAACCGGGGCAGGAACGGCAGGAGGATGACGACCCCCGCCGCGCCCATGATCCCGGCGAGCTGCTTGACCGGCACGTCGTAGGCCATGTTGAGGAGGAACACGACGGTCATGTCCGCGACCGCGAGCAGCGCCCCCAGCCACACGGTCCGCCGGAACAGGAGGAGGGCGGCGGCGAGCACCTCGGCGACCCCGGCCAGGCACTGGACCACCGGCGAGTACGCCATGAACCGCCACAGCAGGCCCATCGGGCTCATCTCGCCGAACTGGGTCAGCGCGTCCCCGTAGTCGCCGACCCCCATCTGCATGAGCACGACCTTCGACCAGCCGTAGACCAGGAGCATCGCGGCGAGCCCCATGCGCAGCACCCAGTGGAGCATCCACGCGAGGGTGACGAGGAGGTTCTGCCGGCGCGCCTGCCGCTGCGCATCGAGCTTCTCGATCGGGTCGCGCAGCTCGGCGGTCGGTGGTTCGGACGCGGGGCCGTCCGTGCTCATCTCAGCTCCAGATGTCGTCGCCGCGACTCACCGCGTCGAAGCCGCTGTCGACGAACACGACCTGGCCGGTCATGCGGGCGTTGCCGGGGGAGACGAGGAACGCGTGCACCTCGGCGATGTCCACGGCCTCGGCCGGACCGCCGTAGGGGCTGGGCATCGCGGCCTCGACCATCTTCCGACCCTCCTCGGTGGAGAGCAGCTCCGCGGTCATCGCGGTGCGGACCTGGCCGGGGCCCACGGCGTTGATCCCGATCCCGGCGCCGGCGTAGTCCGCCGTCGGGGCGACGCGGCGCACCCAGCGGGAGATCGCGCGCTTCGAGCTCGAGTAGTTCGCATACCCCGCCTGGCCCTGCGCGGCGAGCGCCTTCCCGCGCTCCACTGCCGCATCACGGTCGCCGGCGAGCAGGAGGTCGACGAGCTCGGGGTCGTTGCCCTGGAGGGTCGCCGCCGAGCTCGTCACGGAGACCCGCGGGGCCTCGGACTTCGCGAGCAGCGGGCGCAGGCCCTCGATGAGCGCAACGGTGCCGAAGTAGTTGACGAGCAGCGAGAGCTCGTTGTTCGCCGACACCCCGGCGTTGGCGACGAGCCCGTCGAGGGTGCCGCCGGTGCGCTCGGTGATCTGCTCGACGACCTGCGCGACCGCCGCTTCGTCGCTGAGATCGGCGGTGATGTCCGCATCCCGGAGGTCGACCGTGATGACGGTGTCACCGCGGGCGGCGAGGAGCTCGGCGGTGGCCTGCCCGATGCCCGAGGCGGCTCCGGTGACGACGATGGTGCGGGACATGGGTCCTCCTGGTGAGCGTGGGAAGCGGCGGATCCGGGCGGGCCGACCGAGGGCCGGCCCGGGGTCGCCGGCCTGTCGGATCCACCGTAACCTTCCGGCCCGCTACGACCCGATAGATGAATATCGTGATGTCGCTAGATGCGCGGATACTCCGGTGAGAAGGTGCCCGGGCCGCGCCCACCTCGCGGCCGGCCCCGGGTCAACCCGCCATCGGCCCGCGCCCACCTCGCCATCGGCCCGGGGTCAACCCGCCGCGGAGCCGGGCCGAGCCGCCCCGTCCCCTACAATGAGAACCGCACGTGCCGGTCCTCGCCGCTCACCGGCGAGGACGGCGACCGCGACGGAAGGCGAGACGATGAAGAGCCCGATCTCCGACTACCTCACCGAGATCATCACCGATGCCCGCTCCGCGACCGGCGGGGAGGGCGCCGACTACATCCCCGTGCTCTCCGAGGTCGACCGGGAGCTGCTCGGCGCAGCACTCTGTACGGCGTCCGGCGACCTCTACAGCGTGGGCGATGACGAGCACGCGTTCTCGATCCAGTCGATCTCCAAGCCCTTCGCCTACGCCGTCGCCCTCGAGGAGCGCGGGCCCGAGGTCGTCGACGCCCGGGTGGGGATGGAGCCCTCGGGCGAGGCGTTCAACGACATCTCGCTCGACGAGGAGACCGGCCGGCCGGACAACCCGATGATCAACGTCGGCGCGATCGCCGTCACCCAGCTCATCGGTGGACGGCCCGCGAGCGTCGACTCGCGGGTGGGCCTGCTCCTCGACCGGTTCTCCGCGCTCGCCGGGCGGCAGCTGAGCATCGACGAGCGGGTCGCGGAGTCCGAGCTCGCCCACTCCGATTACAGCATGGCGATGGCCTACATGCTCCGCGACACCGGCGTGGTGACCGACACCGCCGAGCACGCGGTGACGAGCTACATCCGCCAGTGCGCGGTGCTCGTCACCGTCCGTGATCTGGCCGTCATGGCCGCGACCCTGGCCAACGGCGGCATCCAGCCGATCACCGGACAGCGGGTGTTCTCACAGGCGGTGTGCCGGCAGGTGCAGGCGGTGATGGCCTCGGCGGGGATGTACAACGCCGCGGGCCGCTGGATGACGACCGTCGGGATCCCTGCCAAATCCGGTGTCGCCGGCGGCCTGCTCGGCACCCTGCCCGGCCGGCTGGGCCTGGCGACCTTCTCCCCGCCACTCGACCCGCAGGGCAACAGCGTGCGCGGGGTGAAGATCTTCCAGCGCCTGTCCGAGGACATGGGGATGCACCTCATGGGCGCGGAGCCGACGGGCGACACCGCCGTGCGCGAGGTCGAGGTCACCGATGCCGCGACGACCATCGCCCTCCAGGGACCCCTCGATTTCAACGGCGCGGAGGCCTTCCTCCGCGCGGCGGTCGGCTGCGCCGTGCCCTCCGGCACCGTCGTCGTCGACCTGGCACGGGTGGGGCGGGTGCACGATGTGGGCCGACGCATGATCCTCGAGGGGATGCGCCGGCTGCGCGGCGACGGGCACCGGGTGATGCTCCGCGATCCGGAGGGCCGGCTGCCGGGCCCCGACCTCGGCGACGGGACCCGGCCGGAGACCCCCGACCCGGTGGCGTAACCCGGCCGCGTGACCCGGCTGGGTGACCCGGTGGGCGCCTCGGGATCGGCCGGCTCGCGCGGTGCCCGGCCGGCTCGCGCGGTGCCCGGCCGGCTCGCGCGGTGCCCGGCCGGCTCGGTCACCGGCCCCTTCCGGGCAAGCCCCGTCGACCCGGCGGGCACCTCGGGAGCGCCCGCGTCCCACGATGTGCCCGGCGGTCCGCGTGACCCGCGTCACTGCATACGATGAGGGGGAACGCACTCGACGAGGAGGAACCACGTGGAACAGATCAACGAAGTCGTCACCCTGGACATCGAGGACGGGATCGCCGTCCTCACCCTGGACTCGCCCCCGGTCAACGCACTGTCGGCCGCGGTCCGTGCGGGCCTGCAGCAGGGCTTCACCGCCGCCATCGATGACGACGCCGTGCAGGCGATCGTCCTCATCTGCGCCGGACGGACATTCATCGCCGGCGCCGACATCTCCGAGTTCGGCTCGGACTCGGGCGCGCAGACCGGCCCCGATGAGCGCGAGATCATGGACAACTCGCCCAAGCCGATCGTCGCCGCGATCCACGGCACCGCACTCGGCGGCGGCCTCGAGACCGCGCTCTGCGCCCACTACCGGGTGGCCGCGCAGTCCGCGAAGGTCGGCCTGCCCGAGGTGCACCTCGGCCTGCTGCCCGGGGCCGGCGGCACCCAGCGCCTGCCGCGCCTCACCGGCGCCGAGGTGGCGCTCGACTGGATGATCACCGGCCGGCACGTGCCCGTCGCCGAGGCCCTCGAGTACGGGGTCGTCGACGAGGTCGTCCCCGACGCGTCGCTGCGCGAGGACGCGATCGCGTTCGCCCGCCGGATCGTCGCCGAGGGCGGCGAGCTGCGCCGAGTGCGCGACCGCGACGACAAGGTGACTGCCGACCGGGACAAGCCGGAGCTGTTCGCCGACTTCCGGAAGAAACACGCCCGGAAGTTCCGCGGCTTCAAGGCGCCCGAGGCGATCGTGCAGTGCGTCGAGGCGGCGGTGAACCTCCCCTACGACGAAGGCCGCGAGGTCGAGAAGAGGCTGTTCGCCGAACTCGTCAGCAGCCCGGAGTCCGCCGCCCAGCGCTACTACTTCTTCGCCGAGCGCGCCGCGGCCAAGGTGCCCGACGTCCCGCGCGACACCCCGCGCATCCCCGTCGAGTCCGTCGGGATCATCGGTGCGGGCACCATGGGCGGCGGCATCGCGATGAACTTCGCCAACGCCGGCATCCCGGTGACCATCGTCGAGCAGCAGCCCGAGGCGCTCGAGCGCGGGCTCGGCGTGATCCGCAAGAACTACGAGCGCACCGCCTCGAAGGGCCGCATCACCGCCGCCCAGGTCGAGGAGCGGATGGGACTCATCACCGGATCGCTCACCAAGGACGACCTCGCCTCCGTCGACCTCGTCATCGAGGCGGTGTTCGAGCTCATGGACGTGAAGAAGAGCATCTTCACCGAGCTCGACGCGATCTGCAAGCCCGGCGCGATCCTCGCGACGAACACCTCCGGTCTCGACATCGACGAGATCGCCGCGGTGACCGAGCGCCCCGAGGCCGTCATCGGTATGCACTTCTTCTCCCCGGCCAACGTCATGAAGCTCCTCGAGGTCGTCCGCGCCGACCACACCTCGAAGGAGGTCATCGCCACGGTGATGGCACTGTCGAAGAAGATCGGCAAGATCCCGGTGCTCGTGGGCGTGTGCCCCGGATTCGTCGGCAACCGGATCCTCTACGCGCGCCGCCGCGAGTCCGAGCGCCTCCTCATGGAGGGCGCGATGCCCTGGGACATCGACACCGCGGTCACGAACTTCGGACTGCCGATGGGGCCCTACCAGATGAGCGACCTCGCCGGCCTGGACATCGGCTGGCGCAAGGAAGAATCCGCCGGGCGCACCGTCCGCGAGGTGCTCTGCGAGATGGACCGGCGCGGGCAGAAGACCGGTGCCGGGTACTACGACTACGACGAGAACCGGAAGGCCACACCGTCCCCGGTGGCGGCGAAGATCATCGAGGACTTCCGGGCCAAGGAGGGTGTGGAGCCGCGCGAGATCTCCGAGGAGGAGATCTTCGAGCGCTGCACCCTGCCGATGATCAACGAGGGTCTGCGCATCCTCGAGGAGGGCAAGGCGGTCCGCGCCTCCGACATCGACGTCATCTACGTCAACGGCTACGGCTGGCCGGTGTACCGCGGCGGCCCGATGTTCTACGCCGACCAGCTCGGCGCCGAGCACGTGCTCGAGCGGCTGCGCCACTACGAGGAGAAGTACGGGGCCGATTTCACCCCGTCCCCGCTGCTCGAGAAGGTCGTCGCCGAGGGCGGACGCATCTCCGAGCTGTGAGTGCGGAACTGTGAACGCGGCCGGACGGAGTGCGCGAGTGCTCCGTCCGGCCGTGTTCTGTACCGCCGGGTACTGCGGGGCGTAGGCGGTCCGGGCGACCTCGGTTCCGCCTCCCGCCGTGTACTGCGCGGTATCTGTCGATCTGCGCGCAATGATGCGCAGATCGACAGATACCGCGCAGTACGCGTGGAGCGGTACGGATCAGTGATCGTGGCCCGCGTGCTCGTCCTCGTCGTGACCGTGGTCGTGCTCATGACCGTCCTCGTGCTCGTCAGCATGGCCCGTCTCCGGCGCCTCGCCCGAGGCGCTGCCCACCTCGTTGGGCACCTCGGGCAGCTCGCTGCTGCGGGTGACCTCGCCGGCGGCGAGGTCGACGACATGGAGGGTCTGCGTGCCCGGTTCGGTGACGAGCACCTGCTCACCGGCGACGTGGATCGTGGGGCGCGGATCCTGCCACTCGGTGGGCTCCTCCCAAGCGGCCGTCACCTCGATCTCCTGCGTCACCTCGGCGGATGCCGGGTCGATGACCCGGAGCGCGCCGTCGGTGCCGAGGACGAGCGCTTCGCCCTCGGGGCTGCGGGCGAGCGAGCGGAACGAGTAGGAGGCGGGCAGATCGACGAGGCGCAGCTCGCCGGAGCCCGTGTCGGTGAGGGTGACGCGGGTGGGGCGCTCGAGCTCGGCGTCCTCCTCGACCTTGTAGTCGCCGAGCACCACGGGGGAGTGCTCACTGCCGAACTGGTTGCCGATCCGGCCGTAGTCGTCGGGGGAGTCGACCTTGCGGATCTCGTCCCCGTCGACGATGAGCAGTCCGTCCTCGCAGCCGACGGTGATGACTCCGCCTGCCGCGACGGCTTCCCCGTGGACGCCCGGGCAGTCGGTGTTCTCCGCGACCGTCTCCCCGGCCTCGTCGACGATCTTCACGCCCGAGCGGGACTCCTCGTCGCCGATCGTGACGACGGTGGAGTGGTCGGCGCGCGGTACCGCGACCCCGTGGTGCGCCTCGTCCGTGGTGGTGACCGTGGTGTCGATCGGGGAGTCGGCGGAGAGGTTCGCAGGATCGAAGAGGTGCATCTCCCCGGTGCCGTCGAAGAACGCGAGGCTCCGCCCGTCGTGGTGCACGAGGTGGCCGGGGTGGCTGCCGGTGATGCGCTGCTCGGTGAGGAGCGGGTCGGTGGTGTAGGCGTGTGCGTGATCGCCGTGCGGCTCGGACCACGTGCCCAGGTCGAGGAGCCGGAAGGAGTCGCCCTCGGTGAGGAACAGGTGCCGGTTGTCGCCGGCCGGGTTGAGGCGGGTGAAGCCCGCGGCGGGGAAGGTGTCGAGGACCTCGAGGGACTCGCCGTCGAGCACCATGACTCCGCCGTCATAGGTCACGGCGAGGCGCGGGGCGGCGCCGGCGGCCTCGCTGGTCTCCCGGGCGGAGGGTTCCGCCGAGGCGCCCGCGGAGCTGCCGTCGCCGGCCGGGCCGCCGGTCTGACCGGGCGCGCCGCAGCCGGCGACGACGGTGAGGGCGAGGAGGGAGGCGGGTGCGGCGACCCACCGGGACGAGTGGTTGAGCTTGATCTTCATGATGGGAAGATTCGCACCGCTACCCGTCTATTGTCATAGCGCTATAAACGCATAGAAGCCGCGATCGATGCTCGTCGTATGATAAGCTGACAGGAGCGACCATCCAGAGTCGGATGGGTCGACGTGGCGCCGGGCCGTGAGCTCGCCGCCTCTCCACCCGCCGCCTGGAACCCATGACGCCAAGGAGGGCGAGACATGCAGTTCGCAGAAGAAGGCGCGAAGGACCACGTCGAGGTCGGCACCACCGATCCCCAGGACGCGCTGAATGACCTGCGCATGTCCGAGGAGGCGCTGCCCCTGCTCAACCACGTCAAGCGGTTCATCAAGGACACCGTCGACCCGATGTACGAGGAGTTCGTCAAGCTCGGCGAGGGTCACGCCGACCGCTGGAGCTTCGCTCCCGGACAGCTCGAGGTGCTGCAGAAGGCCAAGGACAAGGCGAAGGAGGAGGGCCTGTGGAACTTCTTCCTGCCCGACGCGGAGACCGGTGACGGCCTGTCGAACCTCGACTACGCCTACATCGCCATCGAGCTCGGCAAGAGCCCGCTGGCCTCGGAGACGATGAATTGCTCCGCACCGGACACCGGCAACATGGAGGTCCTCGAGCGGGTCGGCACGCCGGAGCAGAAGGAGCAGTGGCTGCAGCCGCTGCTCGACGGCGAGATCCGGTCGGCCTACGCCATGACGGAGCCGGATGTCGCCACCTCGGACGCCAAGAACGTCGCGACCCGGGCGGTGCTGGAGAACGGCGAGTGGGTGATCAACGGCGAGAAGCACTACATCTCCGGTGCCGGGGACCCGCGGTGCAAGATCATGATCGTCATGGTCAGGACCAACGACGACGGCCCGCGCGGTCAGAACCACTCGCAGATCCTCGTGCCGATGGACACCCCGGGGGTCGAGATCGTCGGCCCGATGCACGTCTTCGGCGAGGACCACGCCCCGCGCGGGCACATGCACCTGCGCTTCAACGACGTGCGCGTCCCGGAGTCGAACATGCTCCTCGGCGAAGGCCGCGGCTTCGAGATCTCGCAGCTCCGGCTGGGCCCCGGCCGCATCCACCACTGCATGCGCACGATCGGCAAGGCCGAGGTGGCGCTGGACTACATGGTCAAGCGCGGCAACTCGCGGACCGCGTTCGGTCAGCCTCTGTCCAAGCTCGGTGGGAACATCGAGAAGATCTCCCGCGCCCGCATCGACATCGAGTCGATGCGCCTGCTCGTGCTCAAGGCGGCGAAGGCCATGGACGTGCTCGGTAACAAGGAGGCCCGCGTCTGGGTCTCGATGGCCAAGGCGCAGGTCCCGGAGAAGGCCTGCCAGATCATCGACCAGGCGATCCAGATCCACGGTGCCTACGGCATGTCGCAGTTCACGCCGCTGCCCGAGCTGTATGCGGACGTGCGGCACCTGCGCTTCGCCGACGGCCCGGACGAGGTCCATCACATGGTGGTCGGCCGCCACGAGCTGACGCAGCACTGATCGAGCAGGTCCGCAGGCGGCCTCGAGAGCGTGCGGGCAGCCACGGCGAACACTGGCTGCCCGCACGCTCGTCGTGTGCGCGGCCGGGTGCACATTCGATGGGACGGGGGATTCGACTCTCTGGGCGTCTATTGTGATGACGCTATAGATGCGTAGATCGAGCGATCGATGGCGGGCCGGAGGAGTCTGCGCGCGGAGGGCTGCCGGCCAGTGCCTCGCGCAGGTCGCCCGGCCGGCGCCTCGGGCATAATCGAGAGAGCAGACCGAGAATCGGACCACCGGAAGGCCCGCCATGACCGTGCAGATCCCCCGTGTCGGACCGAGGCTCGCCGCCGGGACGGCCCTCGTGCTGACGCTCCTCGCCGGGTGCTCCGGAGGAGCGGAGAGCGGGACGGCTCCGGCTCCCGAGGAATCCCCCTCGCCCTCGCCGGAGCCCGCGGCGCTGTCCGAGCCGATCGATCTCGACTACAGCGGACACGTCCTCACCGACGACGGACGCGACCGTGCGCTGCTCGTCGACTGGACGAACGGGCAGCTCCGCGCGGTCGACAGCGGAGGCACCGAGCTGTGGACCGAGTCGGTGCAGCTCGACGACGAGATGATGTCCGCACCCCTCGCCTACTCCTCCGGCGACATCGTCATCATCGACGACCTGTCCGGTGAGCTGGGGGCCCGCCAGTGGAGCGACGGTGCGGAGGTGTGGCGCTTCGCACCCGCGGAGGCCGGCGCCGGGTGCCACGAGGACTGGGGCTTCGGCCCCGCGACCACCGCGACCGGCACCGTGCTGGAAGAAGGCGACGTCATCCTCCTCGAGTACTTCATGGCCATGAAGAAGGATGGTTGCACGACTGCGGCCGAGGGCGATCCGCTCGTCTTCGCGCTCGACCCCGCGACGGGGGAGCAGGCGTGGCCGGCCCTCACCGTGGGCGCGGACGGTCTGCCGTTCGGCGGCTCTTCGTTGAGCATCTCCCCGGACCGGTCGTACGGGCTGCTGCCCTGGGCCGACGACGGCAGCTCGATGATCACCCGCGTCGACCTCGCGACCGGGGAGCACACGACGCTCGACGTCACCGAACTCAGGGCGGCCGACGACACCGGCGTCGAGTGGTTCTCGGTGGTGCCCACCGGCGACCCGAGCACCGCGGTCTACGTGTACGGCGCGGAGGATCCGGATGATCCGTACAGCGGGCTCGTGCAGAGACAGGCGTTCCTGACAGTGCCGGAGGGTCTCCCGATGAGCGACGCCGGTGCGCTCACTCCACTCGATCCGGAGGAGCACGCCGAGGCGTACGCGGCCCTCGATCTCGAGGACACCTTCGATCCGGTGTGCACGGCACAGCCGGTCTTCACCCCGACCGGTGAGGGGGCGTGCATCATGGTGCAGCTGTTCGCCTCGACCGTGGCGTACTGGGGCTCCGACCTCGCGGCGACCGCCTGGCAATCGGAGGAGCAGGCGCCGGAGAGCGTCACCGAGTACGCGACGCCCGAATCCGACATCGGGGGAGCCCGGTACGCCGCCGTCGACGGGCCCGAGGGTCCGCTCCTCGTCGTCCCGACTGTCGACAGCTCCGTTGCCGCGTTCGACGCTGCGAGCGGCGAGGTCGTGTGGTCATCCGAGGCGCAGGGCGGGTCCGACCCGTGGGGCGGGCAGGGCTACCTGCCGGACCTCGACCTCGTGCCGGTCGTCGACGACGGAGAGCTGACCTTCTACGATGTGGCCACGGGCGAGGCGCACGACTCCCTCGACGTCGCCGACTTCGCCTCCCTGAGCTCGACCACCCGCTTCCTTCTCGTCACCGAGGACCAGACCTCCCGGCTCTGGACCGTCACCGGAGGCTGACATGACCTTCCGCAGCGAGACCACCACGACCCGCCCGACGCTCGAGGGCACCTTCGGGATGACCGCGTCGACGCACTGGCTGGCGACCGGTTCCGCCCAGGCGGTGCTCGAGCGCGGCGGCAATGCCTTCGACGCGGCCGTCGCCGGGGCTTTCGTCCTCCACGTCGTCGAGCCGCACCTCAACGGGCCCGGCGGCGACATGACCGGGGTGTTCGTCACTGCTCAGGAGCCGCGCCGTCCTGTCGTCCTCATGGGCCAGGGGCCCGCTCCGGCCGGGGCGACGATCGAGCACTTCCGGGCCGAAGGGCTCGACGCGGTGCCCGGTGCCGGGGCGCTGGCCGCCGCCGTGCCGGGAGCGGTCGACGCCTGGCTCCTGCTCCTCCAGGAGCACGGCGCCTGGGAGCTCGCCGATGTCCTCGCCTTCGCGATCGACTATGCCGAGCGGGGACATCACGTGCTCGCAAGCGTCGCTGAGACGATCGACAGCGCGAGCGCGCTGTTCCGGACCGACTGGCCGAGCTCCGCGGACCTGTGGCTGGAGAACGGGCAGGCCCCCGAGCCCGGATCGCTCATCCGCAACCCGGAGTACGCGCAGGTGCTCCGAGAGCTCGTCGCGGCCGGGGACGGAGAGCCCACCCGCGAGGAGCGGATCGCTGCCGCCCGGCGGGAATGGCGCACCGGTCGGGTCGCGCGCAGCATCGCCGATTTCATCCGCACCCCGCATCGCCATTCCGACGGCGGCCTGCACGCCGGGGTCCTCACCGCCGCCGACATGGCCGACTGGGCAGCCGGCTTCGAGGACGCGCTCACCCTGGACTTCCGCGGATACACGATCGCCAAGACCGGGCCGTGGGGCCAGGGTCCGGTGCTCCTCCAGGTGCTCGCGATCCTCGACGGCTTCGACGACGCGCACCTCGATCCTGGCACCGAGCTCGGTGCACACACCGTGCTCGAGGCGCTCAAGCTCGCCCTCGCCGACCGCGACACCTACTACGGGGACAGCGGGTCCGCGACCGCACTGACCCCGGAGGCGCTCGCCGTGCTGCTGAGCCCGGAGTACGCCGCCGAGCGCCGCGCGCTCATCGGCGAGAACGCCTCCCACGAGTTCCGGCCCGGCACCATCCCCGGTGTCGACCCCGTGTCGCCGCCCCTGCGCACCGAGGCGGAGTTCGGTGCCGCAGGAGGCCTCGGGATCGGGGAGCCGACGGTGCCGAAGCCCGCGGAACCCACGCCCGAGGCGCGCGCCGCGGTCCGCGGCGACACGTGCCACATCGATGTCGTCGACCGGTGGGGGAACATGGTGAGCGCAACACCCTCGGGCGGGTGGCTCCAGTCCTCGCCCGCCGTGCCCGGCCTGGGGTTCTGCCTCGGCACGCGGCTGCAGATGATGTGGCTCGACCAGAACTCGCCGTCCCGCCTGGAACCGGGAACGCGGCCGCGCACCACGCTCTCGCCGACCCTCGTGCTCCGCGACGGGGAGCCGGTGATGGCGCTCGGCACCCCGGGTGGTGACCAGCAGGACCAGTGGCAGCTGCTCCTGCTCCTCCGGCTGCTCGTCGGCGAGCTCGACCCGCAGGCCGCGATCGACGCCCCGGCGCTCCACACCACCGCGATGCCCGGCTCGTTCTACCCGCGCACCTGGGAGCCGGCGGGCGCGGTGGTCGAGGACCGGCTGGGCGAGGACGTCATCATTGGGCTCGAGCGGCGCGGTCACCGCGTGACCCGGGCCGGCGACTGGGCGCTCGGCCGCCTGTCGTGCGTGATCCGCGACCCGGAGACCGGTGTGCTCCGGGCGGCTGCGAACCCGCGCGGCATGCAGGGGTACGCCGCCGGGCGGTGAGCCGGCGCGACCGAAGCCGGATGATCAGACTGTTGTCGGCGTGACCGGTGTCGTGTTCCTGCAGTCAGTGGTTCGCTGTCTGACGTCTGCTGCCGGCCGGCCGTCCGCTCAGACCCTCGAGCCGCCCGTCCGCTCAGCCGCGGCGCGGGTGAGGATCTCGTGGACGAGTCGGGCCGCGGTGCGGGCGGTGCGGCCGTCGACGTCGTAGCGCGGGTTGAGCTCGACGACGTCGAAGTGCCGCAGCTTTCCGCTCGCCGCCGCGGCACCGCACGCCGCGAGGATCACCGCAGTCGGCACCCCGAACCCGGCCGGCGCGCTCACGCCCGGCGCCACCGCCGCCGGCAGGACGTCGAGATCGATCGTCAGATAGAGGTCGTCGACCCCGGCCGCGAACTCCTCGACCCAGCGGACCGCCCGCGCGACGTCCTGGGAGTCGACGTCGCTCAGCCAGGTCACACCGAGCTCCCGCGCGGTGTCGAACAGCGCGGTGGTGTTGTTCGCCTCGCTGATCCCGATCACCGTGTAGTCGAAGTCCGCCCCGCGCGCGGCCCGGTCCGCCGCGACCTGCCCGAACGGCGTGCCCGAGGTGGGCCTCTCCGCCTGCCGCAGGTCGAAGTGGGCATCGAGGTTGAGGATGCCCAGGCGCCGGTCCGCGCACTCCTCGGCGAGCCCCAGATAGCTTCCCCACGCGGTCTCGTGCCCGCCGCCGAGCACCCCAGTCAGAGCTTCGGACAGCCCGGGGGAGCGCCGCAGCTCGGCGATCTGCCGGGCGAGGTCCGCCTGCCCGGACTCGAGGTCCTCGCCCGCGACGACGACGTCCCCGGCATCGACCACACGCAGCGGGGAGTGCACCGCGAGGGAGCCTAGTGCTGCGCGGATCGCCTCGGGCCCTGCGGCCGCACCCTGGCGGCCGTGGTTGCGGCGCACCCCCTCGTCACTCGCGAACCCGAGGATCACGGCATCGGCGGCGGGCGCCTCGGCGGCGGGCCCACCGGGCCGGGAGGGATCGGCGGTGGCCCGGTCTCCCGGGGCGGCGGGCGCCTCGGCGGGTTCGACGATCTGCCAGAAGCGGCGATGCTCGTCTCCCGGACCGTCCGCGCGGCCGGTCCACGTGTGCGTGCGATTCATGCTCTGCTCCTCGGGGTTCTGCGGGGTCCCAACCAGGCTAGGAGAGCGGGCGCCCGCGCGGCACACCTCGGCGACGGCGTGCGTCCGAGATCTCGGACGGATTGGGAGGTTCGGGCCTGGTCGCGGGCCTCGCGCGCGCCAAGAATGGGGAGCATCAGCCGGTCCCGAGGACGCGCCGGCCCGGCCCCGCCCGATCCGGCCCGCCCCGAGGAGACGCCATGACCACCACCCCCAGCACCCCCGACCAGAAGCCGGGCTTCACCCGCCACGATCCCAGCCGCACCATCCGCGCCCCCCGCGGCACCGACTTCACCGCGAAGTCGTGGCAGACCGAGGCCGCCAAGCGGATGCTCATGAACAACCTCGACCCCGAGGTCGCCGAGCGCCCCGAGGACCTCGTGGTCTACGGCGGCACCGGCCGCGCCGCCCGCTCCTGGGAGGCCTACGACGCGATCGTCCGCACCCTCGACGACCTCGAGGCCGACGAGACCCTCCTCGTCCAGTCCGGCAAGCCCGTCGGCGTGCTCCGCACCCACGAATGGGCCCCGCGCGTGCTCATCGCCAACTCCAACCTCGTGGGCGACTGGGCGAACTGGGAGCACTTCCGCGAGCTCGAGGCCGAGGGCCTCATGATGTACGGCCAGATGACCGCCGGCTCGTGGATCTACATCGCCACCCAGGGCATCCTCCAGGGCACCTACGAGACGTTCGCCGCGATCGCCCGGAAGAGCTTCGACGGCACCCTGGCCGGCACGCTCACCGTGACCGCCGGCTGCGGCGGCATGGGTGGCGCGCAGCCGCTGTCCGTCACCCTCAACGGCGGTGCCTGCCTCATCATCGACGTCGACCGCACCCGGCTCGAGCGCCGGAAGTCCAAGCGCTACCTCGACGAGGTCGTCACCGATCTCGACACCGCGCTCGCGAAGGTCATCGAGGCGAAGAAGAACCGGCAGGCGCTGTCCGTCGGGCTCGTCGGCAACGCCGCGGAGATCCTCCCGGCGCTCCTCGACCGCCCGGAGGCCGCCGAGGTCGACATCGCCACCGACCAGACCTCCGCCCACGACCCGCTGTCCTACCTGCCTCTGGGTGTGTCCCTCGAGGACTGGCAGGCCGAGGCGGACGAGGACGCGGAGAAGTTCACCCTGCGCGCCGAGGAGTCGATGGCCAAGCACGTCGCCGCGATGGTCGGCTTCCAGGACCGCGGGGCCGAGGTGTTCGACTACGGCAACTCGATCCGCGACGAGGCCCGCAAGGCCGGCTACGAGCGCGCCTTCGAGTTCCCCGGCTTCGTCCCGGCCTACATCCGGCCGCTGTTCTGCGAGGGCATGGGCCCGTTCCGCTGGGTCGCGCTGTCCGGCGACCCCAAGGACATCGAGGTCACCGACGCCGCGCTCAAGGAGCTGTTCCCGGAGAACGAGTCGCTCCGCACCTGGCTCGACGCGGCTGCCGAATTCGTCGAGTTCGAGGGCCTGCCGGCACGCATCTGCTGGCTCGGCTACAAGGAGCGCCACCAGGCCGGTCTCCTCTTCAACCGGCTCGTCGCCGAGGGCAAGGTGTCCGCGCCCATCGTCATCGGCCGCGACCACCTGGACTCCGGCTCCGTCGCCAGCCCCTACCGGGAGACCGAGGGCATGCGCGACGGCACCGACGCGGTCGCCGACTGGCCGCTGCTCAACGCCCTCGTCAACACCTCCTCGGGTGCGACCTGGGTGTCGATCCACCATGGCGGAGGCGTGGGCATGGGCCGTTCGATCCACGCCGGCCAGGTGTCCGTGGCCGACGGCACCGAGCTCGCCGCGCAGAAGCTCGCGCGCCTGCTCACCAACGACCCCGGCATGGGCGTGCTGCGCCACGTCGACGCCGGCTACGAGCGCGCCGCCGAGGTCGCCGGTGAGCGCGGCATCCGCGTCCCCATGGTCGAGGAGCTCGACCGCCGCGACGAGGAGTCCGCCCAGGGCTGAGAATAAGAGGGGCTGAGGTCGTGAAGGGCTGAGACCATGACGTCATGAGGCTCCTGTGACTCTGGTCCCGAGGTTCGGTACCCGCGAACTGCGCGGTATCCCGAACCAGACGCGCAATGATGCGTTCGGCTTGGGATACCGCGCAGTTCGGTTCTCGGTGCCGCTGCGTGTGACGGCACTCTGTGACGCCCCGCGACCGAATGTGACGCCGGATGACCGGTTTATGACGCTGAACGTCCCGTAGCCACGGCATCGCCATCAGCCCGTGTGAAGGTCTGCCCATGACAGCAGATTCCCGAGTCACCGCCACCGGTGCGTCGAGCGGCCCCGGCCGCGCCCCTGCCACCCCTGCCATCGACATCAAGAAGCAGCGGCGCTCGATGCTCGCGTCCGTCACCGGCCAGCTCCTCGAGTGGTACGAGTGGAGTGCGTACGCGGTGTTCGCCCCGTTCATCGCCGGCGCCCTGTTCAATCCGCAGAATCAGGTCTCCGCGCTGCTCTCGACGTTCGGCGTGTTCGCGATCGGCTTCCTGTTCCGGCCGCTCGGCGGCGTCGTGTTCGGGCGGATCGCCGATAGGCGCGGCCGCCGCTTCGTCCTCGTCACCACCATGCTCATGATGGCCGGCGGCTCGGTGATGATCGGCCTGCTCCCGACCTTCGAATCGATCGGCATCTTCGCCTCCGCGCTCCTGCTGCTCGCCCGCGTGGTCCAGGGCTTCGCCCACGGCGGCGAGTCCGCGACCGCGAACTCCTACATCGCGGAGATCGCCCCGGCCCACCGCCGCGGGCTCTGGGGCTCGACGGTGTTCATGACGATCTTCGGCGGCGCGATCATCGCGTTCGTCATCGGCGGCATCATCACCGGCACCCTCTCCGAGCCCGACGTCCAGTCCTGGGGCTGGCGCATCCCGTTCCTGCTCGGCGCAGTGCTCGCGGTCGTCGCCCTGTGGCTGCGCGTCGGCATGGTCGAGTCGCAGGTGTTCCAGGCCGACGAGGCCACCCCCGCCGTCGAGGACCCGGCCGCCACCCGCACCGGGAGCGCCGCGCTCCACGCCGGCCTCGGCGCGGAGTCCTTCTCCGCGAAGACCCTCGCCCCGCTCAGCCGTCCGCTGTCGATCGTGCTGATCTTCTTCCTCGTCTCCGGCGTCGCGGCGAGCAACTACACGTGGACCTCCTACGTCTCGACCTACGCGATCAGCCAGGAGGGCATGGACCCGTCCGGCGCCTACTGGTCGCTCGTCGCCGCACTCGTCGTCGGCCTGGCCGCCCTCCCGTTCTGGGGTGCGGTGTCCGACCGGGTGGGCCGCCGCCCGGTGCTGCTGATCTTCGCGATCGGCGTCATCGTCACGCAGTTCCCGCTCATGGCCTTCATCGACGACCGCCCGTGGACCCTGTTCGTCGCGACCTCGATCGGCCTGTTCGTGCTGTCCGCCGGTGCCAGCCTGCTCGCCTGCGTCATGGCCGAGACCTTCCCCACCCACGCGCGCACCGCGAGCATCGGCCTGGCCTACTCGCTCGCCACCGCGGTGTTCGGCGGCACCACGCCCTACGTCAACCAGCTCGCCGTGTCCCAGGGCGTGCCGTGGGCGGCCAACGCGTTCATCCTGTTCGCCGCCGCGCTCGCCCTGTGGGCGGTCACCCGCCTGCCCGAGCGCCGGGCCATCGACCTGACGATCGTCCGCTGAGCCGAGGGTCCACGGGATGGGAAAGACGATGGGAGAGACCGCGCCGAAGACTGGGGACAGCGCAGAACGTGTGGAAGGAGCAGAACGCGTGGCAGCAGCCGAGCAGTTGGATGTGAACCCGGTGGAAACCGCGGACGTGTCCGTGGCCGAACCGGGGGACGCGACCGGGAGGAGCGCCCGGGTCGAATCCGCGGGCCAGGTGTGGAACACCGAGCTCACCCCGCTGTCCTTCCTGCGCCGCTCGGCCGACGTGTTCCCGCACAAGCGCGCACTCGTCTACGGGTCGGAATCGCTGACCTACGCGGAGTTCGCCGCGGCCGTCGAGCAGCGGGCGCACGCCCTGCGCGCCGCCGGGGTCGAACCCAGTGACCGCGTCGCCTACCTCGTGCCGAATCTGCCGGAGATGCTCATCGCGCAGTTCGCGGTGCCGCTGGCCGGTGCCGTGCTCGTGTCGATCAACACCCGGCTCGCCGCCGAGGAGGTCCGCTACATCTGCGACCACAGCCAGGCGCGACTCCTCGTCGTCGACGCCGAGCTCTGGCCGACGGTCGCCCCGGTGGCCGACGCCCTCGACACCGTCGAGCGGATCGTCGTCGCCGAGGACCCGCTGCTCGCCGCCGGAACCGCCGCAGATGCGAACGAGGAGGACACGGCAGGCGAGGCGGCGGATGACGCGGCCCGCACCTCGGGCACGGATGCCGGGCCGGCCCGCACCTCGGGCACGGATGCCGCAGCCGAGGCGCTCGCCCACCCGGCGACCGTCTCCCTCGCCGAGTTCCTCGCCGGGGCGGACGCGCACACCGCGGCCCTGCCGTGGACGGTGGACGACGAGAATGCCACGCTGTCGATCAACTACACCTCGGGCACCACGGGGCAGCCCAAGGGCGTGATGTACACGCACCGCGGCGCCTACCTCAACGCGATGAGCGAGATCATCCACTCCCGCCACGACAACGCGAGCGTCTACCTGTGGACGCTGCCGATGTTCCACTGCAACGGCTGGTGCACCGGCTGGGCGGTGGCGGCCGCCGGCGGCACCCAGGTGTGCCTGCGCGAGGTCCGCGCCGAGGTGATCTGGGGGCTCATCGACCGCGAGGGCGTCACCCACCTCAACGGGGCGCCGACGGTGATGACGACCCTCGTCAACGCCCCCGAGGCGCACGCGCTCGACCGCACGATCATCGCCACCGTGGCCGGCGCGCCACCGAGCCCGACGATCATCTGGCAGCTCGAGGAGCTCGGCTTCCGGATCGTCCACGTGTACGGCCTGACCGAGACCTACGGCCCGCACACGGTGTGCGAATGGCAGGAGGAATGGGACGGCTACGACCGGCGGTCCCGGGCGCGCGTGCAGTCGCGGCAGGGCGTGGGGATGCTCCACACCGACCCGATCCGCGTGGTCGCCGTGGGCGGCGGGGACGAGCTCACCGACGTGCCGGCCGACGGGCGGACGATCGGGGAGATCGTCATGCGCGGCAACAACGTCATGAAGGGCTACTTCCGCAATCCGGAGGCGACCGCGAAGGCGTTCGCCGGCGGCTGGTTCCACTCCGGGGACCTCGGGGTCATGCACCCGGACGGGTACATCGAGCTGCGCGACCGGGCGAAGGACATCATCGTGTCCGGCGGGGAGAACATCTCCACCGTCGAGGTCGAGCAGGCGATCGTCGCACACGAAGCCGTGCTCGAGGCCGCGGTCATCGGGGTGCCCGACGAGAAGTGGGGCGAGCGGCCCAAGGCATACGTCGTGCTGCGTGCGGGTGAGGAGCTCGGGGCCGAGGAGCTGCTCGACCACGTGCGCTCGCTGCTCGCGCGGTACAAGACGCCGCGGGAGGTCGAGTTCGTCGACGCGCTCGCGAAGTCCTCGACCGGCAAGATCCAGAAGTTCGAGCTCCGCGAGGCCGCCTGGGCCGGCCACGCCAGCCGCATCCAGGGCTGAGTCCAGTCGTCCCCGTCCGAAGTGCAGTATCTGAAGGTTTCTGAGAGCGGATCCGCGAATATTCGCAAGGTGTGACCGGTGTGTGCACTGCGGCTGCCGGTGCAGTCGCATACTGCGCGGTATCCGAAGAGCGACGCGCAATTGCGCGCTCGGTTCGGGATACCGCGCAGTCGGGCCTCGGGGGGGGTGCCGGGCGCCGGGTGCCGAGTCGTCAACCGGCACCCGGTGCGCCGCTGTTCAGGCCTCGCGGAGCCCGAGGGGGCGTGCCGGGTCGTCGGCGAACAGGCGCCAGCGGTCGATGAAGGGATGCGTGTCCGTGCGCGAGGTGTAGTCGAAGACCCGCACCGGGTGGGTGCTGTCCCAGGCCGGCCAGCCCGGGTCGCCGCTCGCGGCGAAGCGCACCCACGCCTGCCGCATCTCAGCGCCGAGGTGCCGGTCGCCGTCGTGCGGACGCGGATGGGTGACGGCGGCGAAGCTGCCGTCGAAGTTCCCGAACAGCGGCGCGATGTCCGCGGCGTGCGCCGCTCCGATCCCGCCGTCGGGCCGTGCGGCGAACACGTAGACGAAGGTCCGACCGCCGGAGTCCGAATGGGCCTGGGCGGCATCGAGGGTCGGCACGGTGAACATGCGGTCGGTCTGCACCGCCTCGAACAGGGTGTCCGGTGACGGGCCCTCCGCCGCAGGCACGCCCGGTTCGGCGCTCGCGTCCGCAGGCGGTTCGGCAGCCGCACCCTCACCCGCACCTGAACCCGCCCCCGTACCCGTACCCGCACCTGCGCCGGATTCCGCTCCTGCCCCGCCCAGCAGCGCGGTGTACTCCTCGCCCCGACCCGCCGGTCCGACGAGCGCGACCCGCTGGGCGGCGCGCGCCTCGGACGCGGGGGCCGAACCGGCGGTGAAGAAGCGGAACTCCTCGGTGGTCTGCCCGATGAGCACCTCGATCCCGGCGGCCGCGCCGGCGCGCAGCGCCTCCCACGGATCCGTGGGCACCACCTCACCGTCGGCGACCGGGCACAGCGGCGGTGCGAAGGTCACCGCGAGCCCCCAGCGTGCGGCGTGGCGGGTCTGCCCCCGCACGAACCGGGCCATGAGGTCGGTGCACTCCGCCGGTGAGAGCGCGGCGAATCCGGCAGCCGTCGGCTCCACCCCGGCGAGCCCGGCGAACTCCGCGGTCACCTCGGTGGCGAGGCCGGCGTCGAGGACCATGGCCGGCGGGCTCTGCAGGACGGCGCGGGCGAACAGGCCGCGCGCGGCGGGCATGGTGAGGAGCATGTGGATCGACCCGGCGCCCGCGGACTCGCCGAACACCGTGACGCGCGCCGGATCCCCGCCGAACGCCGCGATGTTCTCCCGCACCCATTCGAGTGCCGTGACCTGGTCGAGCAGGCCGCGGTTCGCCGGGGCGTCGGGGAAGTGCGCGAACCCCTCGATCCCCAGCCGGTAGTTGAGGGTGACGACGACCGCGCCGGCCCGGGCGAGACGCGAGCCCTCGTAGGCGGGGTGGGCGGAGGAGCCGTCGACATAGGCGCCGCCGTGGATCCACACGAGCACCGGCAGGCCGGGACCCGCAGTGGCGCCCGCGGCTCCCGTTGCCGAGGCGCCCGCGGCTCTCGACACAGAGGCACCCGCGGCTTCCGTCGCCGAAGCACCCGCTCTGCCTGACGCGGTGCCCTCCGCCCTGGCCTCCGAGGCGACCGCGCCCGCCACCTCTGCATCCGGGGTCGCCTCTGCCGCCGACTCCGCTCCCGGCAGCTCCGGCGTCCAGATGTTCAGGGTCAGCCAGTCCTCACCGTCCCGGTGCGGTGCGACCGCGGCGGGCCCCAGTGTGCTGAAGCGCGGCGGCGGCGGGCCGAACTCCGAGGTGTCGAGCACCCCGTCCCACCGGGGCACGGACTGCGGCGCGGCGAACCGCAGGTCCCCGACCGGCGGAAGCGCGTAGGGGATGCCGAGGAACTGCGAGCACCCTGATGCGGCGCGGCCGCGGACGGGGCCCGCAGGCGGTGTGACGAGCGGTGCAGAGGTGCGGGACGCATCGGCGGGTTCGATCATGCTCGCACGCTACCAGGAGAAACATTCGCGGCTGAGACCGGGATCACATCGATCCATAACAGTTCAGACCATAATGATCAGAACTGGCAATCGGTAGGAGCCGATGAGTAGTGTGCATGTACACTCCTTGTGTATATCCGGGGAATCAGCAGTCTTCCCCCACCGTCCTCCGCGTCCACGCGCGGTGAGCGCCCCGGGTCGTTTCGCGCACCAGAGGAAGGGACTCCGATGTCCTCCATGTCCAACCGTCGTCCTCGCCGCTCGCTCCGTCGCGGAGCCGCCGGCATCTCACTCGCACTGGCGGTCGCACTGGCACCCGGCGCCGTGCCCACCATCCTCATGGCCCCCGCCTCCGCGGCGGTCGGCGCCGACGGACAGACCCAGATCGGCGTCCCCGAGTACCGCACGGCCGGCAACGCCGCGGTCGAGGAGCTCTACCGCAATGCCGATCCGAGCGTCCCGCGCCCCGGGAACATGGACATCTGGCCCACCGACGACATCAACCAGAGCCTCAACATCCAGACCCAGTCGAACCAGCAGTCCTGCGCCGTGACGATGATGGGCCAGTCCCAGGGCTTCCCCATGCGGGCCGACGGCGTCTACGCCGATGTCGACCGCAATTTCGCGCAGACGACTCCGCTGGTCACGCGCAACTTCTACGATCAGCGTCCGCACTTCGACAACGGCTACATGCTCACCCGCCCCGCCACGGATGCCGATTCGGAGGACAGCCTCACCACCTCCGGTCGCGTGCAGGTCACCCGCGCCGATGCCGGTCACCTCACCCTCGCCATGGACGGCTGGGGCAACAAGATCGGCGTCTCCTCGCCGAACAACATCATGCAGCACTCCCGCCTGCGCCTGGCGACCAAGGAGCCGATCGAGAACTTCCGACTCGTCCTCCGGATGGACAAGCGCGCGAAGGTCGACACGCGCATCACCACCATGGGCAACTGGAACGGCTGGTGGGCGCCGGGCTACACGCAGGCTCCCTCCAGCAACTTCACCATCACCTACGAGACCGATGCGGACGGCCTCACCTACGCCGTCATCGAAGCCGACGAGGTGCCGGCCGAGTCGTGGGCCACCGTCACCTTCCGCGGCGAGGTCCTCGCAGATGACTTCGCCGAGGGCGGCCAGCTCTACTCGTGGTCGGCCGCGACTGCGGACTTCTCCACCCTCCAGTGCGAGGCGCCGCTGCCCCAGTGGGACAAGCAGACCGTGCGCCCGGGCGACTCGGTGACCGTCGAGAACACCGGGGACGCCATCCCGCAGGGCACTCAGCCGGATGCGACCACCGCCGTCGCGAACCCGCCCGAAGGCTGGGGCGAGATCGCGATCGACGCCGAGACCGGAGTGCTCACCGCCGAGGTCCCCGGCGACGCGGCCCCCGGCGACTACACCTTCCCCGTCGAGATGACCTACGGCGACGGCACCACGAAGACCGTCGAGGTCACCATCACCGTGCTCCCGATGCCGACCTACGAGGACACCACCGTCCAGCAGGGCGAGGAGAAGACCGTCCCCGTACCCGTCGACCAGAGCGGTGAGCCGCTGCCCGAGGGCACGGAGTTCGCCCCCGGTGAGGGCGGCCCGGACTGGGCGACCGTGAACGAGGACGGCACCATCACTGTCAATCCCGGATACGACGTCCCCGAGGGCGAGTACACCGTGCCCGTCGTCGTCACCCGCCCCGACGGCTCGACCGAGAACGTCGAGGCGAAGGTCACCGTGGAGAACCCGAACGATCCGGCCTACGAGACCGAGACGGTCGATCAGGGTGAGACGGTCACCGTCCCCGCGCCGACGAACCCGGACGGCTCGTCACTGCCGGAGGGCTCAGAGTTCGCTCCGGGTGACGACGTGCCGGACTGGGTGACGGTGAATGAGGACGGCACGCTGACCGTGTCCCCGGGCACGGATGTGACCCCGGGCGGGCACACCTTCCCGGTGGTCGTGACCTACCCGGACGGCTCGGAGGAGACGATCCAGGTCACGGTGGTCGTCAACAACCCGAACGATCCGGCCTACGAGACCGGCATCGTCGATCAGGGTGAGACGATCACGATCCCGACCCCGACCAACCCGGACGGATCCGCGCTGCCCGAGGGCACCGAGTTCGCCCCCGGCGAGGACGTGCCGGACTGGGTGACGGTGAACGAGGACGGCACGCTGACCGTGTCCCCGGGCGCGAATGTGACCCCGGGCGGGCACACCTTCCCGGTGGTTGTGACCTACCCGGACGGAACCTCCGAGACGATCGACGTCACGGTGGTCGTCAACAACCCGAACGATCCGGCTTACGAGACCGGCATCGTCGATCAGGGCGAGACGATCACGATCCCGACCCCGACCAACCCGGACGGATCCGCGCTGCCCGAGGGCTCCGAGTTCGCCCCGGGTGACGACACGCCGGACTGGGTGACGGTGAATGAGGACGGCACGTTGACCGTGTCCCCGGGTGCCGATGTGACCCCGGGCGGGCACACCTTCCCGATCGTCGTGACCTACCCGGACGGCTCGGAGGAGACGATCCAGGTCACCGTGGTCGTCAACAACCCGAACGATCCGGCCTACGAGACCGGCATCGTCGATCAGGGCGAGACGATCACCATCCCGACCCCGACCAACCCGGACGGCTCCGCGCTGCCCGGAGGCTCTGAGTACGCCCCGGGTGACGACACGCCGGACTGGGTGACGGTGAATGAGGACGGCACGCTGACCGTGTCCCCGGGCGCCGATGTGACCCCGGGCGGGCACACCTTCCCCGTCGTGGTGACCTACCCGGACGGAACCTCCGAGACGATCCAGGTCACCGTGGTCGTCAACAACCCGAACACTCCGATCTACGAGGACGGCGAGGTCGACCAGGGTGAGACGATCACCATCCCGACCCCGGAGAACCCGGACGGCTCACCGCTGCCCGAGGGCACCGAGTTCGCCCCCGGCGACGACACGCCGGACTGGGTCACGGTGAACGAGGACGGCACGATCACGGTGTCCCCGGATGAGTCGGTGACCCCGGGTGACCACACCTTCCCGGTCGTGGTGACCTACCCGGACGGCTCCGAGGAGACGGTCGACGTCACTGTCACCGTGAACAACCCGAACGATCCGGTCTACGAGAACGGTGAGGTCGAGCAGGGTGAGACGATCACCATCCCGACCCCGGAGAACCCGGACGGCTCACCGCTGCCCGAGGGTACCGAGTTCGCCCCCGGCGACGACACGCCGGACTGGGTCACGGTGAACGAGGACGGCACGCTGACCGTGTCCCCGGGCACCGACGTGGAGCCCGGCGAACACACCTTCCCGGTCGTCGTGACCTACCCGGACGGCTCCTCCGAGACCATCGAGGTCACCGTCACGGTCACCGAACCCGGTGACAACGGCACCGGACCCGGTGACGACGACAACGGCTCCGACGACTCGAACCCGGGCGACGGCCCCTCGGACGAGCCCGGCCCCAAGCCCGGTGACGACGGCGACGACGCGCCGAACCAGGACCCGGGTGACCGGGACCAGGGTGACCGGGACGACAGTCCGCTGCCGCGCACCGGAGTCGACGTCGCTGCGACGATCGCCGCCGCGGTGCTCCTGCTCGGAGTCGGCGCGGGCCTGATCCTGCGCGCCCGCCGCCGCAGCTGACACCCGGCTCGCCGGAAACCCGGCGGACCCGACACCGCGCCCGCGCCGACACCACGTCGGCGCGGGCGCGGTCCGTTGCGGCCGCCGGGCCCGGTGGACCCTGTGAACCGCGCGCCGGGCACCCAGCGCCCGGATCCCTCCCGCCTCCGCCGGACGAAGTCCGAGATCTCGGACATTCCGTTCTGCGGGGGCGCTGTCGTCCGCACGCGGGTGCGCGACACTGAGGTGTGCGGGTCGAGGAGGATCCGCACCCGTCGACCCGACAGGAGGCGCCCGTGGCCCTGCTCATCACCACGATCCCGGAACTCGTGACGAACGATCCCGAGGCGCCCGACATCCTCGGCGTCATCGAGGACGCGGCCCTGCTCGTCGAGGACGGCACCGTCGCCTGGGTCGGACCCGAGGCCTCGCTCCCCGCCGAGGTGCGCGCCCGCGCGCAGGAGACCGTGGAGGCCGGCGGCGCCGTGATCCCCGGCTTCGTCGACAGCCACAACCACCTCGTGTTCGCCGGCGACCGCTCCGCGGAGTTCGCCGCCCGGATGGCTGGCGAGTCCTACTCCGCCGGCGGCATCCGCACCACCGTCGCCGCGACCCGCGCCGCCCCCGAGGCCGAGCTCGAGGCCAACCTCGTCCACCTCGTGGAGCAGGCGGAGCGCTCCGGCACCACGACCTTCGAGATCAAGACCGGCTACGGGCTCACCCTCGCCGACGAGATCCGCGGACTCGAGATCATCCGCCGCCACACCGACGAGGCGACCCTGCTCGCCGCCCACGTCGTGCCGCCCGAGTTCGCCGCGGACCCCGACGGCTACGTCGACCTCGTGATCGAGGAGATCATCCCCGCCGCGGTCGGCCTCGCGAAATGGATCGACGTGTTCTGCGAGGAGGGCGCCTTCACCGAGGAGCAGACCGCGCGCATCCTCGCCGCCGGCGTCGCCCACGGGATGCGCCCCCGCCTCCACGCCAACCAGCTCACCGCCGGCGGGGCGCTGCAGCTCGCCGCCGCCCACGGGTGCGCCTCGGCAGACCACGCGACCTTCGCCTCGGACGCGGACCTCGCAGCACTCGCCGCCGCCGGCACCGTCGTCACCCTGCTGCCGGGCGTCGAGTTCTCCACCCGCCAGCCCTACCCGGATGCCCGCCGGTACCTCGCCGCCGGGGTGACGCTCGCGATCGCGAGCGACTGCAACCCCGGCTCGTGCTTCACGAGCAGCCTCCCGTTCTGCATCGCGCTCGCCGTGCGCGACATGCACTTCACCGTCGAGCAGGCCGTCTGGGCCGCCACCGCCGGCGGTGCGGCCGCCCTCGAACGCACCGACGTCGGCCGCCTCACCCCCGGTGCCCGCGCCGACCTGAGCATCCTCGACGCCCCGTCCTACCGCCACCTCGCCTACCGGCCCGGCGTCCAGCTCATCGCCGAGGTGCGCCGCGCCGGTGAGCGGATCGCCGGCTCCCCGGTGAAGAACTCAGTCGAAAGGGCCACCCGATGACGCAGAACTCTCCCCGCCCCGACACGAGTGCACTCGCCGGGCCTGCGGCAGTCGACCTCGACCCCGACGGCCTGACCTTCGCGCAGGTCGTCGCTGTCGCCCGCCATGACGCGCCGGTCCGCGTGCCCGAACGGGTGCGGGAGTCCGTCGCGGCCTCCCGCCGTGCGATCGAGGCGCTCGCCGATGCCCCGCGCCCCGTCTACGGGGTGTCCACCGGGTTCGGTGCGCTCGCCCAGCGCCACATCCCGGCCGCCCTGCGCACCCAGCTCCAGAAATCCCTCATCCGCTCCCACGCGGCCGGTGTGGGCGACCCGGTGGAGCGCGAGGTCGTCCGTGCGCTCATGCTCCTGCGCGCCCGCACGCTCGCCACCGGGCGCACCGGGGTGCGGCCCGAGGTGCTCGACACCTATGTCGCGATCCTCGACGCCGGCATCACCCCCGTCGTCCACGAATACGGCTCGCTCGGCTGCTCGGGCGACCTCGCCCCGCTGTCGGCGTGTGCGCTCGCCGCGATGGGCGAGGGGCCGGTGACGGTGCGGGGCGCCGACGGCACGGAGCGTCAGACCACCGCGGCCGAGGCGCTCGCCGCCGCCGGCATCACCCCCGTCGTGCTCGCGGAGAAGGAGGGCCTGGCCCTCGTCAACGGCACCGACGGCATGCTCGGGATGCTCATCCTCGCGCTGTTCGACCTCGAGAACCTCCTCACCACCGCGGACCTCACCGCCGCGATGAGCGTCGAGGCCCAGTACGGCACCGACCGGGTGTTCATGCCCGACCTCCACACTCCGCTGCGCCCGCATGCGGGGCAGGCGGCGAGTGCGGCGAACTTGCTCACCGCGCTCGCGGGCTCCGGGATCGTCGCCGGGCACAAGGACTCCACGCACCTCGTGCAGGACGCGTACTCGCTGCGCTGCTCCCCGCAGGTCACCGGGGCCGCCCGGGACACCGCCGCTTTTGCCGCGCAGACCGCCGCTCGCGAGCTCCGTGCCGCGATCGACAACCCCGTGGTGCTGCCCGACGGCACCGTGTCCTCCAACGGCAACTTCCACGGCGCCCCGCTCGCGCACGCGCTCGACTTCCTCGCGATCGTCGCCGCCGACGTCGCCTCGATCGCCGAGCGCCGCACCGATCGGTTCATGGACGTCGCCCGCAACCAGGGCCTGCCGCCGTTCCTCGCCGGGGACGCCGGGGTGGACTCCGGGCTGATGATCGCCCACTACACGCAGGCGGCGATCGTCAGCGAGATGAAGCGGCAGGCGACCCCGGCCTCCGTCGACTCGATCCCGTCCTCGGCGATGCAGGAGGATCACGTGTCGATGGGGTGGACGGCCGCCCGCAAGCTCCGCACCTCGGTGACGAACCTCGCCCGGGTGCTCGGCATCGAGTACTACACCGCCGCCCGCGCGATCGACCTCCGCGCCGAGGCGCCCGGCCCGGTCACCGGTGCCCTCCTCGCCGAGCTGCGCCACGAGGTGCCCGGTCCCGGACCGGACCGCTTCCTGTCCCCGGAGCTCGCCGAGGCGATCGAGCGGGTGGCCGACGGGCGCGTCGTCGCGGCCGCGGAGACCGCGACCTCGCTCACGCATACGCTGGTGGACATCGACGGGACGGTGCTCGACGGCCGGACCGTCCCCGCGGACTGAGTGGAACGAGGAGGGCCATGCCCGAGGTGCCCGCACTGCGACGATCCGTCGCGATCCTCCGCCACCTGGCCGGGTCCAACCGGCCGGTGAGCGCCGGGGCGCTCGTGCGCGCCCTCGCTCTGCCGCGCTCGAGCGTCTACGAGCTGCTCGCCGTGCTCGAGGAGCTCGGCCTCGTCACGAAGTCCTCCACCGGCTACCTGCTCGGCGCCGGAGTGTCCGAGCTCGGCAGCGCCTACATGCGGACCAACCCGCTGCAGCGGATGGCGCAGCCGATCGTCCGCGAGCTCGCGGAGCAGACCGGCGCGACCGCCCAGCTCGCGGTGCTCCGGGGCTGGGAGACGGTGTACCTCGTCAAGGAGCAGGCGGTGCGCTCCGCGGCGGTCATCACCGCGACCGGGGTGCGCATGCCCGCCTACCTCACCGCCACTGGCCGGGCGATCATGTCCGCGCTGTCCGGACGCGAGGTCCTCGCCCTCCTCAGCGGTGAGGACGCGTTCGTCAACCGCACCGGGCGCGGGCCCACCTCCCTGCGGCAGCTCAATGAGCTCCTGCGCCGCACCCGGGAGCTCGGCTACGCGGTGGAGCGCGGCGAGATCAGTACGGAGATCACCACCGTCGCCGCACCGGTGTTCGACGTTCTCGACCGGCCGATCGCCGCCGTCGGCCTGTCGGTGCGCGCGGGGGAGCCCGGAAGGCCGGGGGACAGGAGCGGAGGGCCCGGCGGGGTCCGGTGGCGCGTGCACTGACGGCCGGGGCGCCTCGGCTGCGGAGATCGACATCGCCGGCGACATCGCCCCGCACGTCGTCCACGCCGCCGGCCGGCTCACCGTCAAACTGCGCTGAGGCCGGCGGGCTGCGCTGAGGTCGGCGGGCTGCGCTCAGTTCGCCAAGCTGCGCTGAGGCCGGCGGGCGGCGCTGAAGCCGGCGGGCCGTGCGGTGAGAGCTCGGCCGCCGCGGCTCTGAGACCGACCTGAGCCCGCGCCTCGTCTTCGATAGGGTGGCGGGACCCTGACGAGGAGGAGCTCCCGGTGACAGACCCCCCCAACGCCCCCGCCGCATCCGCCGCCGCGGCACCCACGATCCACGCGAACCCGGAGGCCCGATCCTGGCGCACCGAGCACGCGCCGGAGGTCATCGACTTCCACCGCTCGATCCCCGGCTACGCCCCCACCCGGCTGATCGAGGTGCCCGCGCTCGCCGCCGAGCTCGGCGGCGCGCGCGTGCTCGTCAAGGAGGAGTCCGCCCGCTTCGGACTGCCCGCGTTCAAGATCCTCGGCGCCTCCTACGCCGCCTGCCGTGCGCTGTCCGCCCGCCTCGGCTCACCCGAGGCCGCTCTGCCGATGGACGAGCTCCGCACCCGGCTCGCCGAGCGGGCGCCCATCGAGCTCGTCGCCGCCACCGACGGCAACCACGGCCGCGCCGTCGCCCACACCGCCCGGCTGCTCGGGCTGCCCGCGCATATCTTCCTCCCGGCCGACATCACCGCCGAGGCGAAGGCCGGGATCCGAGAGGAGGGTGCGGACGTCGACGAGCTCAGCGCCCCCTATGACGCGATCGTCGCCGCCGCGGCCGAGTACACCGACGCCGGAGAGGCCGCCGGTGAGGAGCGGCTGCTCATCCAGGACACCTCGTGGGAGGGCTACGAGGAGATCCCCCAGTGGATCGTCGACGGCTATTCGACGCTCCTCGTCGAGGCCGAGCAGCAGCTCGCCGAACAGGGGATCGAACGGGTCGACCTCGTGGCGATGCCGGTGGGCGTGGGCTCCTTCGCCGAGGCCGTCGTCCGCCGTTGCCGGACCGCCGACGGTGGGCTGCTCTCAGGCGGGACCGCTGCCGACACCCGTCGAGAGGTCAGTTCCTTTCGGAATCCCGCGGAGAACCGCAGCGAAGTGACCACTCGAGCGGCGGAGGCGCCTGCGCCGAGCGTGCTCAGCGTGGAGCCGACCGCCGCGCCGGGCCTCATCGCCTCGCTCGCGGCCGGTGAGCTCACCGCCGTGCCGACCGGGGCGACGATCATGGCCGGCCTCAACTGCGGCACCCCGTCCGCCGCGGCCTGGCCGGTGCTCCGCGCCGGGGTCGACGCCGCGGTCACCGTCGACGACGCCCAGGCTGCGCAGGCCGTCCGCGACCTCGAGGCGCACGGCGTCGACTCCGGGCCCTGCGGCGCCTCGACCCTGGCTGGGGTGCGCGCCTGGGCTGCCGAGCATCCGCTGTCCGCCGATGCCACCGTGCTGCTGTTGAGCACCGAGAGCCGCCGCGCGAATCCGCTCCCGGCAGGGATGTGAGGAGCGGTGCCGTGCCGCCCCTGACCGGTGACCCACAGCCGGCCGGCGGCCCTCAACCCGCCGGCAGCCCGCAGCTGACCGGCACCGTGGAGCGGGTGCGCACCGGATCCGTCGAAGTCCGGCACTGGTCGGGCCGCGAGATCTCCACCGGTGCCCGCAAGACCCCGCACGCCGGTCCCGTGGAGCTCGGAGCGCTCGGTCTGAGAGGCGACGCGCAGGGCAACACGAAGGTCCACGGCGGTCCCGACAAGGCCGTGTGCTGCTATCCGGCGGAGCACTACCCGCGCTGGGCCGCCGATGGGATCGCGGTCGGGGAGGACGGCTTCTTCGAGAATGTCACCCTGTCCGGTCTGCCGGAGGACGCGGTGCACCTCGGGGACGTCTTCGCGCTCGGCACCGCGCGCGTCCAGGTCACCCAGCCGCGCCGCCCCTGCACCACGGTGTCCGCGCACTGGGGCGATCGCGAGCTGCCGCGCCTCATGCAGTCGACCGGCCGCTGCGGCTACTACCTGCGCGTCCTCGAACCCGGTGCGGTGGGGCCCGGGGATACGATGGTGCTGGAGGAGCGGCTGCCGGATTCGGTGTCCGTCGCCGAGGTCAACCGCGTGATGAACGTCCACCGGACCGACCGGGAGGGCATCGAAGGCCTCCTCGCCTCGCCCGAGCTCCCGGAGAAGTGGCGCACCCAGCTCACCCGGCGGCTGTGCACCGGCACGGCCGAGGACGACTCCACCCGCCTCGGCGACTGATTCCCCACCTCGGCGACTGACCCCCGCCCACTCCGGGGCCGCCCGTCTCGGCGACTGACCCCCCGCCCACTCCGGGGCCGTCCCTGCCGCCCGACGGCGGCCGGGACGGCCCCATGGCGCGAGGTGCCCGAACCCCACGTGCCCGACCCCGCCGGCACTGCTGCCGCCGACCCCGCCCCCACCGATGCCTCCGCCGCCTGGCTGCGGGTGCGGACCACCGCCTCGGCGATCTCGAAGGGCACGGAGACCCTCGTCCACACCGGCGCCGTTCCGGACGGGGTCGCCGCGCTCATGCGTGCCCCGCACCAGCTCGGCGACTTCCCGTTCCCCGTGTCCTACGGCTACCTCGCCGTCGGAGTCGTCGACGAGGGCCCCGCGGAGTGGCTCGGCGCGCGCGTGTTCGGACTGCTGCCCCACCACAGCCACCATCTCGTCACCGCCGAGGACGTCCACCGGATCCCCGACGGGGTGAGCGACCACCGCGCGCTGCTCGCCGGTGCGGCGGAGACCGGCATCAACATCCTGTGGCAGGAGCCGCCGCGCCTCGGTGACCGGGTCGCGGTCATCGGCGCCGGGATGATCGGCACCACCACCGCGCTCCTCGCCGCGCAGATGCCGCTGGCCCGGCTCGAGGTGGTCGAGACGAACCCCGAGCGTCGCCGCCTGCTCACCGGGCTCGGCCTCACCGCCGTCCACCCCGACGAGGCGAGCGGCGACTGCGACATCGTCATCCACACCTCCGGCTCCGAGGCGGGACTCGCCCGGGCGCTCGCGCTCACCGGCGACGACGGCACGGTGGTCGAGGCCTCGTGGTACGGCACCCGCAGCCCGGCCGTACCGCTCGGCGCGGACTTCCATGCCCGCCGGCTGTCGATCGTCGCGAGCCAGGTCGGGCAGGTCGCCGCCGGCCGCCGGCTGCGCCGCACCCGGGTGGAGCGGATGCGCGCCGCGCTCGCCGCCCTGGCCGACGAGCGGTTCGACGCACTCCTCACCGGCACCTCGCCGTGGCACGCGCTGCCGCAGGTGATGGAGGAGATCAGCGGGGACACCGCGCTCGCCGCCGCGACCCTCTGTCACGTCATCGACCACACCGCCCCGGAGCCGGAGGCGCCGACGGAGTCCGGCACCGCCCCGCACCCACTGAACCCCGCAGAGAGGACACCGGATGTTCAGCCTCACCGTGAACGACCACGTGATGATCGCCCACAGCCTGCCCGACGAGTTCTTCGGCCCCGCCCAGGGCGTCCACGGGGCGACCCTCACCGTGGACGCGACCTTCACCCGCGCCGAGCTCGACGCCCACTCCGTCGTCCTCGACATCGGGTATGCCTCACAGCTCCTCGACGAGGCGCTCGCCCCGCTGCGCTACGCGAACCTCGACACCCATCCCGACTTCGCCGGCCGCCTCTCCACCACCGAGGCCGTCGCCCGCTACATCGGCGACCGGCTGGCCGCGGGGCTGGCCGAGCAGCCCGACATCGGCATCACCGTGAGCATCGTCGAGAACCCCCGGGCGAGCGTGTCCTACACCGTGCCCGGCCGCACGTGACCGTTCACCTCCTCGAACCTGCGCTCGGCCGCGTGAGCGGCGGCCTGCGCTACAACGCGGCCATCGCCGAGGCGGCCGCGCCGCAGATCCTCCGGCACACCGTGCCCGGCGCCTGGCCCGAGCCCACCCCGGGGGACACCGCCGTGCTCGCCGGGATCGTCCGCGGGCTCGACGGGCCGGTGATCCTCGACGGCCTCATCGGCTGCAGCCTGCCGACGCCGCTCTCCGGCCCGATCGTGCAGCTCGTCCACGCCCCGCTCGGCAGGGCCGCCCCGTCCGACTCCACCGCTGGCCCCGGCATCGCCCCCACCGCCGGCCCCACGGCCGACTCCACCGCCGCCGGCCCCGGCACCGACCCCAGTGGCGACCCCAGCCACGTCCCCACGGCACGCGACCGCGAGCGCGCCGCGCTCGAATCCGCCGCGGCCGTGGTCACGACGAGCCGCTTCGCCGCCCGTGAGCTGGCCGAGCTCTACGGGGTGCAGGCGCATGCGATCCCACCCGGGGCCGCACCTCGACCCGTCGCCGCGGGAGGCGACGGCGGGAACCTCATCTGCGTCGCCTCGATCGAGGAGAACAAGAACCAGCTCCTCCTCGCCGAGGCGCTCCGTGCCCTGACGGAATCCGGCACCACCGGCTGGCACGCCACCTTCGCAGGCCCCGTGACGGATCCCGCCTACGGCGAGCGCCTGCGAACGGCCCTCGCAGCACTGCCCGACGGCAGCGCCGCGCAGCCCGGTGAGCTCGACGAGCCCGCCCTCACGGAGCTCTACCATGCGTCCGACCTGCTCCTCCTGCCCTCGCGCCGCGAGGCCTTCGGGATGGTCGTGAGCGAGGCGGCCGCTGCCGGGATCCCCGCGTTCGTCACCGCCGGCACCGGCTCCGAGGAGGCACTCGCCGCCGGCCGCGCTCTCCCTCCCGAACCGGCCGCCTGGGCCGACGCGCTGCGCGACTGGCTCACCGACCCCGCCCACCGTGCGGCCCTCCGCCAGGAGGCGCTGCAGCGCCGCGCAGGCCTGCCGACCTGGGACGATGCCGCCGCTGAGCTCCTCGACCTGGTGCATGGCCTGCGATGAGCGCGTCGCCCGCACCCACCACCATGACCCCGAGCGAAGGACGCCGATGACCGCCGCCGACCACGACTGGCTCGACCTGCGAGCCCCCTTCGACGACGCCGCCCGCGAGCACTCGCTCGCCCTCCTCGACCAGGCCGTCGAGGCGCTCGCCGGCACCGCGGAGGCGGAGCCGCTCACCGTCATCGACATCGGCGCTGGCACCGGGAACTCCGCCCGCTGGTTCGACCGCGCCCTGCGCCCCCGGCTGCCCGGGCGGGAGCTGCGCTGGATCCTCCTCGACGCGGACACCGCATCGCTCCGGGTCGCCTCCCGCTCGATGCCCGACGCGACCACGGCGACCGCCCCGATCACCGAACTGCCCGCCACCGCCGCCGAGCACCTGCCCGGGGCCACCGCCGCCCATGAGTCCGACGGCGCCGCCGCTGAGCACGCGCCGGGTCCGCCGGCCCCCGCCCGCCTGCTCATCACCTGCAGCGCGGTGCTCGACGTCCTCGCCCCGGCCGATGTCGAGGCGGTCGTCGACACGCTCGCCCGGTTCTCCGGCCTCGGGCTGTTCCTGCTGAGCATCACCGAGCACTGGCCCCTCGATCCGCCGGACCGGCGCGACGCGCTCATCGAGCACGCCTTCTCCGAGCACCAGGCGCGCGAGGGCCGGCTCGGCGATGCCGGCGGGGCCGTGCTCGCAGCCGCCGCGCGCCGCGCCGGAGCCCGCGTCACCACGGGAGGCAGCCCGTGGAACCTGCAGGGACCGCGCGATCGCGAGTTCCTCACCCGTTTCCTCTCCGAACGCATCGACGCGGTCATCGAAGAGGATCCGGAGCTGCGCCCGATCGCCGCGGCCTGGCTCGCCGACAGGCTCGAGCAGGCCGGGACGGATCTCCGCGTCGCCGTCGAGCACCTCGACGTCCTCGTCGACGCCCGCGGCTGAGCCCGCCATGAGCAGCGGCAGGGGCACCGCCTCCGCGTGGCTGCGGCGGGTGCTCATGCTCGCCGTCACCGCAGTTCTCCTCGTGCTCACCGCGCGGCTCGTCGGCACCGAGGCGCTCCTCGCCGGCTGGGACGTCCTCACCCCGACGACCATCGCCGCGGCGCTCGGCTGCGGGCTCCTCGTCACGCTCGCACAGGCACTGCGCTGGACGCTGCTCGCCCGGGAGAAGGGCATCCCCATGCGGTATGCGCGGGCCGTGGCGGACTGCTGGTCCTCGAGCCTGGGGAACATGGTGCTGCCCGGCGGCATCGCCGGTGACGCGGCGCGGGTGGCGGTCTACCGCGGCGCCGGCGACCGGCGCTGGTGGTCGCCGGCGGCCGCGCTCGGAGCGGAGCGGCTGACCTCGACGACCCTGCTCCTCTCCCTCTCCGCCGTGATCCTCGCCGGCATCTCAGCGCGGTTGGCGGTGATCGCCGGCGCGGTCGCGGTCCTCGCGCTGGCCGCCGCGCTCGCCTGCATGCGCGGGACCGCCGTACGCACCGCGGTGCTCGTGTGGGGTGCGGCCGCGGTGGGCGTCGGCGCGCTGCTGGGCCTCTATCTCATCGGGATCGCGGAGCTCGGCGGACGGGTGGCGCCGGGCGCGGCAGCGGTGGGGCTCGCCTCGATGAGCGTGCCGCTGGGAGTCGGCGGCTGGGGAGTGCGGGAGATCAGCGCCGGGGTCCTCGCCGGCGAGCTCGCGGTGACGGCCGAGTGGGCGGTCACCGCGGCGACCGCCTACGGGCTGCTCGCGACGATCTCCACCCTCCCGGGCGCGGTGACCCTCCTCCTCGCGGCCCTCAGGCGCCGTCGGCCGGCCGCGCCGGCCGTTCGGCCGAGTGCGCCTGCGCCGCATCGCTGAGGACGAACTCGGTGCACACGTCCTCGCCGAACGCGTAGCGGCGGAACGGGGTGCGCATCGCCTGGGCCATGACGGGCGAACCGCGGAACCGGATCCCGGGCACCCCGTCGCCGATCAGCACCGGGGCCGAGGTGAGGAAGATCCGGTCGAGCACGCCGGCGGCGAGGAAGTCCGAGACGGTGCGGCCGCCGCCCTCGACGAGGATCGAGCCGGGCACCCGCTCGCGGACGAGCGCGATCACCGCCGCCGGGTCGACGGGCTCGCCGTCCGCGGAGTGCGGCAGGCGTGCGACCTCGACGTGATCGCCGATCCCGGCGGGCACCTCGGGGTCGGGGCCGACGAGCCACAGGGTCGGGGCGTCGGGAGAGCGGAGGACGGCGCTCCCGGCGGGGATGCGGGCGTGCGGGTCGAGGAGCACCCGCAGCGGGTTCGTGCCGGGCACCGCGCGGACGGTGAGCTGCGGATCGTCAGCGACGACGGTGCCGGCGCCCACGACGACGGCGTCGACGGCCGCCCGGAGCCGGTGGAGATGGGTGCGGTCTGCCTCGCCGGACACGAACTCCGCATCCCCGCCGCGTGCGGCGATGAACCCGTCGGCGCTCTGCGCGAGCTGCGCGACGACCTCGCTGTGCGCGGCGAGCGCGGCGTACACGGGCAGGTCCTCGGGGTCGTCGCCCACCGGCTGCCCGGACAGCGAGTCGTGGCGCATGCGGCTGCGCTTGGTCTGCAGATAGCGGACGTTCTCCGGCCGGTCGGGCACCTGGAGGGCGAGGCGCTCCGGCACCTCGACGCCGAGCCGGGCGAGCGCCTCGGCCTTGGTCGGGTTCGAGGACAGGAGCCGGATCCGCGGGCAGTCGAGCTCGTGGAGGATCGCGGCGGCGGCCCGGTAGTCGCGGGCGTCGTCGGGCAGACCGAGCGCGCGATTGGCGTCGACGGTGTCGAGCCCGTCGTCCTGGAGCGCATAGGCGCGGAGCTTCGCGGCGAGCCCGATGCCGCGGCCCTCGTGGCCGCGCAGGTAGAGGAGGATCCCCGTGCCAGCGGCGGCGATCGCCTGGAGCGCGGCCTCGAGCTGGTCGCCGCAGTCGCAGCGGTGCGAGCCGAGCGCGTCCCCGGTCAGGCACTCGCTGTGGAGGCGGACGAGCGGTGCCTCGACGGAGCCCGGGTCGCCGCGGTACATTGCCACGTGCGTGACGCCCTCACTCGTGTAGGCGCGGGTGGTGAACACACCGTGGTCGGTGGGCAGGGAGGTCTCCGACTCGAGGACGAGCGCGGGCAGGTCGTTCCGCGCCGCGCTCGGGCTCGAGTTCGGCCCGTCGTCGGGCAGGGGCAGTGAGGACATGATCACAGTCTACGGGGGCCGCGCCCCGGGAACCGACAAGGTGCCTGGGCCTTCTGCGCGGTGCCGCTCGAGCCACACGATGTCCCGGCCGAACGACCAGCCGAGGGCCAGCAGCGCCGCACCCGCGCACAGCACGCCGAGCGGTGGGGCGGCGAGAGCGGGCGGGGAGCCGGCCGTGAGCAGGAGGACGCCCTGGGACGCGGCGACGACCTTGCGGGCGCGAGATGGCGGGAGCGCTCGCCGCCACGCGGGGCGGAGCAGGGTGACCCCGCGGAACCCGTAGAACAGGAGACCGGGGAGCGCGCACCACCAGCCCCACAGCGGGACGAGGCCGAACGACAGGACGAGGACGACGAGGGCGTCGACGGACTCGTCGTAGGCGGCACCGGCATCGGTGCAGCCGGGATCGCTCGAGCGGGCGTTGCGGGCCACCTTCCCGTCGACCGCATCGAGGGTGAGGCCGAGCGCGGCGACCGCGACCGCGGCCCACCCGAATCCGGTGCCGCCGAGGATCAGCGCGGTGAAGATGAGGAGGAGGCCGAGGCGGGCCGTGGTGATGTCGTCGGCCCGGCCCCACGGCTCGCTGCGGACGAGGCTGCGTCCGGCACCGATCGCGGCGAGGAGCACCGCGAGCCCGACCATGAGCGGGGTGGGGCGGAGGACGGCCGCGGTGACGAGCGCGAGGGTGAGAATGCCGAGCGGGAGCATGCGTGTGCGGGTCCGGGCGGTGCGGACCGGGGACTGCGCGGGTCCGACCGGGGACTGCGCGGGTCCGGGCGGGACGCGCTCGGAACGGGCGGAGCCGCTCACCACGCGTCGTCGCCGCCCTCGAGCTCGGCGGCCATGGAGGTGAGGAACTCGATGACGACCGCGCGCTGCTCGGGGGTGAGGCGGGCGGCGGCGTCGAACCGGCGGGCCTGCTGCCGGCCCACGGTCTCCATCGCGGTGTGCCGGGTCTCCGGGGTGATGCGGATGGCGAGCGCACGGCGGTCGCTCGGATGCGGGGAGCGGGTGATGTGCCCGGCCCGTTCGAGGCGGTCGAGGAGCTTCGTCGTCGAGGCGCTCGACACGTGGAGGTGCGCGGCGATGGCTCCCGGGGTGGCGACGGTGTCGCGGTTCTCGCACACGATGAGGAAGTGGAGGGCGCGCATGTCGTTGCGGCCGAGCTTCATGTAGTCGAGCGAGGCCTCCATGAGCCGGTTCTCCGCATCACGCAGGTTCCCCATGGCCTGCATCACCGCGCTGATCTGGGCGAGGTCGTCCTCGGACACGCGACTGCGGTTGACGAGCCGGCTGTCCGGATCGTTCGAGGCGATGTCGTAGACGTGTGCCGAGCGCGTCTCCGGACGCGCTGATCCGGCCTCGGCGTGCGAGGCGGCAGCGGGGCGATCCGGCGCGGTCATCCCGTCATATTATCCCCGTTGATCTCATGCTAGGTTTATTGTTTGCCAGGCTAGATAAATTCTCCGGAAGGTCTCCCCTCATGGCGACTCGCGTGCCCCGTTGGCTGCGCATCCTGCTCCCTGCCGTCCTCATCGTCCTGTGGGTGGCCGGTGCCGGCCTCGGCGGGCCGTACTTCGGGAAGGTCGAGGAGGTGTCGTCGAACGACCAGACGACCTTCCTCCCCGAATCCTCGGACGCCACTCAGGTGCAGGAGCGGCTGGGCGAGTTCACCGGCAGCGACGCGATCCCCGCGGTCGTCGTGTTCGTCGGGGACTCCGAGCTCTCCGACTCCCAGCTCGAGTCGATCCAGGAGGCCGTCGACGGTGCGACCTCCGTCACCGGGGTGGCCGACGACGTGTCCCCGGCGATCCCCTCCGACGACGGGCTCGCCGCGCAGTCGTTCGTGCCGATCGAGGAGGACGCCGACGTCGGCGAGGTGATCCCCGAGCTCGGCGACGAGCTGCGCGTCGAGGTGGGCGACGGCATCACCGTCTATGTCACCGGCCCGGCGGGATTCACCGCGGACCTGTCGGCCGGCTTCGCCGGGATCGACGGCCTGCTGCTCGCGGTCGCGCTCATCGCGGTGTTCGTCATCCTCGTGTTCGTCTACCGCTCGATCCTGCTGCCGATCATCGTGCTCTCGACCTCGATGTTCGCGCTCTGCGTCGCGCTGCTCACCGTGTGGTGGCTCGCCTACTACGAGGTCATCCTGCTCAGCGGGCAGACGCAGGGCATCCTCTTCATCCTCGTCATCGGCGCGGCCACCGACTACTCCCTCCTCTACGTCGCGCGCTACCGCGAGGTGCTGCGTGCCGAGCGGGGCAAGTGGGCGGCGACGTGGAAGGCGATCCGCGGGTCGATCGAACCGATCCTCGCCTCCGGCAGCACCGTCATCGCCGGCCTCCTGTGCCTGCTGCTCAGCGATCTCAAGTCCAACAGCACGCTCGGCCCGGTCGCCGCGATCGGCATCGTGTTCGCGATGTTCTCTGCGCTGACCTTCCTCCCGGCGATGCTCTACACCTTCGGCCGGGCGGCGTTCTGGCCCAAGCGGCCCCACTTCGATCCCGCCGCCGTCGAGGCCGAGCACGGGATGCCCAAGAAGGGCATCTGGGCGCACGCCGCCCGCACCGTGGCCAAGCGGCCGCGCGCCATCTGGATCGCGACGACGATCGTGCTCGCGATCGGCGCGGCCTTCGTCCCGCAGCTCAAGGCCGACGGCGTTCCCCAGTCCGACCTCGTGCTCGGCGAGTCCGAGGCGCGCGATGGCCAGGCCGCGCTCGGCGAGCACTTCCCGGGCGGCTCCGGGTCCCCGGTCTACGCGATCGTGGCCGAGGACGAGATGCCCGAGGCAGCGCGGATCATCGCCGGCAGCGCGGACATCGACGAGGTCAGCGTGACCGCCGCCGATTCCCCGGCCGGCACGGTCCCGCTCGACGAGAACGGCGAGATCGAGCTGCCCGAGGGCGCCGGACCGCCGGAGGGTGCCGGTGCGCCGGAGGGTGCGGGCGCCTCGGACGTGGACCCGGCCGACTTCGAGCCGACCGTGCTCGACGGCCAGGTGCTCCTCCAGGGAACCCTGACCCAGGCGGCGGACTCCGCGGCGGCCTCGGACACGGTGCGCGAGCTGCGCGACGAGCTCCACGAGCTGCCCGGCGAGGTGCTCGTGGGCGGCGTGACCGCGACGTCGATCGACACGAACGACGCCGCGATCCACGACCGGAACCTCATCATCCCGATCGTGCTCGTCGTCATCATGTTCATCCTCATGCTGCTGCTGCGCTCGATCCTCGCGCCGGTGCTGCTCATCATCACCACGGTGCTGTCCTTCGGCACGGCGATGGGCGTGTCCGCCCTCGTGTTCAACGGGATTTTCGACTTCCCCGGCGCGGACCCGGCGGTCCCGCTCTACGGGTTCGTGTTCCTTGTGGCGCTCGGCATCGACTACAACATCTTCCTCATGACGCGGGTGCGGGAGGAGTCGCTGGTCCACGGCACCCACGCCGGCGTGCTGCGCGGGCTGGCGGTCACCGGCGGGGTCATCACCTCGGCCGGCGTCGTGCTCGCCGCGACCTTCGCCGCGCTCGCCGTCATCCCGATCCTGTTCCTCGCCCAGCTCGCGTTCATCGTGGCGTTCGGCGTGCTGCTCGACACCTTCGTCGTGCGCACCCTGCTCGTCCCGGCGCTCACCTACGACATCGGCAAGAAGGTGTGGTGGCCGTCGAAGCTCGGGAGGTTCGAGGGACCGGAGGGTGCCGCCGAGGCCGCGATCCGCGGCGAGTCCGACGGCACGGATGGTGGCTCACCGGGCTCGGGAGGTTACGGCTCGGGCGGGACGGGCTCGGGTTCCGGTGGCTCAGGCTCAGGTGGCTCGAGCGCCTCGGACCGGGATTCCTCGGGCTCGGGCAGCTACCGCCAGAGGAAGAAGACCTACCTCCTCACGAGCGGGGACTAGCTCCCCGAGCAGGGACGACTCCCTGCCCGGACCTCCCGTCGAGTGGTCATGTTCGGTCGAATACTCGCCAGTATTCGACCGAACATGACCACTCGACGGGATTAACTGACCACTCGGCTGAGGAATGTCGTCAGACCCCTCGGCCGTGGGCTCTCAGGCGCACGGTCACGAATGCGAAGACGAGCGAGAGCACGACGGTGCCGAGGGTGGTGATGCCGTAGGCGGTGGGCATCGGCAGGATCTGGGCGAGTCCGGCGAACACCGTCGACAGGATCGCGATGCCGAGCCCGATCCCCGTCTGCTGCGCCGTGGCGATGAGTCCGCCGGTGAGACCGGCCACCTCGTCGGGGACGGCGGTCATGACGACGGAGACGAGCGGACCGAGCATGAGCCCCTGACCTCCGCCGATGAGCACGGCGGCGACCATGAACCAGGCGGCGAACGGGCTGAGCCCGAGGAGCGCAATGAGGCCGACGCTCGCGAGCCCGCAGGCCTGGAGCACCGAGGCGAAGAGGAGGACGCGAGGTCCGCCGCGGGCCGGGCCTCCCGCGCGGGACACGAGGCGAGGGGCGATCGCCGAGCTCGTGACGAAGGCGAGTGCGAGGGTGAGGGTCGCGAGGCCCGATTCCAGCGGTGTGTAGCCGAGCCCGATCTGCGACAGGATCGCGAAGTTGTACATGAACCCGCCGATCATGAGGAACAGCAGGCAGGACAGCGTGACGCCCAGGCGCACGCCGGGTTCGCGCATGACCCGGGCAGGGAGGATCGAGGGCTTCCCGGCGCGCTCCCGGCCGCGCGAATGGGGAACGAGCAGGCCGAGGCCGAGGGCGGCCGCCGCGAGCAGGACGGCCGAGCTGACGAGGGGGCCGGGTGGTGAGAGCGGGGAACCGAGGTCGATCCCCGCGCTGTTCGTGAGCCCGGCGATGAGCAGGAAGAGCGAGATGCCGAGGATGATCGAGCCGCGGAGGTCGAGTCCCATGGGGTTCGGGGAGCGGGTCTCGGTGAGATAGCGGGCGCCGACCCACGCGAAGATCGCGAGCACACCGACGCTGCCGAACGCTGCTCGCCACCCGAACTCCGGGCCGAAGCCGCTGTTGACGACGCCGCCGATCACCTGCCCGCCCACGGTGCCGCTGCCGGCGAAGACGCTGTAGAGGCCGACGGCGCGCAGACGCCGCTCGCCGGTGAGGATCGCCTGGATGCTCGACAGCACCTGCGGGGTGGTGGCCGCGGCCGCGCAGCCCTGGAGGAGGCGGGCGATGAGGAGGAGTTCGAGGTTCGGCGCGGCGGCGGTGAGGAACGCGGTGATCGCGAGGCCCGCAGTGCCGAGCTGGAACATCCGGCGGCGTCCGTAGCGGTCGCCCAATCGCCCGCTCATGATGAGCCCGGCGGCGAAGGTCGCCGAGTACGCCCCGATGACCAGGGAGGTGCGGGTCTCCGGGATCTCGAGCGAGTGCTGGATGCCCGGAGCCGAGATCGAGGCGACGGCGATCGTGTACGTCGCGAGGAACGTCACGACGTACAGCGGCCAGACCGTGGGCCGGTCAGAGGGCGGTGTGGGATTCACGGGACTTCGGCCCAGCACTCGGGGTCAGCGGTGTCCGACTGCGAGTTCACTCCGGGCGGTGCAGGGCGACGACGTCCTCGAACAGGCGCTCGGCGATCGGGGCGAAGTCGACGTCGCCCTCGGTGTACCAGGAGTCCATGTCCGCAGTCGTCCCGCCGTCCTCGTAGCCGAGCTCCTCGACCACGCCGGTCCACTTCTCCAGCGCCTCGGCCATGCGGCCGTCGAAGTCGTCGCCCAGGGTGTCGGACTCGATGACGTCGGCCATGAGCTCGTCGTTCGTCTCGACGATGACCTCGGTCGCCTCGGGCCCGTACTCGGCGACCTCACCGCCGTTCTCCTTGGCACCCTTGACGCCGAGGTAGTTCGTGTCGACCGCGAGAGCGAGGCCCTCCTGCACGACCTGCTGGAGGGAGTCGAAGATGATCTGCTGGTACGGCAGCGGCAGCGACTGGTAGTTCATGCCGGCGGCGTAGGAGCCCCAGCCCTTCGGCATCCCCTCGTCGGTGGCGTAGCCGACGTGCGGCGCCACCTCGTGGAAGCCCGCCTGGACGGCGGCGTTGAACGGGGTGAAGCTGCAGTCGATGGTGTTGCGCTGGAGCGCCTCGTACGCCTCGACGTACTCGAGGGAGACGGGGGACGCCCCGAGCTTCTCGGCAAGGGTGGCGTGCGGGGCGGCCCCGATCCGCACCTGCCGGCCGTTGTAGTCCTGGAGGTCGGTGCCCGGTTCGGTGCACAGCGAGTAGTAGCCGTTGTTGGGCGTCGTCGGGAGCAGCGGGGTGAGGCCCTTGGACTCGAAGTCCTCGGTGATCTGATCGCTCTGCCACGCGAGGTCGGCGAGGACGGCGTTGGAGATCAGCTCGCCGACCATCGGCGACTGCGGGAGCGCGCCCGAGGCGGCGATGAGCCGGTCGTTGCCGGAGTACTCCGTGGGTTCGTACATCGGCTGGGTGTAGGAGATGTCGACGCGGCCGTCGGCCAATGCATCGTCGACCTCGGAGTAGCCGGCGATCGCCTGCCCCCAGACGACATCGAGGGTGATCTTGCCGCCCGAGCGCTCCTCGACCGCCTCGGCGAAGGCGATGTTCGACTTCGCGACGATCGACTCCGGCGATGCGGACGACGCCTGGAACACGAGCTCGACGGGGTCGAGGTCGGCGATCGCGGCGTCGACGTCCTCCTGCGAGGCGCCGAAGGCGTAGCCTTCTGCCTCGGATCCGCTCCCGCCGCCGTTCCCCGCCGAGCCGGCGCAGGCTCCGAGGACGAGCGACAGGGCCGCCGCGCTCGGGGCGAGTACGAGGGCACGGTTCTTCATGGTTCGCTTCATCGTCCACATCTCCTTCGATGCACGGCAAGGTGTCTTGATCTCGACCCGGTGCTGACCGAGTGATCGTTAGGTATCACTTTACGTCAGTCGGGGAGAAGGTCAACCGGTGGCGGCGAATCCCGCTCGGGAGCGGACCGAGGCGGTGGGCTCGGGCGTGAATCGCCGACCGCTCCTCGACTACGGTTGCCGCATGAGGATCCTCGTGACCGGTTTCGAACCCTTCGGCGGTGACCAGGAGAACGCCAGCGAGCAGGTGGTGAAGCGCCTGCGGGAGCGCGCACCGTGCCCGGGCGTCGAGCTCGCGACGGCGATCCTGCCGTGCACCTGGGCCGGAGCGGGTCCCGCGCTCCTCGACGCGATCGCCGCCCACCGACCCGAGGTGATCCTCTCCCTCGGCGAGGCGGGTAGCCGCACCGCAGTCACGCCGGAGCGCCGCGCGCACAACCGGGGAGCCGGCCGCATCCCCGACAATGCGGGTGTCGTCCGCCCCGCCTCCCCGCTCGATGCGGGTCCCGAATGGCTCGAGACGCGCATCGATCCCGCTCCGCTGGCCGAGGCGATCCGGGCCGTCGGCGTCCCGGCTCAGGTCTCCGAGACCGCCGGGGCGTTCCTCTGCAACGCCGCTTTCCGCACGCTGCTGCGGGATACCGAGGTCCCAGGGACCTTTATCCACCTGCCCGCCGTGCGGAACCGGGGACGGGCCGGGGTGGGTGCGGAGACCGACGCGGGCGCAGCGGTGAAGGACTCGGGGCTCATCATCGACCAACTCGTCGATGGTGTCGAGGCCTCGATCCGGTGCGTGGCCGAGCAGCGGCGCGAGAGCGCATTGGACGACTGCTGACCGGTCGCGTGCGCCGTGTTTCGGGCACCTCGGCAGAGGAGCCGGGCACCTGGCACCGACACCAGTCGCCGACACTCGCCCCGATCGCTCACCATCCGGCCATCCTGGCCGCTCGAGAACCCGGCCGCTCAGCGAGTCGGGTCAGTGTGACCGCTCACTGCGTCGGGTCGAGCGCGATCTTGCACACGCCCTCGGCTCGACTGTCCATGAGCGCATACCCCGTCGCGCATACTCGTGCGATGCGATGCGGCGCGCGGCGCGCAAAACTGTATCCAGAGCCCTTCACCAGGCAATCAGCTCCGTCCGGAGGAAGTCCAATGCGGCCGCAAAGAACGGATCCGGTCACCCGGAATGTCATACGTCGATTCGCAACTCGGTCTCCCGGTCGAAGAAGTGGAGGCGTGACGGGTCGGTGCTGACACGGACGACATCACCCATTGCCGGCCGTGCATCCGACAGCAGCCGCGCGACGATCCGCTGTCCGTGACGTGAGTTCTCGCTCTGGCCGTGGATGAAGGCGTCGGCGCCGAGTTCCTCGATCAGCTCGATCCGCAGCGGCAGTCCACCTCCATCAACCTCCACAGCCAAGTGCTCGGGGCGGACGCCGATGATCACGTTCGCAGTGCCCGCCGACGCCGGCGCCGGCACTGCGCTCCCGCCGAGCAGCCGACCGAGGTCCTCCGGCGACAGGTCGAGCAGATTCATCGCGGGAGAGCCGATGAAGCCGGCGACGAAGGCATTCACCGGGCGTTCGTACAGCTCCCGGGGCGGGGCCACCTGATGCAGCCTCCCATCGCGCAGCACCGCGACTCGGTGGCCGAGCGTCATCGCTTCGGCCTGGTCATGGGTCACGTACACGGTCGTCGTCCCCAGGCGCTTCTGCAGAGCCGCGATCTGGGATCTCGTCTGCACGCGCAGAGTGGCATCCAGGTTCGACAGCGGCTCGTCCATGAGGAATGCCGTGGGCTCTCGCACGATCGCCCGCCCCATCGCCACCCGTTGACGCTGGCCGCCGGAGAGCTCCCGGGGCCGTCGGCGGAGGAGATCGCTCAGCTCGAGCAGTTCGGCCGCTTCGCTGACGCGGCGGCGGATCTCGTCCCTGGGCACCTTCGCCAGTTGCAGGGAGAAGCTCATGTTGTCCTCAACGGACTTGTGGGGATAGAGCGCGTAATTCTGGAACACCATCGCCAGGTCGCGATGTGCGGGCTCAACCCTGGTGACATCCTCTCCGTCGACCAGGACGGTGCCCGAGGTGGGGCGCTCGAGTCCAGCGAGGATGCGAAGCGCCGTTGATTTCCCGGATCCGGACGGCCCGACCAGTACGAGGAAGTCACCCTCCTCGATGTCGAGGGTGAAACCATCGAGGGCCGGCTGCCTGTCCGCGGAATAGCGCAGGGTCACATCGTCGAAGAGAACAGAGCCCACCACATCCCCTTTCCCATGAGTCGAGTCGAAGCCGAGATTCCGAGTATCACCGCAGGTCGGATGAGATAGAACGTCGCGGCCGACACTCAACTTAAGCGGCGCGTGCCGGGCGATTCCAAATTTCATGTGCCTGCATGACGCGGCGTGACGCGGCGTGACGATTCTCATAACGACCATGGAGAAGCAGCCCCATAGTGAATCCGAAACCTGCCCGAGCGACCGAGAGATCTGGCTCTACGACGTCGCGGCACCGTGAGCACTTCCGCCTGCTCGAGGTGCTCATCCCCAGCGAGGAGGACGAGTGGCTGCATCCCTGCCTGTGCCCGAGTCGCTCGCCGGCGCCATCAGGCGCGCCGGTGAGAGCGCCCGTGGACGAGAGGTCGAGCGCGCCCTGCCCGTCGACGTGATCCGCTCGCTCGCGGACGAGGGGATCGGACGTCTGCGAATCCCTGCGGCCTTCGGAGGGTTCGGACTCGATTGGGTCCACACCACCGAAGTGCTGCTGGAGCTCGCTGCCCAGGACAGCAACATTCCGCAGGCGCTGCGCGGACATCTGGCGGTCCAGGAAGAAGTTCTCTGGCGGGGCGTCGATGGCGAGGCTGCCGCGAGCTGGCTGGAGCGCTTCCGGACGGGAGAGATCGCCGGAAATGCCTGGACGGAACCGGGTTCAGGCGGCTACAACCGCTCCGGCACGATCGTATCCCAGGGGCCGGAGGGGCCGGTGGTCAATGGCGTGAAGTACTACACGACCGGGTCGATCTTCGCCGATTGGCTCGACGTCACCGCGAGGGACGAGAACGGCAACGAGCTCGCAGTGCTGGTGCGAAGGAATCAGCCTGGAGTCCACATCGAGGATGACTGGACGGGCTTCGGTCAGCGGACCACCGGGTCCGGCACCGCCACCCTCACCGACGCGGAGGTCGCCGAGTACGAGGTGCGCCTGCTCGCGGACCGCTTCCCCTACCAGACTGCGCTGTACCAGCATGTCCTCCTCATCGTGCTCGCCGGCATCGCCGAGGCAGCCGCGCGAGATGTCGCCGAATCGCTGCTGACCAGGAGGCGGACCTACACACATGCCAACTCGACCTCACCCGCCTCCGACCCGCAGCTCCTGCAGGCGGTCGGTGAGGTGGACGCAACCGCAGCTCTGGCGCGGGCACAGGTGCTGGAGACCGCACGCGCGCTCGACGCCGCCTTCGCTGCACGCGGTGCTGATGAAGCAGCGCAGATCGCAGCGGCGAACGCCGCCGAACTGGCGACGGCGCGGGCACAGGTGGCCCTGCACAGGCCGGTGTTGGAAGCTGTGACGCGGATTTTCGACGCGCTCGGCGCATCCGGTGTCGACGGTGCGAAGGCGCTGGATCGTCACTGGCGCAACGCGCGCACTGTGACCAGCCACAACCCCTGGGTCTACAAAGCACGCATAGCCGGTGACCATCGCGTCAGCGGCACGGATCCTGTCCGCCTCTGGAGTGTGGGCGTACCTGAAGGAGCATCGAAATGACAGAGCACACTATCGCCCAGCGCTCGCACTGGAGCGGAGCGGCCTCTGCGGAGGAGATCGCCGCGTGGACCGCTGTCGCCGAGGACGTGGCGCACACCCTCGCTGCTGACGCTGTCGCCCGCGACCGTGCCAACCGGACCCCGCATTCGGAGGTTCACCTGCTCAAGGAGTCCGGGCTGGTGACCCTGCTGGAGCCCAAGGAGTTCGGTGGGGGAGGTGCCCACTGGGAGACGGCGTTCCTCGTCGTGCGGGTTCTCGCGCGCGCCGACGCCTCGATCGCCCAGGTCCTGGCCTACCACTACATCAACGCAGCCAACGTCGTCTTCAACATCGCGAACCCCGCCGACCGTGAGCGGTGGCACCGGACGACGATCGAGGGCAGGTGGATCTGGGGCGATTCGGTCAACCCGACCGATCCCGATCTCGTCCTGGTCCCGGAGGCGAACGGATATCGCCTGACAGGGAAGAAGAGGTATTCGACGGGTTCGGCGGTCGGCGATGTTCTCCTCGTCAACGCCACCGTCTCCGAAGGGCCGAGAGCCGGGGAGGTCGGGGCCCTTGTCCTGGATCACGACCGGGACGGTGTGGAGTACGTGGACGACTGGGACTTCCTCGGCCAGCGGCTCTCGTCGTCGAACACCGTCATCTACCACGATGTGCGGGTTGAGGAATCCGACTTCCTCGGCTTCCTCGGGGAGGAGCCGTTCTCCACGCTCGTCACCCCGGGCATCCAGCTGGCTTTCGGCAACCTTTATCTGGGCATCGCGGAGGGAGCGCTGGAAACCGGGCGCAGTCTCACCAACAAGCGGCCCAACGCGTGGTTCCTGTCCTCGGCGGAGCAGTACCGGCACGACCCTTTCGTCCAGCGGCTCTACGGAGAGCTCAAGTCGCGCACAGCCGCGGTCTCCGCCCTGGCGGACAGGGTCAATCGACGATTCGACGAGGTCATCGGCCTGGGCCGGGAGGTGACCTCCGAGCAGCGTGGTGAACTGGCGATCGAGATCGCTGAACTCAAGGTCGTCTCCTCCGATGTCGCCACGGACCTGACGAACCGGATATTCGAGGCCACCGGCACCTCGAGCACCGCCTCGTCGATCGGGTTCGATCTCTTCTGGCGCAACATCCGCACGCACTCGCTGCACGACCCGGTCGACTACAAGAAGCTCGAGGTGGGCGCTCACTACCTCAACGGCGAGTTCCAGCCACTCTCGCTCTACACCTGACCACGAAGGAGCACATATGACGCAGACAGTCGACGTTTCCGCCTGGGGCACCGAGACCCACACCCCGTATGCAGCCGCCGACGATCGGTACTCCCGCTTCGGGTACCGTCGGGTCGGACGCAGCGGGCTGCTCCTGCCGCCCATCTCTCTGGGCCTGTGGTGGAACTTCGGTGACACGACCCCGTTCCAGACGCAGCGCGACATCATCCGGCACGCCTTCGACTCCGGGATCACGCACTTCGATCTCGCCAACAACTACGGGCCGCCCGCCGGCGCGGCGGAGGAGAACTTCGGACGCGTCCTGGCGAAGGATCTTAGACCCTACCGAGACGAGCTCATCATCTCCTCGAAGGCCGGCTGGGACCAGTGGCGCGGGCCCTACGGGAATTTCGGCTCGCGCGGCTACCTGCTGTCCAGCCTGGACGAGTCGCTGCACCGCCTCGGACTCGATCACGTGGACATCTTCTACTCCCACCGGGTGGACCCGGAGACTCCGCTGGAGGAGACGATCGGCGCTCTCGACGCCGCTGTGCGCTCCGGAAAGGCGCGCTATGTCGGGATCTCCTCGTACTCGGCGGAGCGAACTGCCCAAGCCGCGGCTATCGCAGCCGAGCTCGGAACACCGCTGACCATCCACCAGCCGGCCTACTCGATGCTCAACCGCTGGGTCGAGGACGGGTTGCTCGACGTCCTCGAAGAGACGGGACTCGGGTCGATCGCCTTCACCCCTCTGGCGCAGGGGCTGCTCACGGACAAGTACCTGAAGGACCCCCATGCCGAGCCTGCCGGGGGGCGCACCTCGCTGCCCGCTCACCACCTCAGCGAGGACAATCTCGACCGCCTGCGCAGACTCGCTGAGGTCGCTCGGCGGCGTGGGCAGACTCTGGCCCAGCTCGCGATCGCCTGGCTGCTCCGCGACGGTGGAGTGACCTCCGTACTGCTGGGGGCCTCATCCACTGCGCAGCTCGACGAGAACCTCGGAGCGCTGTCCTCGACGTCCTTCAGCAGCGAGGAGCTCGCCGAGATCGACGAGATCACCCGGGGCGAGGCCGGCATCAACATCTGGTCGGTCTCCTCGGACCTGTGATTCCCACTACGCTACGGCAGGCCGCCGGCCCGCCGACCGCATTCCTGACCCCCTGGAGGTCCGACGTGTCCCGCTCCCCCCTCATTCTCTCCGCCTTTCTCATGAACACCACGAGCCACATCATCGGCGGCGCGTGGCGCCGTCCCGAGGCGCAGCAGCATCGGTTCAACGAGCTGCAGCACTGGGTGTCGCTCGTGCAGCGGCTCGAGAGCTCCGGATTCGATATCGCCTTCTTCGCTGATGTCGTCGGGCTCTACGGCGACCACGAGGGCGGATGGGCGTCTCATGTTCGCCGGGGGCTGCAGATCCCGGCGAACGACCCTCTCGTGCTCATCTCCGCGCTCGCGGCGGTGACCGATCGGATCGGACTGGCGCTCACTTCGTCAGTCATCCAGGCGCACCCCTTCGCCTTCGCCCGCCAGCTCTCCACCCTCGACCACCTCTCCGGAGGGCGCGTGGGCTGGAATGTGGTGACGAGCGCCTCGGAGAACGCCCACCGGAACTTCGGGAGCGACGGACTGGCCGAGCACGACGACCGCTACGACTGGGCGGAGGAGTACCTCGAGGTCTGCTACAAGCTCTGGGAGGGCTCGTGGGAGGACGGTGCGCTGGTGCAGGACAAGCACCTGGAGCACGACCGAGGACGCGGCCTGCACGGGGATCCGGACAAGGTGGCCAAGATCGAGCACACTGGCGCCCGCTACCGGGTCGAGGGCCCTCATCTCTCGGCGCCCTCGCCGCAGCGCACGCCGTTCCTGTTCCAGGCTGGGTCCTCGTCCCGCGGTCGGGACGTCGCTGCCCGACATGCCGAGGCCACCTTCTCCATGGCGCCGCGGCGCGACATCGCGGCTGCACATGCGAAGGACGTCAGGGAGCGTGCCGCACGGGCCGGGCGCCGGCCCGAGGACGTCAAGTTCATCCAGGGACTCTCCTTCGTGGTCGGTTCGACGGAAGCCGAGGCGAGGGCTCGGGCGGAGGACCTCGACAACTCGCTCGACATCCACGCCCTCATCGCGCACACCGCGGGCAGCCTGGGGGTCGACGTGGGTCACCTGCCGATCGACGCCCCGCTGGATGATCTCGAGCACACCGAGGGTGCCCAGGGACACCTCTCGGAGCTCAGAGCGATGGCACCCAACGGGCGCGTCACCCTGCGCGACCTCGCCCACTTCCGTGCCCATGCGACCAGGATCGTCGGCACGCCCGATCAGATCGCCGATGAGCTCGAAGCCTGGCAGGACGCGGGGATCGATGGGATCAATGTCATCAACTCGACGATCCCGGGCAGCTACGACGAGTTCATCGATCACGTCCTGCCCGTTCTGCGCAGCCGTGGACTCGCCCGCACCGCGGAGGAGGAGCAGACCCGCCGCCCGACGAGCCTGCGCGCGCGTGTGACGGGGGCCGACCGGCTTCCCGACTCCCATCCGGCGGCTGCCTACCGAGGCGCCTTCGGCCACCTCAGCGCGACTTCCACCGAAACCCCGAAGCAGCAGCTCCTCGCAGGCCGAGGACTCTGACGCACCCGACGAAAGGACATGCCCCATGAGCAGCACACGATCGGCCCCCGGCCGCCTGAAATTCCTCGCCGCCGGCGTCGTGGCCGCGCTGACGCTCTCCGCGTGCGGCAGCGCCAGCGCCGCCGAGGGTGATGCCTTCGCGGGCGAATACGAGGGCGAGGAGCTCAACCTCCTCCTCAATGCCTCCCACGAGGGCGCGGGTGCCTGGTTGGCCGAGAGCTTCGAGAAGGAGACCGGCGTGACGATCAACGTCACCACCGTCCCCTACGACGAGATCGCCTCGACGCTCACCCTCGATCAGCAGTCCGGAGCGAACGTCTACGATGTGTCGGCTCCGTGGTACGTCTCGCTGGGCGACCTTGCCGCTGACGGCAGCATCCAACCGCTCACGGAGTTCGTCGAGGGATCGCCGGACCTCGACGTCGACGACTTCATCCCGTCCATCTGGCAGCCGTATGCCCACGTCGGCGAGGAGATCTACGGGGTGCCCTTCGACGGGGACATCCACGCGCTCTTCTACAACACGGAGATCCTCGAGCGGAACGGCTTCGATGCGCCTCCTGCCACGTGGGACGAGTACGCCGAGCAGGTTCAGACCATCACGGAGAACGAGGGGGACGAGGGAGTCTACGGGGCTGCCGTCTTCGGCGAGCAGTCGCCGCTCATCCTCGGGGCGAGCTTCGCCAACCGCCTGGCCGGCTTCGGAGGCGAATTCCTCGACGATTCCGGTGCCCCCGCCATCAACTCGGCAGAAGCCGTGTCCGCCCTGGAGGCGTTGGAGGAGACCTGGGACGACGCTCTGCCCACCCCGGCGGAGACGGACTTCGGTGCCGGCAACTCGGCGTGGTTCGCCGGCAAGGTCGCCTTCATCGAGAACTGGACAGACCTGGGCGTGCGGTCGCAGGATCCCGAATCCGGCTCCGAGGTGGTCGACAAGTGGGGTGTGACGTACCTGCCCCGCGGAGCCGAGGGAGAGAAGCCGCGCGCCTCGCTCGTGGCGGGCTTCAGCTGGGTGGTGGCGGGCAATTCCGAGAAGACCGACCTCGCCCAGCAGTTCATCCAGTGGGCGGCATCCTCCGAGGTCAACTCCGAACTCCTCACGGCGCTGCCGCCCACCGGGATCGATCCGAATCGAGTCTCCTCTCTGGAGGACACGACCTATGGCGAAGAATTCCCCGAGCTCCAGGAGGTCAACAGGTCGACGCTCGACGGGGCATTGGCATGGCCCACAGGTGAGAACGCCACTGAGGCCGCACAGATCCTCACCGATGAGATCGCCGCTCACCTGTCGGGTCAGCGAGGCTCGGCCCAGGAGACCCTTGATGGTGTCCAGGCAGAGTGGGAGAGGCTCCTTGGCGACTGATCTTCACCCGCACACCGAGCCGCGGGTCACCGGCGTCCCATCGGAACCCGCTGGTGAGAGGTCGTCCAGGCCCTGCCGCCGAGTGCCCGCGCGCGTGCATCGAGCGATCTTCGTCAGCCCCAGCGTGCTCGTGCTGGTGGTACTGGCGGCGTATCCCCTGGTGTTCATCGCCTCGGCGGCCTTCACCGAGTCGAGCCTGGGCCGACCGTTCCAGGAGTTCGTCGGCACCGCGAACTTCGAGGCAGCCCTCGCCTCTGCGGATGTTCGCACCTCGCTCGCCCTTGGCACGGGTTATGCCATCGGGGTTGCTGTTGCGAGCACGGTGCTCGGGACATTGACCGCTATAGCGCTGTGGCGCTCGCTGTGGGCGGGAGCATTCGTGCGGACCGTGCTGCTGCTGCCGATGATCGTCCCGCCGGTGGTGGTCGGCATCCTCTTCAGCTTCATCTTCAGCCCTTCCGGTGGCCTCCTCCACACCCTTGTTCAGCACTTCACTCCGTGGTCGGGCACGTTCGCAGTTCTGTCCGATACGACGTGGGCGGTCTTCGGAGTGGCTCTGGCCGACGTCTGGGAGTGGACACCCCTCGTCGTGCTGCTGGTGTTCACCGCACTGCTCGGCCAGGACCCGCACGTGACCGAGGCGGCACGACTGGACGGCGCCACCGGCCTGCGCCTGTTCCGCCACATCACCCTGCCCGCGATCGCGGGCACGATCGCCGCCGCGTTCCTCATCCGCCTCATTCTCGCCTTCAAGGTCTTCGACTTGGTCTACGTCATGACCTCTGGCGGTCCGGGCTCCTCCACTCTGGTGCCCGCATACCTGATCTGGCGAACCGCGCTGCGCGGCTTCGACGTCGGCATGGCGGCCACCGTCACGCTGCTGCTGGCAGTCGTGGTCACCGTCGTCACGCTTCCCATCTTCCTGATCGTCAGGAGGCTTCGCGATGTCTGAGGCTGTGCAGGAAGCCGGGCTGAAGGGGGTTCTCTTCAGCCGGAGCCGCCGACGGCGCTCGGCAGGAGCAGCCCGCTGGCAGTCATGGGTCGGGGGCGGTTGGGTGATCCTCAGCGTCCTCGTCGTGCTCGTCCCGCTGCTCTACCTCGTGTCGATCTCTTTCATGACACAGGGGCAGATCGCCGCAGGCATCCTCGTTCCGACCGAACCCGCAGCGGGCAACTGGAAGAGAGCGTTGGATTCCGCAGTGCCGCGCGGCGTACTCAACTCGCTGCTCGCCAGCGTCTCGGGAGCGCTGCTGACGCTGGCGCTCGCTCTCCCCGGGGCCTGGGCGATGGCGCGGTTCAGAACCGGGGGAGTGCTGCTGAGCGGGCTCATCCTCAGCCCGTGGCTGCTGCCGCCGATCGTGGCGATCATCCCGCTGCTCACCCTGCTGCGTGTTCTCGGGCTGACGAACAGCCTGCCCGGCTTGATTCTGGTGTATGCGCTGATGAATGTGCCGGTGGCCATCTGGCTGCTGGACGGGTTCATCCGGCGCCTTCCTGTCGAGATCGAGGAGGCCGGGCGGCTCGACGGCGCGGGGGAATGGCAGCTGCTGCTGCGGATCGTCACGCCGATGCTCGTGCCTGCGCTCATCGCCGTCGGGGTGATCGTGGCGATCCTCAACTACAACGAGCTCCTGTTCGCCACCTTCCTCACCCAGAGCGAGGACGTGCAGACGGTTCCGGTCCTGCTGGCAGGAATGCTCAGCGAGCGGGTGCAGGACTTCGGGCGGATTGCCGCCTCGTCGCTGTTGGCGGTTGTTCCGGTGTTCACCATCGCGGTACTGCTGCAGCGCTACCTGATCGAGGGCCTCACCTCCGGTGCGATGAAATGAGCCGCTCCAGAGTCGAACGATCCGCTTCAGAACTGTCGACTCGCGCGCGGAGGCGACGTTGTGGTTGAGGCGGAAGAGAGTCATGCACGCCTGCATCGAGTAGCACGCGACTGACGGCGAGGTGCTCGGCTTCGCTCTGACCTCACTGCCGATCGTCATCCCTCCAGGCAGGGCTATTCCCGGAAGGGTTCGAGTCATAGAATCTTCGGGTGCATTTCAACCAAGTACAACACGCGGTTGGCCGCCTACGCGGTGGTGGTTAACGACGCCAATGAGATCCTGCTGACCTGGTTCAACGGAGGAGCGGCGGGATTCCATCCGGGCTGGTCGCTGCCCGGGGTCGGTGTGGAGTTCGACGAGGACATCAAAAGTGCTGCCGTGCGCGAGGCCCACGAGGAGACGGGGTACCTCGTCGAGCTCGGCTCTCTGTTGGCGATGCATCACTTCACCGCGCCATTCAGCCGGCGCACCGGGCGCCCTTTCCGGGCGCAGCGCTTCATCTTCGACGCCACCATCGTCGGCGGGCACCTGGGCGCCATCGAGGAGGGCGGGACCATCGAGTTCGCGCGCTGGGTTGCCCGGCCCGATTTTCCGCTCCACGATGGCGTTGCTCACTCGAAGGAGCAGGGAGAGTCGCTCGCTCCTTCTTTTCCCCTCCAGCCAATGCGCAATCCCTGACGCCCAGGTGGCCGGCCCTGAGCGATCATTCGGTTTCGGCCTGCGAAGAAGGAAGCAGTCTTACGGCAAAGCTGCTGGAATCAACCAGGCTGGGACCCCACGACTTTGTGTCCAAGCAGGTATACCTCGGTGGATCTCGTCGTGAGTCACCTCGCAGTGTCAGAGGTGGCCTGTAGCTTTAACTCATGGCCTACGTTGCGAATGTTCTCCGCGTCATGATCGTCTCTCCGTCCGATACCGCTGAAGCGCGCGATGCCGTTGAATCAGCTATCCATGGTTGGAGCGAAGCCTTCGGTCGCAGTAACCAAGTTGCACTTCAGCCTTGGCGGTGGGAGAGCTCGTCCGTGCCGCTCCTAGGTGGACATCCGCAGTCACTCATCAACTCGCAAGGAGTCGACGACTCCGACATCGTCTTCGCGATCTTCGGAAGCAGACTGGGGTCCCCGACGCCCGATGCCGTGTCGGGCACAGTCGAAGAGATCGAACGCGCTACTGACCAGGGTAAGCCCGTGCATGTCTACTTCTCCGACGGGCCGCTTCCCAACGACGTGGACACCGAGCAGCTCGAAGGACTTCGCGAGTTCAAAAAGGAACTCCAGGAACGAGCCCTGCTCGGTACGTTCAGCAACGTGTCTCAGCTCGCTCATGAAGTCTGGCGTGCGATCGAGCATGACGTCGCGACCCTCGCACTGGACGTGCCCGTACTCAACCGTCCAAATCGCGGTGTGAGGTTCCAGGCTCAGCCAAGGCAGGAACGCGAGCTGAAGGACACTGACGCCAAGGGCAAGGCGCGTTACCGCACGCGCCACTGGGTAGAGGTCACCAACGTCGGAGATGAAGATGCTCAGGAGGTGACGTTCAAGCCAGCGAGCGAGAACGCGGCCATGATGGTGATGAGCCGAGGTGAACCGACCGTGGTTCACGCAGGACAGACGAGGATCGTGAACATCGATTTCATGATGGGTGGGTCCGACGATGACCGGCTACTCATCGAGTGGGTTGAGAACGGTGAGCGCAACGAGGCCGCTTTCCACATCGACTAAGTCCGGACTAAGAAAGCGATTGCATGGCGGCTCCGCGGTCGTTCGGCACGAACGCCGCACCGACCACGCCCAGATCCTGCAGCGATCCGGTCAGATCTAACCCAAAGCTGGTCGGATGCTCTTCCACTGTCGCGCGTCAGACTTAGTGGCAGGGCCGTTATGTAGGTCCTGAAGGAGAGTCAGACATGGGTAGACCACCCTCGATTCCGGCGGAGAAGAAGACCCGGATCGTGTTGAGCGTGCTGGCCGGCGAGATGTCCATCGCCGAAGCGGCACGCAAGGAGAAAGTCAGTGAGCAGTCCATCGGACGGTGGAAGGCCGAGTTCCTGGAAGCCGGCAAGACCGCCCTGGTGGCCGGCAGGTCCGGACCATCCTCCCGAGAGGAACAGCTGGAGGCCGAGGTCGCCGAGCTGACCCAGGCCTTGGGCGAGGCACACCTGGAGGCCAGGGTGTGGAAGAAGTCCGCGGAGGGCCGGCTGGGCCCTTCGAGGACCTCGAGGTGATCCGCGTGGCAGCGGGCATGTCGACCGCGAGGTTCTGCCAGCTCTTCGACATGCCCGAGCGGACCTGGCGCCGCTGGCAGGCCAAGGCCCGCACCGGGACGGCGGTGAAGGGACCGTGGCCGCAACCGGCACGGCAGGCCGCCAGGGAACTGGTGGTCAAGCACGCGCTGGCCCATCCGGCGTGGGGGCATCGGAAGATCTGGGCGATGGTCCGCCACGACGGGCATGTTGTTTCCGAGGCGACCGTGCTGCGAATCCTGCGCGACGAGGGGCTGATTCTGCCCGCGCAGTACCAACGGGAGCGACGGAAGCTGGCCGAGCGGCGCAAGGCCGCGTTCGCCACCGAGCCGACCGGTCCGAACCAAGTCTGGCAGCTGGACTTCAGCGAGTTCGAGACCACCACCGGAGGGACCTGGCGGCTGGCCGGGTGCCGGGACTACTGGTCCAAGTACGAGCACCCCTTCCACGTTTCGCCCACCGGGAACCAGCACGATGCGATCGACGCGATCGAGTTGGCCCTGGCCGACTACGAGGCCATGTTCGGTCACCCGCTGGTCGAGGCCTGCCCGGTCGATCCCGAGACCGGTGAGCTGTTGCCCGTGGTGACCATCGTGACGGACAACGGCGGGCCGTTCCGGTCCTTCCGCTTCGAGTCCTTCATCGCCGCCCACCCCGAGCTACACCACGTGCGCACCCGAGTGAAGACCCCGGGGCAGAACGGGTCCCGTGAACGCGGCTTCGGCACGCTGAAGTACGAACGGCTCTACCTGGACGAGATTGACGACGCGATCGTGCTCGCCGAGCGGGCCGAGGACTACCGGATCGAGTACAACGAGCTCCGGCCCCACGAGGCCATCTCATGGAACCGGCCCAAGGAGGTGCACCTGGGCCTGGCCGACCCCACCACCCCGACATTCAAAACCAAGGAAATCCTGCCAACTACTTGACGCGGGACAAGTCGACCAGCGCCGCCTCCATCCGGTTCATACGCATGTCACCCTCCGGTCCAAGAACATCATCGGGGAATGATTTGAATCGCCCCGGGGATAATGGAGGCAGGGAGATTGGAAGAAGGAGTTTCTCTCATGCCAGTGAAGTACACCGACGAGCTCAGGGCTCGTGCAGTAGAGCTCGTCATTCACGCTCAGGCCGATCCCGCGACTGCCAACGGCTCGATTACTCGGGTCGCGAAAGAGCTCGGGTTGAGTAAGGAGACCTTGCGCGTGTGGGTGCGGAAGCACAAGGAATCCGGCAGGATCACACCGTCGGAGTCTGTGGATTTGGAATCGGAGAACCGACGCTTGCGGGCGGAGCTGGCCGAAGCCAGGCGAGCGAACGAGATCCTGCGCAGAGCATCGGCTTTCTTCGCGGCGGAGCTCGACCGCCCATCAAGGTGATCGTCGACTTCATCGACGAGAATCGTGACGAGTTCGGAGTCGAGCCGATCGTGCGGGTCCTGCGCGGGACTGCTGCACGGATCGCTGTGAGCTCGTACTACGCGTACAAACTGCGCCGGCCCTCGGCCCGGGCTATTCGGGACTGCGATCTCATGGTCGTCATCCGGGACATCTACGAAGCGAACTACTCCTGCTATGGAGTGCGCAAGATGTGGAAAGCGATCAACCGTGATCACGCCGACCGGTTCGGGCCGGTGGCCCGCTGCACGGTCGAGCGTTTGATGCGCCAACTGGGCATCGATGGGGTGCGGCGCAAACGCAAACGTCCCAAGACGGCATCGGCCAGAGCCGAGGAGTGCCCGGAGGACCTCGTCGAGCGGGAGTTCACCGCGCCTGCACCGAACTGCTTATGGGTGGCCGATATCACCTATGTGCCGACGCGCTCGGGGTGGGTGTACACGACGTTCATCCTCGATGTGTTCCATCGCGAGATCGTCGGCTGGCAGGTGACGAACCATATGCGTGAATCCCTGGCCCGGGACGCGCTCACGATGGCTCTGGCGGCGAAGTACCGGGCCGGGCACGATGTATCCGGGCTCGTTCACCACTCGGATCGCGGAGTCCAGTTCCGCTCGATTCGCTATGGCGAGACGCTGGCTGAGTCTGCGATCGTGGCATCAGTGGGTTCGCGGGGCGATTCCTTCGATTGTCAGTCTGTTTCTGCCGCGTCCCGCAAGGATGAGGTAGTCCTGGCCGGAGTGTTCTGACCCTTGCTTACGATTGGCCCGCAGGGTGCCTTGGCGTTGATCTGTCGAACCTCCGGCCGGGCGCAGTACCGCTGCCGCCGGATCGGGCGTGACCTGATAGGAGCCTGGAGCCTCGTCAAAGCGTCCCCATGACAGTCCTGTCCGCCCGCCGGCGACAGCGTGTGACCACGCTAACCGATGAAGGAGACAGCACCCCATGGAACAGATCGAGCCCGCCCGTTCCGGGCACGTCGTGATCGGCGTCGATACCCACAAGCACATTCATGTCGCCGCGGTGATGGACTCGATCGGCGGGGTCCTGGCGACTCTCACGATCGCGACCGACGCTGCGGGGTTCAAGCAGCTGCTCGAGTGGGCGTCGTCATTCGGGAAGATCATCGCGTTCGGAATCGAAGGCACCGGCTCCTATGGTGCCGGGCTGACCTCGTTCGTCCGCCGGAACGAACACAAGGTCGTCGAGGTCTCCCGGCCCGATCGGCGGCTGCGCCGACTGAACGGGAAATCCGACACGCTCGACGCGGAGAACGCTGCCAGGGCAGTACTTGCCGGGTTCGCGACTGCGGTCCCGAAGACCGCTGACGGGGTGGTGGAGATGATCCGGCAGCTGAAAGTCGCCCACGATACCGCGGTGAAAGACCGCACCGGGGCGATGGTGACGCTCAAGGCGCTGCTCGTCCACTCGGACGAAGAGCTACGGCGTGAGACAGCACGGAAAACGCAGAAGATGATCGCCCGTCACTGCGCCGCGCTCCGCCCACGCGGATTAGAGACGCCAGAGGACGCGAACCGGCACGCACTCCGATCGATCGCCAGGCGCTGGATTGCCTTGAACGAGGAGATCAAAAGCCTGGAAGCGCAGATCGAGCAACTCGTCGCCCAACGCGCCCCGCACCTGCTGGACGAGTTCGGCATCGGCGTCGACACCGCCGCAGAGATCCTCATCGTCGCCGGGGACAATCCTGAACGGATCCGCAGCGAAGCAGCGTTCGCGAAACTCGCAGGAATCAGTCCCGTGCCCGCCGGGTCAGGAATGAGCAGCGGTAAGCATCGCATCAATCACGGCGGACATCGGCAGCTCAACGCCGCGATCTACCGGACCGTGATCGTGCGTATGCGGTTCCACGAGCCGACCATCGCATATGTTGCTCGCCGAACAGCCGAGGGGAAGAGCAAACGCGACATCATACGGTGCTTGAAACGCTACGTCATCCGCGAGGTCTACCACCTCATCAAGACCAACCCACGAACAGGCGAAATCACGGCTTGACAACTATAGGAGCATCAACGCGATGGCCGAGGCGCTGAACTCGGTGTACAAGGCCGAACTGATCGACCGGCGGGAGTGGTCGGGAGTGATCGAAGTGATGGCCGAGACGTCGAAGTGGGTGGCTTGGTACAACCACGTCCGACTGCATTCGGCGCTGCACTACCGGCCGCCGATCGAGGCGCATTCTGATTGGATCAAACAGCAGACCACTACAGGCGTGGCCGCATAGGAAACCAAGAAAAGAAGCCTCTACCAAACCCAGGGCTTGACAATTCCATTGTGATCGGTGACACGGGTCCCCCGGATCGAGAGCGCCGCTTCACCGGTCACTGCCTACTGTATAGTTCAGTGGATGCTGACTATTACTTCTCGTTTAGATGTAATGCACCGGCTCGGCAGAGCCATGACCGATCCCACGCGTTCACGGATTCTGCTGCAGCTGCTGGGCGGGCCGTGCTATCCCGCCACGCTCGCCCGCAACCTGGGACTGACTCGTTCGAATGTGTCGAACCACCTGACATGCCTGCGGGAGTGCGGGATCGTCGTTGCCGAGCCGGAAGGACGCCAGACACGGTACGAGATCGCTGACCCGCATCTGGCGGCGGCGCTCACCGCCCTGGTCGATGTCACCCTGGCGGTCGACGACAGCGCGCCGTGCCTTGATCCGGCGTGCTCGGTTCCCGGGTGCTGCGAGGCAGGGGCTGACGCATGATCCTGTCATCCGTGCTGCAGGCGATCGGCCTGTTCATCGTCACCAACATCGACGACATCATCGTGCTCTCGCTGTTCTTCGCCCGCGGCGCGGGCCAGCGGGGCACAACGGCCCGGATCTTAGCCGGCCAGTATCTCGGGTTCGGCGGCATCCTGGCCGCCGCCGTGCTCGTCACGCTGGGGGCGGATGCTTTCCTGCCCCCGCAAGCCATCCCGTACTTCGGGCTCGTCCCATTGTTCCTCGGCATCTGGGCTGCCTGGCAGGCGTGGCGCGGAGACAACGACGATGATGATGAGGCAAAGGTCAGTGGCAAGAACGTCGGCGTGTTGACCGTCGCCGCTGTCACCTTCGCCAACGGCGGGGACAACATCGGCGTGTATGTTCCGGTCTTCCTCAGCGTGGGGCCGGCCGCCGTCATCGCCTATTGCGTCGTGTTCCTCGCGCTCGTCGCGGTCCTCGTCGTGATGGCCAAGTTCGTTGCGACTCGCCGGCCGATTGCTGAGGTGCTCGAACGATGGGAGCACGTCCTGTTCCCGATCGTCTTGATCGGTCTCGGGGTGTTCATCCTCGTCGAGGGTGGCGCGTTCGGCTTCTAGACAGCGAAGGCGGCGCGTGGAGGCGACGCAAGCTGTTCCTGAGCTCTCTCATCGCCGTTTGGTGTTATCATCTCCGTATGGCGATTACTCGTTCGGCTGAAACCGTTTGGTTCGAGGACCGCAGTGCCTATGCGGCGCTGTTCCATGCGCTGGCCGAGCCGACGCGACTGGCACTGCTTGAGCACTTAGCCAGTGGCGAGCACCGGGTGCGTGATCTGGTCCACCACATGCATCTGGCGCAGTCGACAGTGAGCAAGC